>VEPG01000071.1:37152-103156 GCA_012026975.1 Desulfuromonas sp. | reverse complement strand
GTTGCAGTCCGCACCCTCGATATCGGCGTCCGCCAGATCGACAGCCTGGTGATGTGCCCGGAGGCGACGATCGAGGCCTGCCTGCAGCTGCAGGCTTCGGCTGCCGGGCTGATTGCAGCCGAAGCCGAAAGGCTGCGTCGCGACGGTGTGTCCCTCGTGGTCACCGATGTTGCCGCCCTCCCCTGTGCCGCTGCCGCGGCGGCCGGCATCCCGGCGGTCATTCTCAGCAACTTTACCTGGGACTGGATCTACGAAGAATTCCTTGACGAGTTTCCACGCCTCGCCGCCATCATTGACTGGCAGCACGCTTGTTACCGGCAGGCCAGCCTGGCACTGCGCCTGCCGTTCCACGGACCGATGCCGGTGGACCGGGTGATCGACCTGCCGATGGTCGCCCGGCTCGGCACCCTCCCCAAGGAGACCGTGCGAAGCCGTCTGGGGGTAAGCGGCGGCCAGCGCCTCGCCCTGCTCTCCTTCGGCGGCTTCGGCCTGCAGGAGGCGCCCCTCGGCGATCTGGCGCAACTGGACGACTGGGTGTTTCTGTCCGAACCGGCCCTGGCCGCCGGCCAGCCGCGGCTGCGGCCGCTGCCGACCGGCATCGCCTACCCCGACCTGGTCAACGCCGCCGATGCCGTCATCACCAAGCCCGGCTACGGCATCGTCGCCGAATGCCTGGCGCACCAGACCCCGGTCATCTACACCTCGCGCGGCAACTTCCGCGAGCAGACGCTGCTGATCGAAGGGCTGCAGCGCTACGGCCGGGCCGTCGCCATCGACAACGAGCAGTTGCGGCGCGGCGATCTCAAGGCGGCTCTGGAGCGATTGCTCGCTCTTCCCCGGCCATGGGAGACCCTGGCCGCCAACGGCGCCGAAGTCGCGGCAGACCAGCTTGCCGGTCTGCTGGCATGACTGCGGCGGGATGCGATATTCAGTCCGTTTTCCGGCAACTGGAGGCTCATTTCGGCCAACAGCAGTGGTGGCCGGCCGAGACCCCCTTCGAGGTGATCGTCGGTGCCATCCTCACCCAGAACACCGCCTGGACCAACGTCGAGAAGGCCATCGCCAACCTCAGGGCGGCGGGAGCGCTCTCGCCGACGGCGATCCGGCGGCTGCCCATCGGCGAACTGGAACTGCTGATCCGCCCTGCGGGCTTCTTCCGTCAGAAAGCCGTCCGGCTCCGACACGTGACCACGGTCCTGGTCGAGCATTATGCCGGCAGCGTCGAAAACCTGTGTGCCGGCTCGCTCGATGAAGCCCGCCGCCGGCTGCTGGCCCTGCCGGGGATCGGCCCGGAAACGGCCGATTCGATCCTGCTCTATGCCGCCCACCGACCGAGTTTTGTGGTCGACGCCTACACCCGGCGGATCTTCGCCCGCCTCGGTCTGCTGGCCGGCACCGAGAGCTACGAGGTGGTCCGCACCCGTTTCATGAGTGAACTTCCCACCGACGTTCCCCTCTTCAACGAATACCACGCCCTGATCGTCACACTGGCCAAGCGTCACTGCCGCAAGCAGCGGCCGGACTGCCCGGCCTGTCCGCTCTGCCCCGTCTGCCGGCACGCCCGCCGGGGAGGCCTGACTTCAGGTTGACCCGCCGGAGATTTTTGGCACAATTGAAACGACAATCGCCATGAAACGTCTACTTAACCAATTTCTGCACCCCTTCGAAGAGTTTTTCAAAAGCCAGGTAGCCGGCGGCTTGGTGCTGCTCGGCGTAACGGCCCTTGCCCTGCTGCTCGCCAATTCGCCGTGGAGCGAGGCTTATTTCCACCTGTGGGAACTCAAGCTGACGGTCGGCATTCCTCCATTTGACCTCAGCAAATCGCTGCACTACTGGATCAACGACGGCCTGATGGCGGTGTTTTTCTTCGTCGTCGGCCTGGAGATCAAGCGTGAATTCCTTGCCGGGGAACTCGCCGGCGCACGCAAGGCGGCGCTCCCCGTCGCCGCCGCCATCGGCGGCATGCTGCTGCCAGCCCTGTTCTTCATGCTGGTTGACCCCGAGGGGCTCCAGGCCCGCGGCTGGGCAATCCCGATGGCCACCGACATCGCTTTCGCTCTCGGTGTCATCGCCCTGCTCGGTAATCGCATTCCGCGTTCGCTGGCGATCTTCCTCACCGCCCTGGCGATTGTCGACGATCTCGGCGCGGTACTGGTCATTGCCCTCTTTTATACCGGTAGGCTGAACCTCTCTGCTCTGGCTTTCGGTGCAATCTTTCTGATTATCCTCGCCAGCGGCAATCGTCTGGGGATCAAGACGCCGAATTTTTACGCCCTGGTCGGCCTGCTGTTGTGGGTGGCCCTGCTCAAATCGGGGATCCATGCCACGGTCGCCGGGGTCCTGATCGGCATGGCCGTGCCGGTACGGCCACGTCACGGCCACGATGCGTTCCTCGCCGAAGCCGAACGACTGGTGGCCGGCTACCGGGCCCATGCCATCATCCCCGGGCCGTTCCTGGACGAAGAGAAACTCGGCACGCTGCTGGCGCTGGAACACACCTGCCACGACGCCATGAGCCCGTTGCAGCGGATGGAACATGAAATGCATCACTGGGTGGTCTTCGGCGTCATGCCGATCTTCGCCCTGGCCAACGCCGGCATCGCCATCGACCTTAGCGAACTCGCCACCGCCGCCAGCCACCCCGTCACCATCGGCATTACCTGCGGACTGCTGATCGGCAAACCGCTCGGCATTACCCTGTTTGCCTGGCTGGCGGTAACGCTGGGACTGGCCGAGCTTCCCGCCGGCACCCGTTGGTCGCAGATTTTCGGCCTGGGGCTGCTCGGCGGGATCGGCTTCACCATGAGTCTGTTCATCACCAACCTGGCCTACGAAAATGTTCCGGAACTGATTGCCGCAGCCAAGGTGGGGATCTTCGCCGCCTCGCTTCTTGCCGGCACCCTCGGCTACCTGCTGTTGCGCCGGCTGTGCCAGCCCTCTCGTTGACCCCTGCGCAGTCCCCGGAATTCTTCCGGAAATCTTGACTTGTCGGGCGCTTCCGCATAAGTTGTGAAATTCGTTTTGATGCCTCAATTCCGCCAGGAGCATGGCCATGGAATACAAAGACACCCTGAACCTCCCCGTCACCGACTTCCCGATGCGCGCCAGCCTGCCGCAGCGCGAGCCCGAACTGCTCAAGCGCTGGGAAGAGCTGGAGCTCGACCGCCGGGTCAGCGAGCCGCAGCCCGGCCAGCCGAACTTCACCCTGCACGACGGCCCCCCCTACGCCAACGGCCACATCCACATCGGCCACGCCCTCAACAAGATCCTCAAGGACATCGTGGTCAAGAGCCGGCGCATGCAGGGCTTCTACACCCCCTACGTGCCGGGGTGGGACTGCCACGGCCTGCCGATCGAACTCAAGGTCGATCAACAGCTCGGCGAGAAGAAACGGACCATGAGCAAGGTGGAGATCCGCCGCGAGTGCCGCAAGTACGCGCAGCAGTGGATCGATATCCAGCGCGACGAATTCCGCCGCCTGGGCGTCCTCGGCGACTGGGAGCACCCCTACCTGACCATGACCAATGACTACGAAGCCGCCACCGCCCGCGAGCTGGCGCGTTTCGCCGAGCGCGGCGGGCTCTACAAGGGGAAGAAGCCGGTGCACTGGTGCTCTTCCTGCGTCACCGCCCTGGCCGAGGCCGAGGTCGAGTACGGCGACCACACCTCGCCGTCGATCTACGTCAAGTTCCCCTACAACGACAGCCTGCCCGCCGGACTCGAAGCCCTCGCCGGCAAGCCGCTCTTCTTCGTGATCTGGACCACCACCCCGTGGACCATCCCCGCCAACCTGGCGGTGGCCCTCAACCCCGAGCTCCCCTACGTGGCGGTCGAATCGGAGGGGGAGCTGCTGGTCATGGCCGAGGGGCTCAAGGAGACGGTCTTCAAGGAGATCGGCCGGACGCCGGGACCGGTGGTCGCCACCTTCGAAGCCGGAATCTTCGAACGCAAGAACTGCCGTCACCCGCTGTACGCGCGTCCCTCCCTGATCGTCCTCGGCGACTACGTGACGCTGGAGGCCGGCACCGGCTGCGTCCACACCGCCCCGGGCCACGGCCACGACGACTACCTGACCGGTCTGCGCTACGGGCTGGAGATCTACAACCCGGTCGACGATCACGGCCGCTACCTGCCGACCCTGGAGCTGTTCGGCGGCGAGAAGGTGCCGGCGGTCAACCCGCAGGTGACGGCCAAACTGCTGGAAGTGGGGGCGCTGCTGAAAGAGGGGAAGGTCGCCCACAGCTACCCGCACTGCTGGCGCTGCAAGAAACCGATCATCTTCCGCGCCACCGAGCAGTGGTTCGTCGCCATGGAGGCCAACGACCTGCGCGGCCAGGCGCTCAAGCACATCGACGCCGCCCGCTGGATCCCGTCCTGGGGACGCGAGCGGATCTACAACATGATCGCCAACCGCCCCGACTGGTGCATCAGCCGTCAGCGCAGCTGGGGGGTGCCGATTACCGCCTTCTACTGCACGCAATGCGGCGAGGCGCTGGCCGACGGCAAGGTCATGCACCATGTCGCCGACCTCTTCGAGACCGGCGGCAGCGACGTCTGGTTCGAGAAAGAGGCGGCCGAGCTGCTCCCCGCCGGCACCGTCTGCCCGGGCTGCGGCGCCAAGGAGTTCCGCAAGGAGATGGACATCCTCGACGTCTGGTTCGACTCGGGCGTCTCCCACGCCGCGGTGGTCGAACAGCTGCCGCAGCTCTCATCCCCGGCCGACCTCTACCTGGAGGGGAGCGACCAGCACCGCGGCTGGTTCCATTCGAGCCTTTTGGCCGCAGTCGGCACTCGCGGCACCTCACCGTACAAGGCGGTGCTGACTCACGGCTTCGTCCTCGATCAGGAGGGACGGCCGATGTCCAAATCGATGGGCAACGTGGTCGCCCCGGAAGAGGTCATCAAGAAATACGGCGCCGAGATCCTGCGCCTGTGGGTGGCGACCCAGGACTACCGCAACGACACCCGCTGCGGCGACAACATCCTGCAGCAGGTCTCCGAGGCCTACCGACGCATCCGCAACACCGCGCGCTACATCCTCGGCAACATCCACGACTTCGACCCGGCAGGCGACACCGTCCCCCCGGCGGAACTGCTGGCCATCGACCGCTGGGCGCTGAGCAAGCTCAAAGGGCTCTCCGACCGCGTGCAGAAGTCCTACGACGACTACGAGTTCCACGTCCTCTACCATGCGGTGCACAACTTCTGTGCCGTGGAGATGAGCGCCTTCTACCTCGATGTCCTCAAGGACCGGCTTTACACCGCGCCGGCCAAGAGTGTCGAGCGGCGCAGCGCGCAGACCGCGATGTACGCCATTCTCGACACCCTGACCCGCCTGATGGCCCCGGTGCTCTCCTTCACCGCCGACGAAATCTGGGGTTACCTGCCGGGCGAACGGGAAGCCAGCGTGCACCTGGCCGGCTTCCCGCAACTCGCCGCGGAATGGGCCGATCCGGCACTGGAGACCCGCTACGACCAGATGCTCGCCGTCCGCGGGGAAGTCTCGAAGTGCCTCGAACAGGCGCGCACCGCCAAACTGATCGGCTCCGGCCTGGAAGCGAAGGTTCTCCTGGCCGCCGCACCGGGAGCGCTGCGCGAGCTGCTGCAGGCCGAGTGCGATGAGCTGGCCACCCTGTTTATCGTCTCCCGGGCCGAACTGGCCGAAACGCTGGCCGACGGAACCGCCAGCGAGGCGCTGCCGGGGCTGGCCATCCGCGTCGAGCGGGCGGATGGCGAAAAATGCCCGCGCTGCTGGAACTATTCGACGGGGATCGGTTCGAACGCGACGCACCCGGAAATCTGCCCTCGTTGTGCCAGGGCGTTGACGGTGTAGGAGCGCGGTCACCGCGCTCTGGGCGGGGAGACCCGCCCCTACGATGACGGTTAAATTCCTTCGAGAGCCATTCATGTCCCGTTATCGCCTTCTGGCCATCGTTACCACCGTCGTCCTGATCCTCGACCAGGCGACCAAGCTGTACGTCGACGCCAATTTCGAACTGTACGAATCGGTACCGGTCATCAAGGGCTGGTTCCATCTCACCTACATCCGCAACCAGGGGGCGGCTTTCGGCATCCTGTCGAACAGCGCGCTGCGCGTGCCGTTCTTCATCGCCGTCGCCAGTATCGCCTTGCTGGTGATCCTCTGGTACCTGCGCAGCCTGCGCGCCGACCAGACGCTCGGAGCGATTGCCCTCGCCCTGATCTTTTCCGGGGCGCTGGGGAACCTGATCGACCGGGTGCGCCTCGGTGAAGTCATCGACTTTCTCGACGTCTTCTGGCGCCATCATCACTGGCCGGCCTTCAACGTCGCCGACTCGGCGATCTGCGTTGGCGTGACCCTGCTGATCTGGGATATGCTTATTGAGGAACGACGGCTAAAACGGGAAAAACAGACCACCATCGGGGAGGATCAGCCATGACCGGCATGCGACTGACTGCCATCCTGATCGCCATCGGCCTGCTGCTCGCCGGCTGCGAAACGCTCAAGGGGGCGGAACGCGACCTGCAAAAAGGGAGCAACTGGTTCGAGGAACGCGTCGAGCAGGCGAGGTAGAAACGAGATTATCGTTAAAATGCGAAGGCCCCCGGCAATAACCGGGGGCCTTCGACGTTGCGGAGCACGCTAGACCAGCTGGTACTTTTTCGCCTGGTATCTGAGGATGTCGTAGCTGACCTGCAGCAGCTTCGCCGCCTTGGTCATATTGTGGTCCGAGCGTTCCAGGGCCAGCTTGATGTAGGACTTTTCCACCAATTCGAGAGAGATCCCCTCATCCGGCATGATCGCCTGGAAGATCTTGCGTGAAGGGGTGAACTGCTGGTTGCTCCCGCCGATCGTCAGGGGGAGGTGTTCGGCGGAGAGCGTGTCGGTATTCTCCATGACGACGCAGCGCTCGATGACGTTGCGCAGTTCACGGACGTTCCCCGGCCAGGCATAGGCCTTGAGCAGTTCGCAGGCATCGTCGGCGATATGCTCGATCGGCGGCTTCGAATATTTGGCGGCAAACCCCTGGAGGAAATGTCTGGTCAGCAGCAGGACGTCGTCTTCGCGTTTGCACAGGGGGGGGATGTCGACGGCAAACGAGGTGAGCCGATAGAACAGGTCTTCCCGAAAATCCCCGTCAAGCACGGCCTTGCGCAGGTCCCGGTTGGTGGCCGCGATGATCGTGACATCGATCGGCTGGTCGATCTTGCCGCCGAGCCGGCGCACCGTCCGCTCCTCGAGCACGCGCAGCAGCTTCCCCTGCAGGTCGGGGCGCATGTCGCCGATTTCGTCAAGCAGCAGCGTGCCGCCGTCGGCCAGCTCGAACACCCCTTTCTTGTCGCTTTTCGCGTCGGTAAACGCCCCCTTGACGTGGCCGAACAGCTCTCCCTCGATCAGGTTCTCGGGGAGAGCGGTGCAGTTGATGGCGATGTAGGGGATGCTCTCGTAATCCTTGCGGGCGCCGAAACGCCAGTAGTGGATGTTGCGGGCGAGGACTTCCTTGCCGGTTCCCGACTTGCCGGTAATCAAGACCGACTGCACCCCGGCCTCGGCAATCTTGCGGGCGTCTCCCAACAGCTTGTTGATAATGGCGGATTCGCCGATGAAGATCCTGCCGAGGGTCGCAGTGGGTGATTTCTTCAGGTATTCGACCTCGTTTTTCAAGCGGGTGCTGGCCAACAGCTTTTCAAGGACGATCCTGACTTCCTCGATGTTGAACGGCTTGGTCAGGTAGTCGGCCGCACCGCAGCGCATGGCACGGATCGCCGATTCGGCGGAATCGTCGGCCGTGAGCATGATGACCGGGAAATCGGCCCCTTCCTCCTGCAGCATTTCGAGCAGGTCAAGGCCGCTCGGGCCCTCCCCCAGATCGATGTCCATCAGTAAGGCATGCGGCTGCCAGGCGCAGATCTTCTCGACCGCCTGGTGCGGGTTGCCGAGCATGCCGACTTCGTAACCGTCCTTCTGCAGGGCTCTGGCCAGCATGCTGATGATCAGTTCGTCATCGTCCAGCAGGAATATCCGCCCTTTTCTGTTCATACGCCTAACTCCCGTTCCCTATGGGCCAGCGGCAGGGTAATGACAAAAGTCGTGCCGTGCTCGACCTGGCTTTCGACCTGAATCTGGCCGCCATGCTGTTCGACGAGCCGCTTGCAGATCGACAGGCCGAGGCCGGTCCCTTTGCTTTTGGTGGTGAAAAATGGGTTGAAGATCTTTTCGAGCGTCGCCGCCGGGATCCCCTTCCCGGTGTCGGCAATCGTGATCATGATGTGATCCTCATCGTCCCGCCGGGTCTCGATGGAAATCGTCCCCTCGCTTTCCAGGGCATCGACGGCATTGAGGAGAATGTTCAGGAAAACCTGCTGCAGCTGGGACGAATCCGCCTCGACCCGCGGCAGGTCCGGGGCGAAGACCGTGGTGAACCGGACGGCAAGTTCCGGATTTCTGCGCGCCGCGGTTTCGACGTTGCCGAGCGAGATTTCGAGCAGCCGGTTCATGTCGATGAAGTCGAATTGCGGCTCCGGCGGCCGGGCATAGTTCAGCAGGCTCTTGAGCAGCTTTTCCATCCGGTTGATCTCGTTGCTGACCCTGGCGAACAGCTCCTGATCGTGGGGATTCAGGTCAAGGTCATCGGCGAGGACATCCAGGGTGGTCTTGATGCCGGCCAGCGGGTTTTTGATCTCGTGGGCCAGCCCGGCGCTCATCTGTCCGACCAGCGCCATCTGGTTGGCGCGCTGCAGCTCCGCTTCGGCGCGCAGCTGCTCGGTAATGTCGCGGCAGAAGCTGAGCAGACACTTTTCCTCCCCCAACTGCAAAGGTCCCATGCTCAGATCGACGCTGATCAGGGAACCGTCCTTCCGCCGCCGCCTGACCCGTTGATGCGACCACTCCGCGGAAAGCCCGGCCCGAGTCCGCGCCAGAAACTTGTCCCCCTTCCCCTCGGGGAGCAGGTCGACGACGCTCATCCGCAGCAGTTCGGCGCTGGAATAGCCGTAAAGCTCCGAGGCCGCCCGATTGGCGGAGAGGATTTGTCCCGGCCGCACGCCTTCTAGCCTGGTGATCATGATGGCGTCGCCCGCCGTTTCAAACAGGGTCTGGTAGGATTTGTACATCGCCGCGAATTTCTGCTGTTCCTCTTTGATGGCGCCGGCCATGCCATTGAAGGCGTTGGCCAGGGTGCGGAATTCGCCATCGAGCGGTTCGCTAATACGGTAATCCAGGTCGCCGCGCTTCAGGACCTGCGCGGCATTGACCAGGGTACCGATCGACCCGGCAAAACGCCGGAGAAACAGCCCCGTGACAATGACGATGGTCACCGGGCCGAGGACCAGGCACGCGATCAGGAAGTTGTTGGTGGCCTTGATATCCTCCTGGATCCGGCCGATTCGCTCGGAAATCCGGTCCGCCGAGGCCGTCGACAACAGGTTCAGATCATGCAACAAATGTTCCCCATGGGAAAACGCCACCGTCCGGGCATTTTCCAGCCGTGCGCTGTTGGCCCGGAGCGTCAGGGTCCGGCTGAGCAGCTTCATGTACTGTTCGACTGATTTTTCGAATTCGGCCAGGCGCCTGCTGGTCAGTTCCGAATGGTGGCAACTCCGGCAGACGTCCGCCGCATCCTCCATCGATTCGATAAGTGCCACGGCATTGTCAAAGCTGCTGGCATGCGGCGAACCTTGCAGCAGCAGATCGGTCTGGACCGCCTTGATCCGGTGTTCCAGCGTCCCGCGCAGAAACTCCACCTGGTGGAAGGAAATGACCTTCCCCAACTTGTCGGTGACGTTCTGGATCGACGCGGCGATGTAGAGACCCCCGGCGATAAAGCTTGCAATCATCAGGACGAGGCCGAGCAGGACCTGTTTCTTCATGGCGGGCGCTTCATTTAATTATTGTGATAGTCGTAGTTCTTCAGATCCAGCCCGATGCCGGCGGCATAGTCGCTCACCGGCCGGTAGTCCTCAGCCCGGGTTTCGATAAATCTCGCGATTTGCATATCGCCCAGGATCTTCCGGCCTTCCGGCGTTTCGTGCATGGTCAGCAGCTTCTGCTTCAAGGTCTGCTTGAGGAGGTCGGGGAGTTCACTTCGGACCATCAGTCCGTTGGTAGGGACATGGGGAGAGACCGCAAGGATGTCCAGTTCCCGCAGCACCCGCGGATCCGCTTTCGCCACCTGGTAGAAGATCGTGTTTTTGGCCGCGCCGATATCGGCATCCCCGGAGAGGACATCGCGAATGGCATCCTCATGGTTGCCGCTGAAATAGACCTCCCTGAACCAGGTCCGGTAATCGGCAATCCCAAGTGACTTGAAGTAGGCCAGCGGCAGCAGGTAACCGGCGGTGGTCGCCTTGTCGACCAGCACCAGCCGCTTGCTGCGCAGATCCCTGGCCGAGTGGAGGCCGCTGCCTCGCCGTACAAAGATCATTCCATAGTAGGTGGAGCTGCCGTCGCTATAAAGCGGCCTGGCCAAAGGCTCGACACCCAGTTCACCGATCGCCAGCGTGCCGGTGAAACTGCCCAGGAAGGCGCCATCGAGGTCGAGTTCACGGAAATTTTCGATGATGTTCCCGTAGCGCGGGAGCATCCTGATCTCGATGGGGCGGTGCAGTTCCTTGGCGAGTTGCGCCAGCAGAGGCTCGTAACGCTTCTTCTGAACAAAGATATCCTGTTCCGGGATCAGGCCGATCTTGATGGTTCGGGAGTCGCTTGCCGGTTGTGAGCGAGCCTCCGGTGCCTCCTGCCGGTTACAGGCAGCCAGCAGCAGGAGAGAGGTCAGGGTGAAAACCGTCAGTCGCGCGAGCCTGGTGGGAAGCTTTGAGGGGAAACGCCGTATTCCTTGCTTCTTCATGTAAAACGTCTCTGCATACCGCCCTAATCGAGAATGACTTGTAGATTAATTAGTTACCTTATTCATACCAGATTTGTCAAGTTAACGACCAGTAATTGCAGTTTTCATGCCGTGGAAGTGATCACCGAGAAAGCCATGACAGCCCACTGCAGGAAAAGGGCTCCGAACACGAATCTGGGAATTTTCCCAGATCGATTCGGGAAAATTCCCAGATTTCCCGCCGGATCCCACCCAGGTCTATTCTTCACGCCGCTAATTTGTTGACTTGATTGGTTGTTTTATTCCGGCGCCACATGGCACGTTGATTGCTGAATAATGGGAGCCATGAAAATTCCCGGCCCGGTCAAACCCCTGTCTTCCCTCTTCCCGGTCTTTCTCTGCGCCATACTGCTGACGCCATCGGCTGCATCGGCCGAACTGCAGCAGAGCCAACGTGGCGGAGCCTCGCTCCAGGCAAGCTTCCAGTACCTGCTTTCCGATTTTTCCGGTCCCGTCGCCTCCCAGTGGGCGCGGCTCGACTTCGATCCCCGCCAGCAGGAACTCTATACCCTTGATCAGAGCCTGAACGAAATCCGCATCTACAATCAGCAAGGGATGGAGGTGTTCGCCTTTGGCGGCGACGGGTCGATCGTTGCCGCGAAGGATGTCGCTGCGGGGGATGACGGCGCCATTTATCTCCTGGCGCGAAATTTCCAGAGGGACGCCATTCAGGTCCTCAACTTCCGCGGCGAACCGCAAGCGGTCATCACCCTCGAAAACCTTCCGGAAAAGTATCAAAAATTCGATCCGGATCGGATGAAGTGCCAGGGTGGCCTCTTCTATCTGCTCGACTCCAGAGAGCTGCAGATTGTCGTCCTGCAGTCCGACGGCGCTTTCCGCCAGGCATACGATCTCACCGCCGACTTCGAGCGGATGGCCAGGGAGCAGGACCCGGAAAAAAAGAAGACCCTGTCCCTCGAGATCAGCGGCTTCAGCATCGGCACCGATGGCAGCATCTATTTTACGGTGCCTACCCTGTTCAGCGCGTTTCGTTTGAAGCCGGACGGGGCTCTCGCCGCTTTCGGCTCGCCGGGGAGCGGCCCCGGCAAATTCGGAGTCGTCTCCGGGATCGTCGCCGACCCGCAGGGAAATATCTACGTGGCGGACAGGTTGCGTTCGGTGGTTATGGTGTTCGCCTCTGATTTCGTCTTCCTGGGCGAGTTCGGCTACCGGGGCGACCGGCCGGAAGACATGATCGTCCCGGACGACCTGGCGCTCGACCCGGAGAGGCATCGGATCTTTGTCGCGCAGGCCGCCAACAAAGGGGTCGGCGTCTACACGATTTCTCTGGGACGGTAGCCCCGGAAAATTTGGAAATCTCCCAAAATGAATTTGGAAAATCTCCAGACGGGCCGTGCGAAGAGAATGGAAGAAATTCAAGCTTCATTCACAAGCCATTGTAATTGTTGAGTTATTTTTTTTAAACCGTGCTGGCACGCCGATTGCTCCTGGTTGAAAGCACAGTTCGAAATCAGCATATCGGCAACTCCGGAGATGTCGATACGCGATCAACCACACAGCAATGGGAGGCAACACCATGAAAGCAAGCAAG
Organism: Desulfuromonas sp.; assembly: GCA_012026975.1. GTDB lineage: Bacteria > Desulfobacterota > Desulfuromonadia > Desulfuromonadales > BM103 > VAUL01. The sequence continues at coordinate 90,739 of VEPG01000071.1, read as the reverse complement.
ATGATCTTGGCCATGGCAGCGGGACTCGTCCTGACCAGCGGGAGCGCTTTCGCGTTCCACGGCGGCGGCGTCGCACATTGTGACGGCTGCCACTCGATGCACAACTCGGCAGACAATCCCCGGGCCGGCTCTGCCACGGCCGCTTCGCTGATGAAGGGTTCCGACGCCAGTTCCACCTGCCTCAACTGCCACACCGGCGCGAGCAGCTATCACATCAACAGCGTCAACGGCTCCAACAAGAACCAGGGCGGCGACTTCTTCTGGGTGTCCGACGCGGCCACGCACGATTACCTGGAGCGCGGCACCGTTATTACCTTTGATCCCGACAACAAGGGACACAACGTCGTCGCCGCCGACTTCGGCCTGACGGTCGATGCCACCAACACCACCGCCCCCGGCGGCACCATGAATGCCGGGCTGCTCGGCTGCACCAGCTGCCACGACCCGCACGGCCAGATCGACGGCGGCACCGCCAACGGCGCGGCCCCGATCTCCGTCTCCGGTTCCTATCTCAACCAGGCCACCAAGCAGCCGCCCGCCGGGACGATCGCCGGCAACTACCGTCTGCTCGGCGATGCCGGCTTCAAGCAGATTACCGCCAATGCGCCGGTTGCGACCGCGGACGCTTCTGCCGGCACCAAAGTCAACTACGGCAGCGGCATGTCCGACTGGTGCCTGAGCTGCCACCCGTCGTTCAACGACAACACCAACATGCATCCGACCGACGTCCCGGTCCCGGTCTCCTACAACAGCTATGTCAAGACCGGCGACTTCACCGGCACCGCCGCCACAGCCTTCGATCCGCTGGTCCCGATCGAGCGCGGCGTCTCCGATGGTAAATTGCTGGATCCCGCCAGCACCGTCGGCGTGACCGGCACCGACCAGGTCATGTGCCTGAGCTGCCACCGCGCCCATGCTTCGGCTTTCGAAAACGCCCTGCGCTGGGACAGCAACACCTCGGAATTCATCGCCGGGTCGGCCATCCTGCATGAAAACACCTCGACGCTGATGGCGAACGGTGCGGTTCCCTACTATGCCAATGGCGCCGCCGTCGATGTCGTCGCCAAGTACGGCCAGTATCAGCGCCAGCTGTGCAACAAGTGCCACGCGAAGGACTAAGCAAAAATAAGCAGTTAAGTTGACAAGTGAAACCCTGGCGGTTCCGGCCGGATGGGCCGGCCGCCAGGGGGAAAGCCAGGAGGCTGACAGCGTTTCTTAAGCGCTGTCAGCCTTTTATTCAATAACCGCCGACGGATTTGACAGGTAGACAAGGGGAAAATCCCCGCAATACTTGGAACAGCAACCGGGTTTATGCAGTCATTCTACGATCCGGGGCCGAGGCCTCGATGATTAGCGACAGACTCCTCAGCAGGACCAGGCCGGCCGGACGCCCGTTGTTTGTGGCGGCAGCGCTGGTGCTTTGCGTTTTTTCCGGCCACAGCTACGCCTTTCATGATGGCGGCGCCGGCTCCTGCAACGCCTGCCATTCGATGCACAGCGCACGATCCGCGGGGGAGTCTCTACTGCTGAGCTCCGACCCGAGCTCCATCTGCCTCAACTGCCATGCCGGGCCCGGCGGTCCCAACAGCCCGTCCGTGTTCAGCCCGGACGGCTCGGCACTCACGCCGGGCGGCGATTTCTACTGGCTGATCAGGAGCTTTAGCTGGCTGAACGGGAGCAGCCCCGGAGACAACCATGGCCACAACATCGTGGCCATCGATCACAACCTGCTCCCTGACCCGCAGCTGACCCTGGCTCCGGGCGGCACCTATCCGTCGGCACGGCTCGGCTGCACCAGCTGCCATGACCCCCACGGCCAAAGCGCCGGCGGGACCCGCTGGGGCGCCCCCCCCGTCAGCGGCTCCGGGTCGTACGGCACCGAGCCCCCCGGCGGGGCGATCTGCGGCAACTTCCGGCTGCTGGGGGACCCCCGCCACCGGCCGGCCGGCGGCGCGGCCTTCGTCGCCGACGCGCCGGTCGCCCGCCAGAGCAGCGTCAGCAGGTTCGCGGAGAGCGACGGCAGCCACGTCGCCTATGGTGCCGGCATGAGTGAATGGTGCGGCAACTGCCACGGGGCCATGCTCGACGGCGGCCACCGGATCGAGGGGAGCACCTTCACGCACCCGTCGGGGCGCGGGGCACTGCTCGGCCAAGGGGTGGTCGACACCTACAACAGCTACCTGCGCACCGGCGATTTCTCCGGCTCGGCCGCGACGGCCTACCTGCAGTTCGTCCCGTTCGAGCGCGGCACGACGACGCTGCAACTGCTCGACCCGAACAGCCGGCAGGGGCCGGATGCCAACGCCAACGTCATGTGCCTGACCTGCCATCGGGCGCATGCGTCGGCTTTTCCGGATGCCGGGCGCTGGGATTTCACCGCCGGCCTGCTGGCGGACTCCCATCCGGCTGTCGGTGACGTCGGCGCGACGGTCAACGACGTTTATTTCAGCTATTACGGGCGCAACCTCGCTACGGAGTTCGGCGCCGGCCAGGGCCGCTTCTGTGAAAAATGCCACGGCGCGGCGACCCCCTAGGATGATGGCCATGAAGCTTCCCGTTCGCACCCCTGTCACGAAACTGTTCGCCGTGCTCTGTCTGGCGCTGCAGGCGGCCGCCTGCACCGCCGCAGTCAGGCCGGCAGCGGTACCGACGGCGCCCTCCGGCCTGTTCACCCTGTTTCTGCAGCCGCTCCCCCAGGAAGCTCACCGCCTGACCTTCACGGTCAGCGAACTCGCGGCCCTGCGGCTCGACGGCGGCGAGGTGCCGCTGCCGCTGCAGCAGAGCCGCTTCGAGGGCAGCCGGCTGCTCGGCGCGCAGACGCAGCTGGTCAATCTCACCCTGCCGCCCGGCCGCTACCGGGGGATCGCCGTGCGCATCGCTTCGGCCAGCGTGCAGGGCGAGGAAGGACCGGTCGATCTGCTCCCACCCGAGGGGCGGCTGGTGATCGAAGAGCCGTTCGATATCCGGGAAGATCAGGCCGAGACCCTGCTCCTGTCGCTTGGCGCGGAGCGGCTCATTACCGCCGGGGCTTTGTTCACCCCCCGGTTTGCGCTCTGGAAACCGGAACGGGCGCTGGTCAATCTCAAGGGTTTCGTGAGCAGCCACACCACGCCGAGTCTGACCGTCTTCAACAAGCGCACCGCCCAGGTGCTGGGGGCCATCCGGGTCGGGGCGGCACCCGCCGACCTGGCTCTCGATCAGCGCCGGGGCTGGTTGTACGTCGCCTTGAGCGGCGAGGACGCCATCGTGGTGATCGAGGTAAACAGCGGCGCTCTCCTTGGCCGGGTGCCGCTGCGCTTCGGCGACCGGCCGACCGAACTGGCCCTGACCGCAAGCGGCAACCTGTTGGTCGCCCTCAATCCGGGGAGCAGCTCGGTCAGCATCATCGACACGCAGGCGCTGTTTGAGAAGGGTCGGGTCCGGCTGAACGCGGACGCGGGGAACCTCTTTCTCGGCACCGGCGAAACCCGGGCCTTCGTCACCCATGCCGCCGCCAGCCTCCTCTCGGTGATCGATCTGCAGAACCAGTCCGTGCAGAGAACGATCCCCCTGGAGGAAGCTCCCCTGGATGGCGTGGCCGATGCGGACGGCAGGACGCTTTACCTGATCAACGACTTTTCCGCGGAATTGTCCGTGCTCGACGCCATTTCGCTGTCCTTGCGCAACCCCATCTTCATTGGCAACGGCGCAGTTTCGCTCAAGGCCGACCGGGCCGGCGGCCTCCTCTACGTGGGGATGAACGACGGCCGGATCGTCGTGGTCGACCCGCGCGCGGCGATGGCGATCGACGCCTTCACCCTGCCGCCGGAGCCGGTCCGGGCCCTGACGATCGACAACGAGGAAAACACCCTGCTGGCCCTTCTCCCCCAGAGCCGGCGACTGTTGAAGATCGATCTGGTCAGCAAACGGGAATTGGGGAAGCTGGAGCTGGGTCCCGACAGCCAGGCCGTCGCCGTGATGGGCGCAAGGTGATCGATGGTTCTGCTTTGCCGCTCAGCTTGGTGCAGCCTGCTCGCTGCCTGTTGCGTCCTGATGGGGACGGCTCCGGCCCTGGCCGACAGCCTGCGCCTGCTGACCGACCTGGAATACGAGGTCACCGACAGCACGATCACGGAGAAGGACACGGGGCTCGCCTATGATACCGAGCGGACCGTGTTTTCCCAGCTCTACAGCCTGGATGTGCAGAAGGAACTCATGCCGAACCTGAAGCTGAATTTCGGCGGGTTGTTCGACCAGGACAAGATCGACAGCACCACGACCGACCCGGACGGCCGGGACAGCGACGGGAAAAATACCACCACCCGTCCCTATATCGACCTGCAGCTCAGCTCGCCGCTGCTGCAGGCCATGGCCGGCTACCGGAAAAGCGAAATCAAGCGGAGCGCCTCGTTCATGGACACGACCCGCACTTTCACGGAAGAGTACAGCGCCGGCCTGGACTGGAAGCCGATCGACTGGCCGGAGCTCGACCTCGATTACACGCGGACCCTGAGCTACAACTCGCCGCGGACCAATGACCAGCAGGTCGACGACTACCGGCTGCAAAGCCGTTACCGCTACCGGGACTTCGATTTCAACTACAGCCACACGACCAACCAGGCCCTGAACAAGATCACCAACTTTGAAACGCTGACCAATACCGACAATGGCAACATCCGTTTCAACAGGAGCTATCTGCAGGGGGCGGTCGCAGTGAACGGCAGCCTCCGGGCCCGCCGGCAGGAGATCGAATTTTCCGGGATCGGCGATCGTCTGATCCCGACGAAGTCGGCCGGAACGGTCATCGGCAGCAGGGAAGATCCATCCCCCCTGACCAGCGATCCGGACCCCGGCTTTACCCTGAGCAGCGTCGATCTGCTGGTCGATTCGCTGCTGGAAGCGGACCAGCTCAGCTTCGGCCTAGATTTCGGCACGCCGACCGAGGTGGACCGACTGTTCATCAATTTCGTCGATATCGGCAACGCCCACAGCACCGATTTCACCTGGCGCATCTACGTGCGCAACAACGATACCGAGAACTGGACCGAGATCAGTGCCGTCGCCAGCACCAACTTCGCCGAAGGCCGGTTCGAGCTGGCCTTCGGCTCCGTGGAAACCCGCTTCATCAAGATCGTGACCACCCCGCTGGCGCCGCCGACCGTTCCCGCAGGGGAAAACCTGGTGATCAGGGACCTCGTCGCCCGGCGGACGCTGGCGCCGGACCTCCCCGAAGTGGTCACCACCGACTGGACCGGCGATCTTGCCGTCAACTGGAAACATAGCGACCGGACATCGACCGGCTATGATCTGCTTTACCGCGAGGAACGTTCGCAGCCGCTCGACGAGAAGCGGACGCTGCTGAGCACCGGCGCCCGGCTGAGCCACCGCTTCGACGACGTGTTTGCCGGCAATATGCGGCTGCATCGCGCCGAAAGCCGCGAAAAGGGTGAGGGGCCCGAAACCGATTACAGCTATTCGGCCTCACTCACGGCCAAATACCTGGAGACCTTCGACCAGAGCCTGACCTACAGCTACAACCGCCATACGGAGAACGACGGCGACCTCAGCACCGCCAACACGATCCTGCTGCGCAACAACCTGGACCTGTACGAGGGGTGGAGCCTTTATCTGGACACCGGCTACAGCTGGCAGGACCCGGCCGAAGGCGGCGAAACCAACACCACGTTCATGCGGGTCAGCAGCAACATCATCCCCAACCGCTGGCTGAACCTGACACTCTCCTATGGAGCGTCCTGGGAACGGGAGAGCGGGCGGCCGATGTCCCGCGACCAGGATGGCCGTCTGGTCATCACCTGGGTGCCGACCTCGACCCTGAGCCTGTCGGCGGACCTCGCCTTCACCGACAAGACCGGCGAGGACCAGGAGTCGACCGTGACCCAGCAGTATTTCGTCAACTGGTCGCCATTCAAGGACGGCACGCTCATGTTCACCATGGGCTACGGTTACACGAACGATAGCGACGAGGAAAAGGGCTGGTCCCTCTCCCCGACCGTGCGCTGGCAGGTCAATCGCAAAACCCAGCTGACCGTGGAGTACGCCCTGGGTGAACGGGAGGACCTGACGGAACGCGTCGAATTCGAGAATGTCAGTCTCGCGCTGCGGTTCCTTTACTGAACGGCGCGGCACCATCCGGGACTTGCTCCCGCAGCAGAAGGATATCGACATGAAATTAACAAGGAACCTGCTGGTTGTCTGGCTTGGCTGCTGTCTGCAGTTGTGCATGGGCGGCTGTTCACTCATGCCGCCCGCTGTCCCGGACTACACCAACGCACAGATGGACTTCAGCGCCGTGCGCACGGTCGCCGTCATGCCGTTCCAGAACCTGACCAGCGACGACCAGGCCAGTGAACGGGTCCGTGACGCCTTCATGGGGATGTTGCTGGCCACCGAGCAGATCTATGTGCTCCCCCCCGGTGAAGTGGCGCGCGGCGTCAACCGGGTCGGCGTGCGCATCCCCCAGACGCCGACCGTCGAGGAGATCACCAAGCTGAAAGCGGTCCTCGAGGTGGATGCGGTGATCACCGGGGTTCTCAGGGAATATGGTCCGGTCCGCTCCGGTTCCGCCGAAGCCAACCTGGTCTCCCTGAGCCTGCAGATGATCGAGACCCAGAACGGCACGGTCGTCTGGTCCGCCAGCTCGACCAAGGGCGGCATCACGGCGGTCGACCGGCTGCTCGGGAGCGGCGGTCAGCCGATGAACGATGTGACAACCCAGGTCATCAATGATCTGCTCGACCAGCTGTTTGAATAAACGGCTCGCCGCCCTGCTGCTCGCCCTGCTGCTGGCCGGCTGTGCCGGGAAGGCTCCCGGCCCGCCGCCGCTGGGCATCGCCGGCGTCGACGTTGCCGCGGAGGGGTCCGTAGCCAGGCGCAATGCGCTGCGGCTGAGCTGCCGTACCAGCGGCGGTCAGGGCCCGGTTGTCTACGATTTTCGGATGATGAAAGACGGGGTGGAGTCGAGTCTCCAGCGGGGAGCGACGTCTGATTTGCGCTGGACGCCCAAGGAGCCGGGAGACTACCGGCTCAGGGTGGTTGCGACCGATGCCGCGGGCACCGTGGTCGAGAGCGACTGGTCCGATCCCTACCGCTTTGCACCGCTGCTCGCCGGGAACTCGCGCTACGCCGTGCTGCCGACCGAAAACCTGAGCGACCGCACGGCGCCCCTGGTGGAGATCCACGATCGGCTGGTCCGCACCATGGCCGCTGCGGGGCTGCAGGTGCTCGCCGACGACACGCTGGAGGAGTTCATGCGGAAACACCGCGTCCGCCATGTCGGCGGCATCGCTCCCGAGACCAGCCAGCAACTGCAGGAGGAACTCGGCGTCGACGGCGTGGTGATCAGCACCCTGGAAACCTGGCAGGACGCGGTGCCGCCGCGGGTCGCCCTGATCGCCCGGGTCGTCGCGACCGGCCGCGAGCCTGAAATCCTCTGGATCGACAGCGTCGGCCTGGCCGGGGATGAGGCGCCCGGGTTGCTCGGACTGGGGAGAGTGAACGATGTCCGGCAACTGCTCGGCAACGGGCTGGACCAACTGGTCGCCTCCTTTCAGCGCTATCTGGCGGGCAGCTTCCCGAGTTATCGCCACACGGCCGACCGACAGGGGGTACGCCTGCTCAACGGTGACGGCAAGACCGCGGACGCCGCGACCGGAGCGGTCGGCAGCCGCCTGCAGCCGCAAGTCACCTTCCGCGCGGCGACCTTCGATCCCGAGCGGGAGTACCGCGTGGCGCTGGTCCCGCTGCTGAATGCCAGCACCCGGAAGCACGCCGGGACGATTGTCACCCTGCACCTGCTCAAACAGCTGAACCGCTACGAGAACCTCCGGGTTTACGAGCCGGGCTGGGTCCGCGACATCCTGCTGCGCTACCGGATGATCATGCAGGCGGGCCCGTCGCTGGCGGCCGCGGACATCCTCGCCAGCGAAAAGATTCTCGGTGCGGACCTGATCGTCTCCGGGCAGGTCTTCGATTACCAGGACCTGATCGCGGAGGCCAAGGTCGATTTTTCCGTGCAGGCCGTCGCCGGCCGCCAGCGTGAAATCATCTGGACGTCGCGCAGCTCCGCGCGGGGCAACGACGGCGTTTACTTTTTCGACATCGGCAGGATTGCCACGGCGCATGGTCTGGTCACCCCGATGACCCGGGCGACGATCAGACTGCTGGAGGAATAACGCGATCTTTCCCGGTCGCCTACCAACGTATCGTTCATTGCTGCGATACAAGAAGAAAGAGGATCCCATGCAAAAACCATTTCTAACCGTCGTATCCGCCAAAATCCTGATTCTTGCGTCCGCCGTTGCCGCCCTTGCCTTCGGCGGCGGCGGGGGGATGCCTGCCCCCAACGCCCCGGCGCCGGCTGTGACCGGAGAGATGCAGGAACTGACCATTGCCTTGCGCCCCAAGGGCGCGGAACAGATCGAGAGGATCCCGCTGTTTTCCGAGAAGCACGCGGCAACGGTGGTGGCCACGGTCAACGGCGAGACGATCACCCTGCAGAAATTCGCCATGGAACTGGCCAAAATGCACGGCAATGCGGACGAGAACAAAGCGAAGGGGAAGCAGAATTTCGCCGAGACGCTCGATCGCCTGATCGCCATCAAGCTGGTCAAGCAGGAAGCGCTCAACATCGGCTTCGACAAGACCCCGGAAGTGCAGAGCCAGATCGAGAATTTCGCCCTGAAGACGATGATCCAGCACCTGCTGGCCACCCAGGTCAAGGATCTCCGGGTCGAAGCCGCGGCGGTCGATGAGCTGTACCGGCAGATGGCGCTCGAGGCGAAGCTGCTGACCTACCGGTTCTTCAGTCAGGCCGATGCGGAAGCCCTGCTCAAGGAGGTCGCCGCTGGCGGCGACTTCAAGACCCTGGCCGACCGGCAGGTCGCAGCCGGCAAGGCCGAGGGGGGGGAGGAACCGCAATATGCCCGGCTGAACGACCTCCTCCCCGCAGCCGCCCAGGCTGTTTACACGATGAAAACCGGCGAGGTCAGCCAGATTTTCAAGGCGGACAAGGGGGTCATGCTGTTCCGGCTGGAAGACCGGCGCAACTATGAAGACCCCGCGGTGCGCCAGGCCGCGGCCGACCGCCTGATGCAGCAGGAATCGAGGAAACAGCAGCTGGCCTACCTGCAGTCCCTGGAAGGGAAGTACGTCACCTTTGACAAGGATGCCGAGCAGGCCCTGGATTTCGCCAGGATCCTGGCAGCGAACCCGCAGGCAAAGGGGACCGAGGTCTTTGCCGCCCTGAGCAAGGACCAGCGGCCGCTGGCAACGATCAGCAACGGCCGGGAGACGGTGACCATCACCGTCGCCGAAGTCGCCAAGAAGCTGGAGTCTTCCCTGTATCACGGCATGGACCGCGGCCTCGACGCCGCTGACCTGGACAAGAAGAAGGCGGGTGTGATCGACAACCGGCTGGTGGCCGTCACCGGCAGGATGGAAGCCCAGAGCCAGGGGATCGACAAGACGGCAGCCTTCCGGGAGCAGTTGGACGATTACACGGAGGGGCTGCTGTTCGAGACCTTCATGGCCAAGGCGGTGGTGCCGGGGATTTCCGTGCGGGAAGAGGATGTCCGCGCCTACTACGACAAGCATCTGCACGATTATTCCTCGCCGCTGATGCTGAAGATGAAGAGTCTGGTCTTCACCAGCCAGGAGAGTGCCCGCGCCGCCCTGAAAAAACTGCAGGCCGGCAGTGATTTCAAGTGGGTCTCGGCCAACGCGACGGATCTGGCCGATGCCGACCACAAGGAGATCCTCGCCCTCGGCGACGCGCTGCTCGCGATCACGGCCCTGCCGGACGATCTGCACCGGCAGGTCGAAGCCGCGCGCCAGGGCGACCTGTTCCTTTACGCCGGCCCCGGCGGACTCTATTACACGCTGTTGGTCGAAAGCGCCTATCCGCCGGTCGCCAAGCCCTACCCGGAGGTCCGCCAGGAGATCGGGCGGGTTCTTTATGCGGAAAAGATCAAGGCGGCTCTTGCCGAGTGGGTCGGCAAGCTCAAGGAAGTCTATCCAACCGAAAACTTCCTCGTGCCGGAGCAGCAGAACGGCTGACGGACGCCACCTGCCAGGCCTGGCCCGGCAATTCAACAATGGAGTTGTCATGATGCGAATAAAATCACATCTGCTGACGTTCTTCTCGGGAATCGCCCTGCTCTGCTGCTGCCTCCTCGGCTTGCAGCTGGCATATCCGGACTCCGGCTATGCCGCGCGCGAATTCAAGAAGAAAGAATGTGCCGACTGCCACGAGGCTTTCGGCAAACAGTACCTCAACCTGAAAAATCAGCACCCGGGCATGAAAGACGGGAAGTGCCTGGACTGCCACCTGTCGCACGGCATCGTCGGCAAGCTGCTGCTGGTCGAGGAAGGGAACAAACTCTGCTTCCGCTGCCATGCCGAGGCGAAGTTCAACCTCGACAAGAAGACCGGGGTGCACTCCGCCCTGCGGCGAGGGAAGTGCACCACCTGCCACAACCCGCATGCCTCGGATGCCGACCACCTGCTGGCGGCCGAAGGGAGCGACATCTGCTTCAAGTGCCACAAACCGGACAGCTACCGGAAGAAGGTCGTACACGGAATCATCACGGAGAAAGGCTGTCAGGCCTGCCATGCCTCCCACTACTCCGAACAGCCGAACCTGCTCACTCTGGCGCCGGGAAAACTGTGCCTGTCGTGCCACGACGTCAAGGCCGCAGGGTTCGGCAAGGCCCACGGCGAATACCCGGTGGCCACGGCGGCCTGCACCACCTGCCACGATCCCCACAGCTCCGACAATGCCAACCTGCTGAAGGGGAGTCTGCACAGCCCCGTGGCCGGAGCCGAATGCTCTGCCTGCCACAAGGCTCCGACCGACAAGGAGCCGTTCGGCTTGAACGAGCCCGCCGACAAGCTCTGCCTGGGCTGCCACGACAACGCTGCCCTGAAAGGCGACGCCGCCGTGCAGCACGAGCCGTTCAAGGCGGGGCAGTGTCTCTCCTGCCACGACCCGCACACGTCGGTGCAGAAGAAGCTGCTGCTCGGCGAAGGGAACAACCTCTGCTTCACCTGTCACGAAAACACCAGCCGGGTGGCCCGCTTCAAGCATGCCCCGGTGGAGAGCCAGGAGGGCTGCCTCTCCTGCCATTCGCCCCATTCCGCGGCCTACAAGGGGCTGGTGAACAAGCCGGAAGGAGAGCTGTGCTACGCGTGTCATGCCGCCGTGCGTACGGCCGGAGCCAAAAACCGCAAGCAGCACAGCCCGTTCACGGAAAACCTGTGCACCAGCTGCCACAACCCCCATGGCTCCAGCGCCGAGCACATCCTGGTCGGGCGAGCGGATGCGGTCTGCTATTCCTGCCACTCCGGCCTGGAAGGGGAGTTCCAGAAAAGCAGCATCCACCAGCCGGTCCAGGGCGGGCAGTGCACGGCCTGCCACTTCGGGCACGGCGCGGACAACGAGCGATTCCTCAAGGCCAGCGGGGAAAAACTCTGTGCGACCTGCCACGAGAAGACCCTTCTCAAGGACGAGACCGCCACGATCCACACCCCGTACCAGGAGGGTGAATGCCTGACCTGCCATGATCCCCATGCCAGCGATTACAAGGGGATGACCTCGACACCGCAGCAGCAGCTGTGCCTGAACTGTCATGGTGATTTTGCCAAGCAGCTTGGCGCCGCGGCGGTCAAGCACGCACCGGCCACGACAGGGGAATGCAGCGCCTGCCACAATCCGCACCAGGCGAAGCTCAAGTCCCTGCTGCTGGCGCAAAGCCCCGACCTGTGCCTGACCTGCCATCCCGCCCTGCAAAAGAAGCTGGCGGAAGAAAAGAACCATTCACCCGCCGGACGGGATTGCCAGCGCTGCCATCAGCCGCACTCGGCAAGTCTGGACAAGCTGCTGCCGCTCCCCCTGCAGTCGTTGTGCGGCGAATGCCATGAGCCGACGGCCGAATCGTTCCGGCAGGCGCATCTGACGATCGACGCCCAGACGATGAACTGCATGAGCTGCCACGATCCTCATGCATCGAAAGACCCGAAATATTTCAAGCCGACGATGCATGCGCCGTTCGCAGCAAGATCCTGCGATGCGTGTCACACCGTCGCGAAGAAATAGAGGTGGACACCATGAGATATCGAAACCAAGTCATTGTGATGCTGCTGGCCGCGCTGATGCTCTGCGGCGCGGCCGCCTTCGCCGGGAGCAGCGAGACCTTCAAGCTCAAGCCGGGCGCCGAGGGGAAGCTCTGCCTGACCTGCCACACGGCCTTCGGCGGCAAACTGCAGGCCAAGCATATCCATACCCCGCTGGCCAAGGGGGAATGCACCGGCTGCCACAATCCCCACGCCTCGACCCACGCGAAGCTGATGGAAGGGCCCGCCGAGACGATCTGCTACAAATGCCACGACCAGGTGATCCCCAAGGGGGCCGTCAGCACTCACCGGGTGGTGGCCGAGGGCAAGTGCGTCGCCTGTCATGACCCGCATGCGTCGGCCAATCCAGCCAACCTGGTCAAGGGCGGCAGCGAGCTCTGCTTCGACTGTCACCAGGCCCTGGGCAAGAAGATTGCCGCCAACAAGTTCTCTCATGCCCCGGTCAAGCAGGGTTGCCTCAAGTGTCACAACCCGCACGCTTCGGCAAAGCAGGTCAGCCTGCTGACCGCCGAGGAACCCAAACTGTGCCTCGACTGCCACAAGACCAACAGCGAAGGGTTCAAAAAGCGGCACATGAACTACCCGGTCGAGCGGGGTCGCTGCACCTCCTGTCATGATCCGCACGGCTCGAATGCCGGGGCGCTCCTGGCGGACAACGTGCACCAGCCGCTCAAGAGCGGCATGTGCAACCAGTGCCACGAGGAACCGACCGCCGCACAGCCCTTTACCCTGAAAAAACAGGGCTACGAACTCTGCCAGGGCTGTCACTACGACATGCTCAACACGGCGTTCGGCAAGAAGCGCCTGCACTGGCCGCTGGTGGACAAGACCGGCTGCATCAACTGCCATTCACCCCATGCGTCGACCCAGGCCGGGCTGTTGCGGAAGCCGATGCTGGAGGTCTGCGGCAGCTGCCATGCCGACACCCTGGCCCGCCAGGCGCGGGCGCAGACCAAGCATCAACCGATCAGCGACGGGGAGTGCACCACCTGCCACTCACCGCATGCCTCGGACAACCTGTTCCTGCAAACGAAAGCGGCGACGAGCGAGGTCTGTGCCCAGTGCCACGACTGGCAGGCCCATTCGACGCATCCGATCGGCCCCGAGGTGATCGACCCGCGCAACCGCAACCTCTCGCTCGATTGCCTCAGCTGTCACCGGACCCATGGCACGGAATACAAGCATTTCCTCTATTATCCGGATGTCCAGGCCCTCTGCGTGCAGTGTCACACCAAGTATCGGAGATAAAACCATGCGCCAGTTACTGACCGGAATCGTGAGTCTCGTGGCCTTGGGGTGCCTGCTCCCGGCCACCGTCGGGGCAACCCAGTTCAAGCACCTGCAGACGCTGTACGCCGATGGCGAGGGGGTTGCCCTGAAGCTGCCGGAGGGGGTGGCCTGCGATGAAAAAACGCTGGTGGTGGCCGATACCGGCAACAGCCGGATCGTGATTTTCAGCCTGGGTGAGCAAACCCTGGTCGCCAAGACCGTCGTGCCGCTGGAAGGGGCCGTGCCGCTCATCGTGCGGATAAACTCGCGCGGTGACATCTACCTGCTCAACGGCAAGGATCGAACCGTTGCCAAGCTGGGGGCGGACGGGAAAATGACCGGCGCGCTGAAGCCCAGGAACCTGCCGGGCGCTCAGAATTTCGTCCCGCGCAGCTTCGCGTTCGACGCCCAGGACAACCTCTATCTGCTGGACATCTTCGCCGAGAGGGTGCTGGTGCTGGACGCAGCCGGGCAATATCTGCGCCAGATCGCCTTCCCGAAAGACTACGGCACCATGGCCGATCTCGCGATCAGTCCCCAGGGTACCGTCTATCTGCTCGACAGTGTCGCCGGAGCCGTCTACGCAGCCAATCCGGCGGCCGAAGCGTTCACGCTCCTGGGCAAGGGGCTGAAGGAATACACCAACTTCCCCACCAGCCTGGCCATCGACGGGCAGGGAACGCTTTATCTGTCTGACCAGCACGGCAGCGGTCTGGCGCTGGTCGGCAGGGACGGCAGCTTCCTCGGGCACAAACTGGCCCTGGGGTGGGAAGAGGGCCAGCTCTACTACCCCGCGCAGCTTTGCATCAACAGCCAAGGGAAGCTGATCGTCGCCGACCGCAGCAACAACCGGGTCCAGGTTTTCGGCATTCTGACCGAGTAACTCCTGCTTCTGTTGAAAAACACGAAGGCCCCCTTGAGTGAAGGGGGCCTTTTCATTCCTGCAATCATCACGGCTGATCAAAAGACCCCAGGTGCAAGGCGCCCGCAGGCCGAGAAGCGAGGCGTACCCATCGGTACGTCGCAGCGCCGAGGCCAAGGGCAACGCCGCAGATGGGGTCTTTTCATCAGCCGCTCAACAGATGCGCGGCAGCTGCTCCCCCGCCAACATCTCGATCGCCCGCACCCCGCCGATGGCGGTGCGCAAGCGTACTTTGCCACCGCTCTCCCCGACCACCTCGCCGATAATCGCCGGCCCCGACTCTCCAGCCGGCGCATGACGACGCATGATTGCCAAGGCAGCCTCGACCGCCTCGGGAGCGACACAGGCCAGCAGCTTCCCCTCGTTGGCGACGAACAGCGGGTCGAGGCCGAGGATCGCGCAGGCGCCGGCCACCGCCGGGGTCACCGGCAGGGCGGCTTCATCGAGAACGATGGCGACGTCCGACTGGCGGGCAAGCTCCTTGAGGGTGGTCGCCACCCCGCCGCGCGTCGGGTCGCGCAGGACGTGCACGGCATCACCAAGCTCCGCGAGCAACTCGCCGACCAGTTCGTGCAGCGGCGCGCAGTCGGAGACGATCGGCGCGGTCAGTTCCAGCCCTTCGCGCGCAACCAGCACCGCCATGCCGTGGTCGCCGAACGGGCCGTTGATCAGCACCCGGTCGCCGGGGCGGGCGCCGCTCCCCTTGATCTCCAGCGCGTGCTCCAGCACGCCGATCCCGGCGGTGTTGATGAACAGCTGGTCGGCCTTGCCGCGCGGCACCACTTTGGTGTCGCCGGTGACAATACCCACGCCGCAGCGGTCGGCGGCGGCACGCAGGCTCTCCAGCACCCGTTTCAAGTCGGCAACCGGCAGCCCCTCCTCGATGATCAGGCCGACGCTGAGGGAGAGCGGCCGGGCCCCGGCCATGGCCAGATCGTTGATCGTCCCGTACACCGCCAGGCAGCCGATGTCGCCGCCGGGGAAAAAGAGCGGATCGACCACGTAGCTGTCGGTGGTGAACGCCAGTCGGCCGCTGACGGGCGCCAGCACCGCGGCATCGTTCTGGTCGCGCGGGCCGATGCCGGAGAGGATCGGCACGATCAGCTCGTCGAGCAACCGGTGACTGAGCGTCCCGCCACTGCCGTGGCCGAGCAGGATAATGTCGGAGGCCATCGATTTCCTTTCAGAAAAAACCAATTCTATTGGCCGCTGATCAAAGCGGATCAAATCTGATCAAGCGATTCTATCTAACAGGGATAAAGGGGATACAGGGGATGAAACCCGCAAGTCAAAATAATATTGTTTTTTCGACTTTAAAACCCCAAAAGGCCTTTGATTTTATCCCCTTGATCCCCATTATCCCTGTTAATTTATTTTTGGTTTATCCGCCTTGATCCGCCTTTATCAGCGGCCAAGGCTTATGACTTTCGATCAGCCGTATTTGTACTCCGCTGCACATGTTCCTTCACTGGAGACCATGCACGCCCCCACCGGCTCTTCCGGGGTGCAGACCGTGCGAAACAGCGGGCAGTCGCTGGGGCGCAGCTTCCCCTTGAGGATCTCGCCGCAGCGGCAGCCGGCATGCTCGCGCGGCGGTTCCACCGTCACCGGCAGCTGCACGGCGGCATCGAAGGCGGCATAGGCCGGGCGCAGTTGCAGACCGCTGCCGGGGATCGTGCCGATGCCGCGCCAGCCCGCATCGCACGGTTCGAACACCTCGGCCAGCAGCGCCCGGGCTTTCAGGTTTCCCTCCGGCCTGACCACCCGGCGGTACTGGGTCTCGACCCGCGCCGCGCCGGCTTTGATCTGCCGGGCCAGCATCAGTACCCCCTGGAGGACGTCGAGCGGCTCGAAGCCGGTGATCACGCACGGCACATGGTGCTGCCCGGCCAGCGGTTGGTAAGCGTCGGCACCGATGATTACCGAAACGTGGGCCGGACAGAGGTAGCCGTCGACCTGCAGTTCCGGATCATCGGCCAGCACCGCCATCGGGATCGGAATGGTCTTGTGGGCACAGAGGACGAAGAAGTTGGTCAACCCCTGGCGTTTGGCCGTGACGATCGCGCCGGCAACGGTCGGGGCGGTCGTCTCGAAACCGACGCCGAGGAAGACCACGGTGCGGTCCGGGTGCTTTTCGGCCAGGGTCACGGCGTCGAGGGGGGAATAGACGATCCTGATCATCGCGCCGGCGGCCTGCTCGCGCAGCAGACTGGAGGAGGAACCGGGAACGCGCACCATGTCGCCGAAGGTGGCGATGACCGTCGCCGGGCGGCGTGCCAGCGCCACGGCGTGGTCGACATAGCCGACCGGGGTGACGCACACCGGGCAGCCCGGTCCGGAGATCAGGCGAATCCGGTCGGGAAGCAGGGCGCGGATGCCGTGCTGACAGATGGCCATGGTGTGCGTGCCGCACACCTCCATCAGCGTCATGGTGCCGGCATGGTCCGCTACGGTCCGGCGAATCGCCGCGAGCTGGCCGCGCGCCAGCGCCGGGTCGCGGAACGGGGCGAACAGGCTCATTCGGGGAAGAGTCCCTCATCCAGGGCGGCGCGCAGAGCGTCAAGAGTCAGCTGCGCTTCCGCCTCGTCGATCTTCTCGATGGCGAAACCGGCATGAATCAGGACGTAGTCACCGACCTGTACGCCATCGACCATCATCAGGCTCGCCTCGCGGCGCACGCCGTCGATTTCGCAGACCGCCAGGTCATCGGTGATCGTTTTGATCTGCATCGGTACACCCAGGCACATAAGAACGCTCACTCCTTGCGTCGCTCGCTAAAGACTCAAGCGCCAAGACTCGAGAAAAACCGGGGTCTTATTCTTGGCTCTCGGCTCTTGGCTCTTGTTTCCTTTTCACGCCTTCCTCCAGCCACCCGTACCATTCCGCCAGTCCTTCACCGCTGCGGCAGGAGAGCTCGAGGATCTCGATCTTCGGATTGACCTGCCGCGCAAAGGCCTTGCAGCGCTCAACGTCGAAATCGACATAAGGGAGCAGATCGGTCTTGGTGATGATCATCAGGGCAGCCGCCCGGAACATCTGCGGGTACTTGAGCGGCTTGTCCTCCCCTTCGGTCACCGACAGCAGGGCGACCTTGTGGTCCTCGCCAAGGTCGAAGGATGCCGGGCAGACCAGGTTGCCGACATTTTCGATCAGCAGGAGATCGGTTCCGGGCAGGTCGAAGTTTTCGACGCCGTGACCGACCATGTGGGCATCGAGGTGGCAGCCGGCACCGGTGTTGATCTGCCGGACCGGCACCCCGGGCGCGGCGATGCGGTCGGCATCGAGGCTGGTCTGCTGATCCCCTTCGAGGACGGCGAAGCGCCACTTCGTCCCGAGTTCGCGCAGGGTCCGCTCCAGCAGCGTGGTCTTGCCGGAGCCGGGGGAACTGACCAAGTTGAGAACAAAGACTCCGGCAGCGGCGAACTGCGCGCGGTTGCCCGCCGCCAGGCGGTCGTTCTTGGCGAGCAGGTCTTCCTCGATGCGCAGGGTGCGCGCGCCGTGGTCATGATCGTGATGGTGATGATTGTGTGCTCCCTCGGTGGGAGCGCAACCGCAATTGATGCACATGCGTCAGTCGATCTCCAGTTCGAGAAGGCGCAGCTCCGTGCCGGTGGCGAGTTCGAAGCCGAGGGCGCCGCATGCCGGGCAGACCGCGGACAGCTCATGGCACGCGGTCTCCGCCGCACAGACCGCGCACCGGCCGTGGCCCGGCACGCGCCGGATGGTCAGGACCGCCCCCTCGGCCAGCGTCCCCTTACTACAGACGTCGAAGGCGAACTCCAGCGCCTCCGGGATCGCACCCGACAGCTCCCCGACTTCCAAGGTGATGGAGCGGATAACGACCGCGCCCGCCTTGCGGGCGTGCTCCTCGGCAATGGCGACGAGATTTTGTGTCAGGCTGAGTTCGTGCATCGGCGCGCCCCCGAAAAATTTATAATGGGGTGGCTGTCTATAAATTGCAAGGGCGCCTGCCGGTCGATCCGGTGCCGGATTGCCAACCCGGCCTGGCGTCAACAGGCACGGAGCGCCGGGGCACCGACATCACGGAGAGAGATGAGCCGGTGCCCCTGGCGCTCCAACTCGGCGACGACCAGGGCGGCCACGGGGCCGAGTGCCGCCGCCAGCGGGGGGGACAGGCCGATTCCGGCGGCATAGGAGGCCGGAATGACGCCGAAGAGCGTGGCACTCTGCGGCAAACGCCCGCGCAGGGCGCTTAAGGAGAGCATCTCCTGAATGCCGATCTGGTGCGGCGAGAGCTTGACCGGCAGACGATCGAGCAGCAGATCGTGCAGGTCGTAGCGCCGCACCTCCCCTGGAAAACCGTCGGCGTCGAGGACGTCGACCAAAATCAGGTGGTCGACCTCTTCGACCCGGTAGCCGGTCATGATCCCCAGCGTACCGCCGTCGAGCAGTTCGACCTCCGGCGGGACGTCCCAGTGCCGCTGCAGGTAGTCGACCAGATGGACGCCGAACCCCTCGTCGGAGACCAGGGTGTTGCCGGCGCCGTAGACCAGAGTGCTCATAATACCTTGACCTTGGTGATCTCTTTCCCTTCCGGATCGATGGTGTGCACGGCGCAGGCGATGCACGGGTCGAAGGAGTGGATGGTGCGCAGCACTTCCAGCGGCTTTTCCGGCTCGGCCACCGGGTTGTTGACCAGCGAGGCCTCGTAGGGGCCGGGCACCCCCTGCTCGTCGCGCGGCGAGGAGTTCCAGGTCGACGGCACCACGGCCTGGTAGTTCTTGATCTTTTTGTCTTCAATCACGATCCAGTGTGACAGGGTGCCGCGCGGCGCCTCGTGGAAGCCGACGCCACGATATTCCCCTTTCGGGATCGGTGTCGGGTTGGCGTAGCTCTTGTCGCCGCGGCCGAGATTCTCGACCAGCTTGTCGAGATAGTGCAGGGAGAGGTCGGCCATCAGGCTGGCGCGCAGGGCGCGGGCCACCAGCCGCCCCATGGTCGAACCGAGCTGCATCGGCTTGATCTTCAGGGTGCGGCAGGTGCTGTCGACCAGGGCCTTGATCTGCGGCTGGCCGGCGGCGTAGCCGGCGAGGATCTGCGCCGTCGGCCCGACCTGCACCGGCTGTCCGGCCAGGCGCGGCGCCTTGCACCAGGAGTACTTGCCGTTCTCCTCGAAGTCGGTGTAAAGCGGCTCGGTCTCCCCTTCCCAAGGGTGCAGCGCGGCGCTCCCCTTGTACCAGGCGCAGGCGACGCTTTCACTGATGTCGCCGATCAGCTTCGGATCCTGGTGGTCCTTGAGGATGCGGGCCGCGCCCAGGTCGCCGCCGTGGATCAGCCCGCCGGGGAGGGTGAATTGCTGGTTGCGGCTGTCCTCCGGCATCTCCGGCACCGCCAGGTAGTTGGTGACGCCGGCGCCGATGCCGAACCAGTCGCGGTAGGCCCCGGCAATGGCCAGCATGTCGGGGAGATAGACCTGCTGCACGTAATCGCGGGTTTCCGCCATCAGGGTGCGCAGGGCGGCGATCCGCTCCATGTTCAGGGTCGCCAGGTTGTCGACGTTGACCGCGGTGGCCACCCCGCCGACACAGAGATTCTGGATGTGCGGGTTCTTGCCGCCGAGGATCGCCACCGCCTGCGCCGACTTGCGCTGCACGTCGAGGGCGGTCAGGTAATGGGTGACGGCCATCAGGTTGGCCTCCGGCGGCAGCTGCATGGCCGGATGCCCCCAGTAGCCGCTGGAGAAGATCCCCAGCCGGCCGGTGTTGACGAAGGCGCTCAGCTTCTCCTTGACCGCCCGGAACTCGGTCTCGGAATTCCCCGGCCAGGGGCTGAGCGACTGGGCCAGGCGGGCGGTGGCCGCCGGATCGGCCTTGAGCGCCGAGACCACGTCGACCCAGTCGAGGGCGGAGAGGTGGTAGAAGTGGACGATGTGGTCCTGCACCGAGTGCTGGGCCATGATGATGTTGCGGATGTACTGGGCGTTGAGCGGCACCTCCACGTTGAGCGCGTGCTCCACCGAACGGATCGAGGAGATGGCGTGGACCGTGGTGCAGACGCCGCAGAAACGCTGGGCGTAGATCCAGGCGTCCTCGGGGGGGCGGCCTTTGAGGATGGTTTCGATGCCGCGCCACATCTGCGCCGAGGACCAGGCCTTGCTGACGCGGTGGTCGTTGACTTCGACGTCGATGCGCAGGTGCCCTTCGATGCGGGTCACGGGGTCGAGGGTAATGCGGGCCATATCATTCTCTCCTGAAGGTAGCAATCAGTTGGATTGCGGGAGGGGTGGAGCCGGGGCGTGGTCGCGGCCGTGCAGGCGCGGCAGGACCGGCAGGAGCTTGACCAGCACCTTGTAACAGAGGATCTCGAAGGCGATGATGCCGATGGTAACCATGAACTCGGCCAGGGACGGGAAGTAGCGCCACCCTTTCCCGGGGTTGAAGCCGATCAGGTAGACGTTGAAGCGGTAGAGGGCGCCGCCGATGACGATCAGCGCCGCCGACACGAACAGCCAGCGCACCGAGCGGCGGTTGGCCGCCGAGAAGAGGATGAAGGAGCCGGTGCCGATCAGGGCGATCTCCAGCAGAAAGAAGCCCGCGTAGAAGTCCAGGACAAGGATCTTCCCCAACTGGCCGCGCCAGAGCAGGTCGCCGAAGACCACCGACAGCCAGATGACTGTCACCCAGGGGATGATCGCGGCCAGCCCGGCCAGTTCCTTGGTCTCGAAGGGGCGCTTGAAGGCGTAGGAGGAGAGGACCGATTCGAGGATGCAGATCGAATAGCCGATGTAGACGCAGTTGATCAAAAAGAGCAACGGCAGAAAGCCAGTGTGCCACAAGGGGTGCAGCTTGGTCGAGGCGATCAGCAGCAGCGAGCCGAGCGACGACTGGTGCATGGTCGGCAGGGTGATGCCGAGGACGATGATGAAGATCAGCACCTTGTCGAGGCGCGGCCGCAGCCAGGCGGCGCCGGCCCTGGCCCACTCGATGCGCGTCGTCAGCCGCTCCGGGGCGACGCCGGTGCTGCGGTGCAGCCGTTCGGCCAGGCGCCGCAGGCTTTTGCTGTCGGCCTCCTCCAGGCGGGTCAGCAGCGCCGGCAGGAATTCGATCAGCAGCACCGTGGTGTAGGCCATGACGCACAGAGCCACCTCGAACATCGCCGAGTTGACCTGCCACTTCGACGGGATGAAGAAGTTGTAGGCGTTCCACGGCCGGCCGACGTCGACCATCACCGAGAAGCCGGCCAGGCCGTAGCCGAACAGACTGGTCAGCACCGCCGAGCGGATCATCGGGTGGTAGCTCATCTGGTTGCGGATGTAGACCAGGATCGCCATGGCATAGCCGCCGCAGGCGATGGCCGTGCCGGTGGCGACGTCGTAGGTGATCCAGATCCCCCACGGGTAGCCGTCGCTCATGTTGGAGACGGCGCCGATCCCTTTGATGAAGCGCAGGGCGACCAGGAAGAAGCCGATCAGCGTCAGCAGCAGCAACGCGAAGAAGGCCGGGGTCAGGATGCTCGCCTCGTGGCGCTGAAAATCGTCATGACTCATGGTTGATCTCCCCGTCTTCCCCGATGCGGTCGGCGTGCGGCGGCGACTTCTTCAGGTTGCGCAGGGCCAGCCAGCACAGCGTCCCGTAAAGCGCGACCGGGGCGACGAACCCCTTGTAGATGGTGTGCTGGATCTTCTCGGAGAACTCCGCCGGCGGCGTGGCGGGGAGCTGCGGCAGGCCGAGCTGGCTGAACTGCATGGCGGCGAGGTAGAGGTGATTGGTCCCGCCCACCTCGTGCTCGCCGTAGATGTGGTTGATGTAGAGGCCGGGCTTTTCATCAAGGCGCCGCCGGGCTTCGCTGAGCAGTTCGCTGCGCTTGCCGAAACGGATGGCTCCGGCCGGGCAGGCCTCGGCGCAGGCGGTGACCCCTTTCTTCGCCAGGTTGGTGTGGACGCACAGGTCGCACTTGACGATCTGCGGAGTGGCGCTCTCCCACTGAAAGCGCGGGATGTTGAAGGCGCAGGCCACCTGGCAGTAGCGGCAGCCGATGCAGGTGTTCTTGTTGTAGTCGACCACGCCGGTGAGGGGATCCCGGGTCATGGCGCTGACCGGGCAGACCGACACGCACGACGGCTTGCGGCAGTGCATGCACGAGTACTTGACGTACGACCACTCACGGTCGGACTGCTTGAAGAGCTTGATCAGGGTGCGGGTCGAGCCGGAGAGGTCCTGCGGCGCGTCCCACAGCCCGTCCGGATCGAAGGCTGCCCGTTCGTAGGCCAGCGAACCGTAGTCACCGTTGACCCGCTTGCACGCGGCCATGCACGCCTTGCAGCCGACACAGCGGGTGGCGTCGTAGAGCATTCCCAGCTCCCCCTCCCCGCGCTCCGCCGCATCGCCGCCGGACTCGATGGCGGCGGCCACGCCGCCGCAGGCCAGGGAGACCGAGCCCGCGGCCAGGCCGACCAGGAAGCCGCGTCTAGTCGGTCGGGCCATGACCGTCCTCCTCTGTCCCGCCGGCGCCGGGGAGGCGCCGGGCCACCACGGCGCCGGCCCCGATGGCCGAACCGGCCGCCAGACCGACGATGCCGGTGGTGAGCGGGTCCGGTCCCTTCCCCTTCTCTTTCAGATCGACGGGGGCGTAGCTGTCGAAGGGGGTCGGCTCGTGGATCTGCACCTTGTCGGCGATGGCCGTGTTGAACAGGATCGTCGGTTCGGTGCAGCCGATGCACGGATGGCCGACCGCGACCGGCCAGACGCCGATGTCGTTGAAGCGGTTGACCGAGCAGTTGGCGTAGGTCGCCGGCCCCTTGCACCCCAGCTTGTAGAGACAGTGCCCCTGGCTGTGCCCCTCGTCGCCAAAGGCCTGGGCGAAGCGGCCGGCGTCGAAGTGCGGCCGGCGTTCGCAATGCTCGTGCAGTTTGCGGCCGTAGGCGAACTTCGGGCGGCTCATGCCGTCCAGTTCGGGGAGTTTGTTGAAGGTCATGAAATAGAGGATGGTTGACAGCAGGTTGTAGGGGTTGGGGGGGCAGCCGGGAAGGTTGATGATCGGCTTGTCCTTGATAACGTCGCCGACCCCCACCGCCCCGGTCGGGTTGGGCG
Source organism: Desulfuromonas sp. (assembly GCA_012026975.1). GTDB lineage: Bacteria > Desulfobacterota > Desulfuromonadia > Desulfuromonadales > BM103 > VAUL01. The sequence goes on along the minus strand of VEPG01000071.1, from coordinate 67,369 downwards.
CGGCGGACTGGATGCCGCCGAAGCTGGCGCAGGTGCCGATGCTGACGATCGCCTGGGCGCCGGCGGCGGCCTCCTGCAGCGACTCCAGCGCGGTCTTGCCGGCGACCTTGCAGAAGATGCCGGCCTGCCGGGTCGGGATCGCCCCCTCGACAACCAGCAGGTATTTGCCTCGATTGGCCTGCATCGAGGACTGCAGCGCGGCTTCCGCCTGATGGCCGGCACCGGCCATCAGGGTTTCATGATAATCGAGGGAGATCGTCTCCAGCAGCAGCGTCGCCACGGTCGGATGGCTGGCGCGCAGCAGCGATTCGGAACAGCCGGTGCACTCCTGGAAGTGCAGCCAGATCACCGCCGGCCGGCCGTCGGCCATGGCCGCCGCGGCCACCTGTTCGGCCATGCCGAACGGCAGGCCGAGCATGGCGGAGACCGTCATGCACGTCTTCATGAAATCCCGTCGCGAAACGTCGCGACCCCAGCTGTCTCTCTCCATGATCTACTCCTTGATGGCAGGGCATAGACGACGCCCGGAAAGTCCGGGCGCACGCAAAACGTCACTCTCCTGTTGGCAAGGCCCGTGCCATCGCAACGACCACCTGTAAAATCATTAGGTTAACTTCATCCTCGCCGGCTGCCGGCCCCGGCAGCCCACAACTGGTTGCGTCATTTTGTCCGGACATGTATCATTCTGTCCGAAAGAGAGGCTGCGATGACCCGGCTGTTGCTGTGCGACGACGAAGAGGAGATCCTGATCTACCTGAAGAAGCTCCTGCAGCACCGCGGCTACCAGGTGGAGACGTTCCTGCGCGGAACCGACCTGCTGGCCAAGCTGGAAGAGCGGGGCGACGAGGAGATCGGGCTGATCCTGCAGGATGTGCGCATGCCCGACCTCGACGGTCTCCAGGTTCTGCGCCGGATCAGGAAACTGGCGCCGGAGATCCCGGTGGTGGTGATGAGCGCCTTCGGTGCCATCGACGATGCGGTGCAGGCGGTCAAGCTCGGTGCCTACGACTACCTGACCAAGCCGTTCCCCAAGGAGAAGGTGCTGGGCGTCATCGACAACGCCCTGGAGCATCGGCGCCTGGCCCTGGAAAACCGCGAGTTGCGCGACCAGCTGAACCGGCAGTCTCCACCCGGCGAGATCATCTTTCGCAACCGGCGCTTTCGCGAGATCTTTGATTTGACCCTGCAGGTCGCTGCCAGCGACGCCAACATCCTGATCACCGGCGAATCGGGGACCGGCAAGGAACTGATCGCCCGCCTGCTGCACCGCCACAGCCCCCGCCGGGAGAAATCCTTTGTCTCGCTCAACTGCGCGACCCTGGCCGACAATCTCCTGGAGAGCCAGCTGTTCGGCCACGTCCGCGGCGCCTTCACGGGGGCGATTGCCAATCAGAAAGGGTTGCTTGAGGAAGCCGAGGGGGGGACGCTGCTGCTCGACGAAGTGGCGGAGATGAGCCCGGCCGTCCAGGCCAAGCTGCTGCGCGTGATCCAGGAGCGCGACTACACCCCGGTGGGCACCACCCGCCCGCGCAGCGCTGACGGGCGCCTGGTGGCGGCCACCAACAAGGATCTGCTCCGGGAGGTCGCCGCCGGGCGCTTCCGCGAGGACCTCTATTTCCGGCTCAACGTCATCACCCTGGAACTGCCGCCGCTGCGCGAGCGCCCGGAGGACATCGAGCCGCTGGCGCTCTTCTTCCTGCGCCGCTGCGCCGCAAAGCTGCGCAAGGAGATCCACGGTTTCGAGGCCGACGCGCTGCGCCGCCTGACCGACTATGCCTGGCCGGGGAACGTCCGCGAGCTGGAGAATATCGTCGAACGGGCCGCCATCCTGACCCGCGCCCCGCTGGTCGGCAGCGACGTCCTGCCGCTGTTCCGCTCCCCCGCGTTGCCGGAGAGCGCGGCGGAGCGCCCGCTGGTGGCGCTGGAGGTGGTCGAACGCCAGCACATCGCCGGGGTTCTGCGCCAGACCGGCTTCCACAAGAGCCGCACCGCCGAGATCCTCGGCATCTCCCGCAAGACCCTCGATCGCAAGATCGTCGAATTCGGCCTGACTGAGTCGGGGCGTTGATGCGCCGGCGCCTGCGCACCTCCATCCGCCTGAAGCTCGGCCTCGCCACGCTGCTGCCGCTGGTCGGCGCCATCGCTGCCTGCTGGCTGATCGGCATGTCGCTGATCACCACGCAACTGGTCGACGACGCCCAACGGCAGGTCGACGTCAAGCTCGCCACGGCCGGCAAGCTCTTCCGCCATGAAATCGAACGCCTGGAGGAGATCACCGCCCTGACGGCACTCGCTCCCGAGATGGGCGATGCCCTGCAGCGCGACGGCGTCGGCCAGATGGAGGGCGTCCTGGGGATGGTGCTGCGCAACGAGCGCCTGACCTTCCTCAACGTCATCAACCGCTACGGCATGGTCGTCTACCGGGTGGCCAACCCCGGCATCACCGGCGACCGCGGCCTGCATGACCCCCTCGTCGCCAAGGCCCTCGCCGGCAACGGCGGGGGCGGCATCGTGCGGCTCGTCCCCGAGCAGATGCAACGGGAGCACCCGGAACTGGCGGCCCGTGCCCGCATCACCGTTCGCCCCACCGAGCTGGCCTCGCGCTACAGCAAGGCCGTCGAGGAGCAGGGGCTGTTCCTGCAGGCGGCCGCGCCGGTGCGCGACCGCAGCGGCACGATCATCGGCGCCCTGCAGGCGGGGGTACTGCTCAACGCCGACAGCACCCTGGTCGACGACCTCACCCGCATCGTTTTCGGCGGCGCCCCCGGCGGGGTGGCCACCGTCTTCCTCGGCGATCTGCGCATCGCCACCAGTGTCCGCGACGAGCGGGGCGAGCGCGCCATCGGCACCCTGATGTCCGAGGCGGTCCGGGAGGTCGTTCTGAAGCAGGGAACGCCGTGGAACGGTCGGGCCTTCGTCTACAACGACTGGTTCATGTCGGCCTACACGCCGCTGCGCGATCCGGGAGGAACGGTGGTCGGCGCCCTCTATGTGGGGATGCCGGAAGCCCCGTTTCTGGCCATGCGCTCGCGCACCAACCTCCTGTTCGCCGTGGTCCTGATAGGCGGTGCGCTGGTCGGCCTCTCCCTCGCCGGCTGGCTCAGCGGCCGCCTCGCCCGCCCCATCCGGATCCTGGCCGAAGGCGCCCGGCGCATCGCTTCGGGGGAACGCCATGCCGCCATCCCGGTCAGCGGCCATGACGAAATTGCCACGCTGGCCGAGGAATTCAACATCATGGCCGAACGGCTGTGCGAACGCGAGGACGAGATCAACACCCTGAACCGGACGCTGGAGGAGAAGGTTGCCCGGCGCACCGCCGAACTGGAGGAGAAGGGGCGGGAGCTGGCGCAGGCCGAACGCCTGGCCGAGGTCGGCCTGCTGGCCGCCGGCGTCGCCCACGAGATCAACAATCCCCTGGCCATCATCCGCGGCAACGCCGAACTCCTGCAGATGTCCCTGCCGGAAGCGGCCGGCACCCAGGAGGAGGTCGGCGTCATTCTCAAACAGACCACCCGCATCGAACGGATCGTCGGCCAACTCCGCAGCTTTTCACGGCGGCAGGGGAACACGCCGGGGCCGGTCGAACAGGCCCCCCTGCTCGACGACATCGTCGAACAGATCGGCCACCAGTTGCCCTTGACCGGGATGACCATCGAGCGCCGCTGCCAGTCCGGCATCATCCTGCACGCCGACGGCGACCAGTTGCGCCAGGTCTTCACCAACCTGATTCTCAACGCCCTGCAGGCCATGGCCGGCGCCGGCGTCCTGACGCTCGAAACCACGGCGGACGTACATTGCTGTCGCACGCGGGTGCTCGACACCGGGCCGGGGCTGGCGGCCGAGGCCGGCGAGCGCCTGTTCACCCCCTTTTACACCACCAAACCGCAGGGGACCGGCCTCGGCCTGTCGGTCTCCTATGGCATCATTCAGGAGCACGGCGGGCAGATCGAGGCCGCCAACCGCAGCGACGGCCCCGGCGCGGTCTTCAGCGTCACCCTGCCGTTGTCTCGCTGATTTTACGCGGGCGCGGCCAAGTCCCGGCATTTCGGCACTGCTGATGCATAATTCCTGGACAGCTTCACCAGGCAAATTTCCGGAGATGACACCATGCGCCGTGCCCTGATTGTTGATGACGAACCGCTGTTGCGGCGGCAGGTCGCTGAAATCCTTGACCATTACGGCTTCGACGAGATCCTCGAAGCAGGCGACGGCAGCCGCGCCCTGGAACTGGTCCGCCACCAGGAGATCCTGTTGGTGGTCATGGATGTCGGCATGCCAGGCATCGACGGCATCACCGTTGCTGAAAAAATCAGCAAGCTCAAACCGATTCCGGTGGTTCTGCTCACCGCCACCGCGGATACCGCCACCGTCGAGCGCGCCCGCCTCGCCGGCGTGATGAATTTCGTGGTCAAACCGGTGCGCGCCGAGCAGTTGCTGGTCGCCGTCGACCTGGCGATCCATCAATTTGTCGAGCTGGTCAGTCTCCGCGACGAAGTCGGCAAGCTGCGCGAAGCGCTGGAAACCCGCAAGCTGGTCGACCGGGCCAAGGGGGTGCTGATGAAGCGCGGCATGGACGAGCCGAGCGCCTTCCGCCGCCTGCAGAAGCTGGCCATGGACAAGCGCAAGTCGCTGCGCGAGGTGGCCGAGGCGATTCTGCTCGCCGAAGAGTAGTTCCTTTCCCGACGCCGGATGGTATGATAGAGGACAAGGTAATCAACCTTACGGAGGTAGCCATGTCCGACCCGCCCGTCTGTCGCGACCCGGAGCTGCATGATCTGCACTTCTGCAAGCTGAAGAAAAAAGGGCTGCTCGATGAAATGGCCGCCCGCAGCCGAACTCCCAGCTACGTCTGCCACAACTGCGGCGCCCGCGCCGACCGTGAAGGCGACTTGTGCAACCCCAGCCCGCTGCCGAAATAAGCGACAGGCTCAAGGTTAAAGGCTAAAGGTTAAAGAATTTACCTTGTACCTTTGACCTTTAACCTCGAACCACCCTCTCAACCCACTCGTAAAAAAGGGGCATCATCATGGCCACTTGGAAATGCGCCAAATGCGGACACGAAAAGGAAGGCCGCTGCAAGCCGCGCAAGTGCGAAAAGTGCGCGGCGGCGGACAGCTTCGCCAAACAGGGGTGACGGCGGAGGGGTTATGCCGAGCATCGAAATCCTCCAGGCCGACATTACCACCCTGGACGTTGATGCCATCGTCAATGCCGCCAACAGTTCGCTGCTCGGCGGCGGTGGCGTCGATGGCGCCATCCATCGAGCCGCCTGCCCGGAGCTGCTGGCCGAGTGCCGCACCCTCGGCGGCTGCCCGACCGGCGAGGCCAGGCTGACCAAGGGATACCGGCTGCCGGCGCGCTTCGTCATCCATACCGTCGGCCCGGTCTGGCACGGCGGCGACCACAACGAGGACACCCTGCTGGCCGCCTGCTACCGCAACAGCCTGACGCTGGCAGCCTCACACGGGGTCAAAAGCATCGCCTTTCCTTCGATCAGCACCGGCGTCTACCGCTTTCCGTTCGAGCGCGCCTGCCGCATCGCCTTGCGCGAGGTCCGGGCGTTCCTCCTCACCCATCCGATCCCGGAACAGGTGATATTCTGTTGCTTCTCGGCAGACGACCGGAACCGCTACGAACAGGCTCGCGCCGAGCTCACCCCTTTCCCGGCGACACACTGAGATGGAACCGACTGTCTGCCGCACCCTCTTCCCGGCGCTGGATGAGCAGCTATTTTTCAATCACGCCGGGATCGCCCCCTGCTCGACCAGGGTGGTCGCGGCCATGCGCTCCGTCCTCGCCGAGCAGGCCGGTCTCGGCAGCGCCGGCTACCGGCTCTGGACCGACCGGGTCGCGGCGGTGCGCCGGCAGGCGGCGGCATTTATCGGCGCGGACGCCGGGGAGATCGCTTTCGTTCCCAACACTTCGACGGGGCTGAGTCTGGTTGCCGAAGCGCTGCCGTGGCGGTCGGGGGAAGCAGTGCTGGTGCCGACGCCGGACTTTCCCGCCAACATCTATCCGTGGCGGCACCTGGCCAGGCGCGGCGTGCGGGTGATCGACATCCCCCGCCGCAACGGCCGGCTCACCGTCGACGCCGTGGCCGGAGCATTCATCCCGCAAGCCCGCGTGCTGGCGCTGAGCAGCGTCGACTTCGCCACCGGCTTTGCCGCCGACCTGCCGGCTTTCGGCGACTTCTGCCGGGAACACGGCCTGCTGCTGGTGGTCGATGCCATCCAGAGCCTCGGCCTGCTGCCGCTCGACGTGAAACGCTGCGGCATCGCCGCCCTTTCCTGCGGGGCGCACAAGTGGCTGTGCGGACCGCAGGGGATCGGGGTGCTGTATGTCGAGCGCGAACTGCTGCCGCGGCTGACGCCGCCGTTGGCGGGGTGGAAGAGCGTCACCGACGCGGAGGATTTTTCCCTGCACTTCACCCTGCGCGGCGATGCCGCCGGGTTCGAACCGGGAACGTTGAACGTCGTGGGAATTGCCGGGCTCGGCTCGGCTTTGGAACTGCTCGCTGAAGTCGGCGGCGAACACATCCGGACGCAGGTGGCGACCCTGACCAGACAACTGGATGCGGGCCTGGAACAACGGGGCTGGCGCCTGGCTTCCCCCCGCGCGGAACGCGAGCGGGCCGGCATCGTCGCTTTCGACGGCACCGCCGATATAGCAGGGCTGTTTCGCTACCTGAGCGCGAACCGGGTCGTCGTCGCCCTGCGCGACGGCCGCATCCGCCTGTCGCCGCACTTCGCCAACACACCGGAGGACGTGGCCCGCTTCCTTGCGACCCTCGACCGCTACGCCGGCAGCACGGCGGCATAGAAGCGTCGCCAGTTCTCCCCCATGATCGCGGCGATGGCCGCCGCCGGGTAGCCGGCCCGCTCCATGCGCGCAGCCAGGGCCGGCAGCCGGCCGTGATCCTCCAGACCGTGGCAAATTCCCTCGAAACCACCGAAGTCGCTGCCCAACCCCACCTGTTCCGCCCCGAAGCGCTGCACGAGCCAGTCGAGTTGACGAAAGACCTCGTCGAGATCGATCTCCGGGGTTGTTGCCAGCAGCCCCGGGGCAAAGGCCAGGCCGACGATGCCGCCGCGACCGAACAGCGCAGCCAGCTGGGACTCGTCGAGGTTGCGCGGCAGATCGCGGAAACGGCGCAACCCGGTGTGCGAGCAGATCAGCGGTCCGGCGTACTCCGTCAGCACCTCCCAAAAGCCCGGTGGCGCCAGGTGGGCCACGTCCAGCACCCGCCCCGCCGCGGCCAGCTCCGCCAGCAGCTGCCGGCCGGCCGGGGGCAGCCCACCGGGGGCCGCGACGGCGTTGCCATCGGCCAGGCGGTTGCGGCCGACATGGGTCAGGCCGACGGTGACGATCCCCGCCGCGCAGGCCGCCGCGACGCCGAACTCCGGCAGCGGCTCGGCGTTTTCCCGCAGCCGCAGCCGCCCCGGCGCCCCGCTCCCCTCCCAAACGCTGTTCAGCTGGTCTCGCCCCTGAATGAGCGGCAGGTCGCCAAGGAGTCGGGCATCGGCGGCAAGCAGCTCCCGGAGATGGGCGGCGGCGGGCGGACCGTTGAAGGCGTCGGCGCAGTAGAGGACGCTTGTCAGCACCCGCACCCCGCCGGCAGCGAGGCACTCCGGCGCAAAGGGGCTCCCCACCACGGCTGTCGCGGGGTCCGGGCCCAGGGCATAGACCAGATCGACGTGGGCATCGAAGACCGGCCGGGGCCGGGCGTTGTCAACGGCGGGCAAGGAGGTAGTCACTGTGGATCAACTCGAAATGGTTGCGATGATGACGGATCGTCCAGCTGATCCGGCCGTTGTCGGCCAGCCGCCAGGGAGGACGCCCCAGCCGTTCCAGCAGGCGGCGTACGTTGTCCCGCCCGAAGCCGGCGCCCTGCCCGGAACGACAGCCGCCGAGCCACTCCTCCGGCTGCGCGGGGCCAGCCGCCCATGACCAGGGGTCGGCCAGCAGCAGGGTGGCGCCGGCCTTCCTGCCGACCCGGTCGAGTTCGGCCAGATGGAGACGCGGCAGCGGCACCCGGTCAAGCAGGTTGAGCGAGGCCGTCGTACCGAACAGGCCGGCCGGAAATGGCAGCGCCAGGGCATCGGCCACCAGGAACTCGACCCGCTCGCGCGGCACCTCGTCAGGCAGACGGGCCGTGCGGCTTTCATAAAGCTCCCCCTCGCTGATCAGCTCGAAACCAAGCCGACCGTTGCGCGCCAGGGTGCGGGCCGCCCGCGCGAACCCCGCGGCCCGGTCGATGCCGATCACCAGCTCCGCCTGCCGCGCCAACTCGAAAGCGAGGCGGCCGACGGCGCAGCCGGCATCCAGCACCGGTCCGTCGGCGCCGGCGAACAGTTCGCCCCAGGCCGGGAACGCCCGATGCGCATCCGGGTCGCCCTCGAGGTCGGCGTAGTGGCTCCACAGGTAGCCGGCCAGCCGGTCGCTCGAGTTGTAGTGATCTTCCGTCGCGCCGGCCGGCAGCAGGGTGGCGAGACCGTCGCTGACCGGATAGTCCGTCCGGCATTTCGGGCAGGTGAGCGTGGCTTCGACCACCTCGCCGGCGCGCACCTCGCGCAAAGCGGCGCGCAGCGGCTTTTCCGCGGGAAGGCAGCGGGGGCAGATCAGCAGGTCGAGGAGGCGGCGTTGCATGGCAGTGATGAAAGCGGGCGGGCCACCTGTCGGCAGTCCGCCCGCATACGGTCAGGCCGGGCCATGACAGGCCGGCGCGTGGCAACTCGGCGCATGACAGGCGGGGGCGTGGCACGCCGGGGCGTGACATGCGGGGGCATGACAGGCCGGTGCGTGGCAGGCCGGCGCATGGCAGGCGGCGGCAGACAACAGTTTCTTCTCCACTGGGGCGATCTTCAGCATAGAGTCACCTCCCTTCCTCTGGCGATACGTGAAAATCCGGTTCGAGCAGTTCGAGACCGGCGAGTTGCTGCGCCGCGTCACGGCAGCCGGCCAGGAATGCGGCGGCGGACCGACCTTCGCCATGGACATCCCGCAGCCTTGCGGCCAGTTCGGCAAGCGCGGTCGCGCCATCGCTCCCGGCGAGCAGGTCGAAGCCGAAGGCATTGATCGCCGTCACCTCCAGCTGCGCCCCCGCCTGGCGAAAGACCAGCCGACTCGGCGCTTGCGGATAGGACGACCTGATCACGCCGGCCTTGAGATCGGCGACAATGGCCGGCAGATCGAAGCGAAACGCGGCCATGCGCACATTGGCCGGGCGGCGCGGGCGCCATTCATCCAGGCGCTGCACATCAATGTTACCGGTTTTTTCCCCCTTGGCAAATCGGGCGACATCGAGGGCATGCCCCTCGTAGTCGAGCACTGCGGCGAGATGCTCCCACTCTCCCGCGACGGCGCGGATCGCGGCCAGCCGGGAGTTGGCAAAGGCCGGGAAACGGGCGAAACAGCGCGGCGCATTGAGCTCCCCGGCCCCATCCGCCTGCTGATGAAACGCGTCGAAAGCCGCAAACAGCGCGGTCGGCGGCACGGCCAACGCCCGGCACAGGAGCAGGAAGCTCTTGGGAAAGAGGGTGACGATCAGCGGGAACCCCGCGGCCAGCCGGTACAGCTCGGCGAGCGGCAGCCCCGGGCACTCCAGGTTGCGGAAACTGCTGAAGATCTCCGGAGCACTGTCGATCAGTGCCTCATCCTCGGGCAGACGCCGCCCGTCGGTGAACTCCAGCCCCTGCGCGAAGTAGGTGTCGACGCTGCGCACCAGCCGGTCGCCGTAACGGCGGTGCAGTTCGGTACCGGGAAGCACGGTGGGAAGCTGCATCAGCGGGTTGACGTTCCCCTGGACGCCGCACTGCAGCGCCAGCTCCAGGGTGGCATCGAGATCTTCCCGTTCCTCTTCGGGGAAGCCGACCACGAAGCTCAGGGTCGGCACCATGCCGAGGTCGGTGGTCTGCCGCACCCGCTCGAAAAGAATCGCCCGGTCGATGCGCTTGTCGATGAAGGCCAGCGTCCGCTTTGAGCCGGAATCGATGCCGTAGCACATCGATTCGCAGCCGGCGGCGCGCATCTGCGCCAACAGCGCCGTGTCGACGGAATCCAGGCGCGAAATGCAGTACCATGGTGTCTCGGCAAGCCCGGCCGCCACCACCTTCCGGCAGAATTCCTCGACATAGCGGCGGTCGGCGGTGAACTGATCGTAAGCCAGCAAGAAGCATGCGGCGCCGTGTTCATCGCGCAGGGTGCGCATTTCATTGACCACCCGCTCGACCGCAAAGGTACGGGTGCGCCGCTGCCACAGGACCGACTCCGAGCAGTACACGCAGCGGTGCGGGCAGCCGCGGCCGACCTCGAGAATGGCGATGGCACGGGGCAGAGCGCAGGCGTCCCGGTAGGCCGTCAATGGCGGCGCCAGGGTGTAGTCGGGAAGCGGCAAGATATCGAGATCGGCGAGCAGCTCGCGCGCGGGGTTGACGACGATCTCCCCGCCGCGCCGCCAGGTCACCCCGGCCACTCCGGTCGGCTCGCGGCCGGCCTGCCAGGCGGCGACCAGTTCCGGAAAGGTCACCTCCCCTTCACCGCGCACCACCGCGTCGAACTCGGGGAAACGCATCAGCGTCTGGACATCGAGGAAGCTGGCGTTGTGACCGCCGACGACGATCCGCAGCGTCGGCCGTTCGCGCTTGAGCAGCCGGGCAAGCTGCACGATCGCAGGATAGGTGGTGCATTGCGCCGAAAACGCCACCAGTTCCGGCTCACCGGCCAGGATCAGGCGCACGGCGTTGCGGTAAATCGCCCCGTCACGCGGCAGTTCGCCGGTGCGGATTGCCAGCACCAGGTCGACGATGCGCGGCTCATGGCCGGCCAGCTTCAACCCGGTGGCCAGGTTGATCAGCCCGAGCGGCGGCAGGTTGTACATGGCCGGATGGTAGAACGGCGGAAAAACCAGGGCGATACGCATGGCGGCTCCGGTGCGGGGATCAGCTGAAAGCATAGCATACCCGTCGCGGTCTGCCTCCGCGCCGGTGCCGTTGCCCTTGAAGAGTGGCCGGGAGCGCGCTATTGTTTGAACATCTGCCACGGCAAGAACACGGAGGATGCCAAGCCATGCCGACCGACTTCACCAACCGCCCCGCCATCCCCTTCGCCCTGCAAGACAGCGCCGGCACCCTCCATCGCCTTGAGGATTACCGCGGGCAGTGGCTGCTGCTGGTCTTCCACCGTCATCTCGGCTGACTCCCTTGCCGGGGGCATCTCGCGCAGTTGCGCGAGCAGGAAGGCGAGTTCGCCAGGCGCAACGTCAGGATCGCGGTGGTGACGTTCGAGAACGATTTCTTCGCGCGTCAGTACGTCGCCGAGACCGACCTCGCCTGGCCGCTGCTGATCGATGCCGACCGGGCCGTCTATCGCGGCTACGGGATGCTCATGGCCTCGTTCTGGGATCTGTGGGGACCGTCAACCTGGCGGGCCTACCTGCGGGAAATCATGAGAGGGCGGCTGCCGCAACCGGCGCACGGCGACATCCATCAGCGCGGCGGCGACGTGCTGATCGACCCGGCCGGCATCGTGCGCCTGCATCACGTCGGCCGTGGCCCGGCCGACCGGCCCCCGGTCGATGCTATCCTGCAGCGCCTCGGCGCCTGATCCGACCGTCGTCCCTCGCCTTCCCTCCGTGCCAGCTTGCCTGATTGCGCAATCCGGCCTCATCGTCGCACCCCTTCCTGCTTGCACATCCCCAGCACCGGTTTAAACTTTAGGCAGACGCTACCCTACTGTCTGGAGGACACCATGAAACGACTGCTGAGAGGGACGCTCACGGCCGCCTGGGTCGCCCTGTCGAGCGTTGCGGCCCATGCCCTGGAAATCGGCACGCCGGCCCCCGACTTCACCGCGGAATCGACCAGGGGCTCGATCCGGCTTGCCGACCTGCGCGGACAGAATGTCGTCCTCGCCTTCTACTTCGCCGACTTCACCCCGGTCTGACGCAACGAACTGATCGCTTTCCAAAGGGATCTGGAAGCCTTTGGCAAGCGCAACGCCCAGGTGCTGGGCGTCAGTGGCGACACCCTGGAGACCCACCAGGCCTTTATGAAAGAGCACGGCATCGCCTTCCCGCTGATCGACGATGCGGACGGGGCGATTCGCAAGCGTTATGACAGCGGGAGGATAACCTACCTGATCGACAGGGAGGGGATCATCAGCTACATCCTGAAAGGGGTTCCCGAGAACGCACGCCTGCTGGAGGAACTGGACCGCCAGCAACCGGCAGCAGACCCTGCTGCGCAATCACAGTAACGGGGTGACGCCAGACGGGCCCCGACCGGAGAAAACCCATGAAGAAAACCTACACGGGCGGCTGCCATTGCGGCGCGGTCCGCTACGAGGCGGATATCGACCTGAGCGCCGGCACTTTCAAATGCAACTGTTCGATCTGCACCAAGGTGCGCAACTGGCTGACCATGGTCAAGCCGGACTCGTTCCGGCTGCTGACCGATGAAACCGAGCTGACCGACTACCAGTTCGGCGCACGGAAGATTCACCATCTGTTCTGCCGGCATTGCGGGGTCCATTCGTTCGGCTGGGGGAATCTCCAGGATACGGGGGGCAAGGTCTACGCCGTCAACGTCACCTGCCTCGACAACGCGGAACCGGCCGAACTGGTGAATGCACCGGTCACCTGCGTCGACGGGCGCAACGACAACTGGCAGGCGCCGCCGGCCGAAACCCGGCACCTGTAAAGGGCGGGATGCCGACTACGGCAGCGTGACCGCGTAGGCCGCTGTCTTCTTGCCGTCAGGGTTGATCACCTGCAAGGTCAGTTCCTTGTCCTGGAAGTTGCTCGGGTAGCGCAGATAGACCAGCGTCCGGCAATCGTCGTAGCGAAGCTGCTCCCCCGGCGCAACCAGGCTGCCCGGCAGCGGTTCCGCGGCACCCCGGCGGGCGTAGTAGGTCGTCTGCCGCGTGCCGGTGCCGCCGGCGGACGTGTCCGTTTCCCTGACCACCAGAATCGAATTGAAGAAGAAATTCTTGCCGCGGACGATCACTTCGTAGTTATTGACGAAGTCGTCGCCGCGCTCGACGCTGGTGATCTCCGGGACGCTGTTGATCCACAGGGAGTGCGGGAGGGACGCCGTGCCGTCGGGATTGCGCGCCTCCACCCCGTAGACCCCGGCCGGCAGCGCGGGGAGGCGGAATTCCATGGTCGCCGCATCGACGACCCGGCTGTTGACGGTATTGCTGCCGAGCAGCAGCAGCGTCTCCGGATGGAAGCCGCTCCCGTGGACCCGGACCAGCCGCTCGGCTTCATCGGCGCAGACGTCGAGGTTGTCCGGCTCCACCTCGACAATCTGCGGACGGGGCGCGAGCACTTCGAAGTTGAATGGCTGTACGGCGCTGGCAACCTCATCCTGCACGGTCAGCGAATACCCACCGGGCGGCAGCGCCGGCACGACAAACTCCAGCTGGCGGGGGTGCTGCCTCACCGGCGGCACGAACCGCTCGCCGAGGAAGATGCGGCTTTGCGGGGAGAAGGGACCGCCGGTCAGAATAACCCGCGTCCCCGGGATGGCACGAGTCGGGGCGACCGAGGTGATTTCCAGCGCCAGTGCCGAAGTAACGGCCAGCAGCGCCGCGAGCAGCATGGTCGGCAAGGTCCTGATCATGGGGCACCTCCTGGCATGATGAGGTTCACCCACAGTTTACCAAATTTGGCGACCATGGCCCGGTTCAGCCGGCCAAAACACGAAAAAGAATGGAGGGGGATCCGTTCGGCGCTATCCGCCGGCCGCAAACCTCACGGTTTTTCCGTTTCGGGCAGCAGCCGCGCCGCGAAGTGTGCCGCGACGATCAGGACCAGATAGCCGAGCAGCGGCATCAGCACGTAATCCGCCGCCGAGTGGGTGAAGCGGGGGACCACCTCCCCGGAGAGCCAGCCGCTGCCGAAGAACAGCACTGCCCCGATGGTTGCGGTAAGCCTGAACATGGGGAGCTCCTTTCTCGCCTGGAAGCGTCGGATCGGCGTCGGCCGACCGTAACGATTTCATGTTTTGCATCATATGTGCCATATTTTAACATATCTTGACTGCGGCAAAACCCGACCGGAATCACTGACGAATTTTAAATTGTTTTAATGTTTGAAATGACGTTCTATCGATCCCGCTGAAAAATCGACGCATTTTCACGGCAACCCGGGACCGGATCCGGTCAATGCGCGACAGGGTGTCACCATCCGCCGCCAGTTCTGCTATTATTATCGTCATGCTCGCCCTGCTCTCCCGACTGCGCCGCTTCATCGTCCTGACCGGCGATCGCCTCGGCACCCGCCTCAAGCAGAATTACAATCTTTACATTGCCTCGATCTTCACCCTGCTGGCTCTGCTCGATGCGGTTTCGGCGAACTACATCGTCGGCATGCGCCAGAAGTCCTTCGACATGATGGTCCGCAACCGACTGGTGGTGGCGCAGCCGGCGCCGGACATCGTCATTGTCGACATCGATGAAAAATCGCTGGCCGCCATGGCCGGCGACTACGGCCGCTGGCCGTGGCCCCGGCAGGTGCTGGGGGAATTTGTCGAAAAGGTGGAGGCACAGCGTCCCAAGGCCATCGTCTTCGACATCCTCTTCAGCGACCCGGACATCTTCAACCCGGACTCCGACGCCTATTTCAACGAAGTCATCGCCCGGACCGGCAATACCTGGTTCCCGCTGGTGCGCCTCGATCCGGCCCAAGATGCCGCCAGTTCTCTGCCGGTCGGCAAGGTACCGGGAGTGCGACAGTCCACCGCGGGCAGCATTGGGGAAAAGCCCATCGCCGTGATCCTGCCGCACTTCGCCGCCGTGCAGTCCTCCGGCCGGCTCGGCTTCAACAACATCTGGCCGGACGACGACGGCATCGCCCGCGAATACACGTTGCGCCGCAACGAGCAGGGCTTTGAACTTCCGTCCCTGGCCCTGGCCGTGGTCCGCGGCGAAAAGCCGGAGATCACCGCCCCCGACCGGCTGCTGCTCAACTGGCGCGGCGCGCCGTTCCGCTATCCCTACGTCAGCTTCGCCGACGTCCTTGCCGACCTGCAGAAGGAGCACCGGCAGCGGCCGGCCGACGAGTTCACCGGCAAGATCGTCATCATCGGCTCCACCGCGCCAAGCCTGTTCGACATCAAGGCAACCGCCGTCAGCCGGCAGTTCCCCGGCGTCGAAATCCTCGCCACGGCCATCGACAACCTGCGCCGCGGCGACTGGCTGCGGGTGCCCGACGCCCGTTTCCTCTACCTGCTCGTCACCCTGGCGATTCTCTGGGCCACCGCCTTGGCCTTCTACCGCCACGGCGCCAGCAGCAAGCTCGACCGCATCTACGGCCTCTCCCAGTTTGTGCTGATCGCCATCGCCTATGCGGCGATCAACCTCTTCAACCTCTATATCAACCTCACCGGCCCGGTGATGTTCGGTTTTGCCTACTACTCCGTCGCCCGCTACTATGCCTTTGCCACGGCCCGCGCCCTGGACCGGAGCGTGGTGGCGCGCCGTCATGGGGAGCATGGCGGCGCGCGCGGCTGCCTGCTCGCCCTGCGCTTCGAGCTTCCCACCCGCGAAGAGGCCGCCCTGCAGAAGCTCGCCGCCGTGCTGCAGGCCCGCTGCCGGCACGCCCCCAGCGCCGAATGGCTCAGCGGTCGGCAGATGGGGCTGTGGCGCTTGCTCGAGAATACGCTGGTGCTATGCTGGCTGTACGAAGGGACCGACGAGGCGCGCTGGCAGGCCATCCGCGAGGAAGCCGCGGCGACGGCCGCCGCCTTGCCGGAGCTCCTGCGGGTCAAACCGTTCGTGACCGTTCTTCCCCGGGAAAGCCTGTCGGTCAGCCAGGTCGAGGGCGATCTCGGTGCCGGCGCCGCCCATGACTGGCAGGCCTTGCTGGGGACCGCCCTGCAAGAACTCAAGGGAGCACAACCATGACCAAAATCACTTGTCTGACTCTGACCGCCCTGCTGGCCTGGCCGCTGTTCTGTTTAGCCGAACCCGCCACGGTCAGCAAGGCCGACAACCTGTACGAGAAACCGTTTGCCGATGCCAGGGTGCTGACCAAGCTGGCCGCCGGGCAGGCGGTCGACATCCAGAAGCGCGAGGGGAGCTGGTACCAGGTCAAGGCCGCCGGCAAAACCGGGTGGCTGCGCATGCTCAGTGTCCGGCGCACGGCCGCGGCGTCGGCGGTCAGCGCCGGCAGCCTGGCGCAGGTTGCCACCGGCCGCGCCGGCACCGGGCAGATCGTCACCACCACCGGGGTGCGCGGGCTCGGCGAGGAAACTTTGAAAACCGCCGCTTTCAGCGAAATGGCGATTGCCGCCGCCGAGCGCTTCCGGGTGCCCCCGGCCGAGGCCGAACGCCTGGCCCGGGAAGCCGGGCTCAGGCCGCGCAATGTGCCGCCGCTGCCGGTAGCGGCCGCTCCCGGGGAAGGAGGGACGCCATGATCCGCACCGCCTGGTTGCTCATCCTCGCCGTCCTGCTGTCGGCCTGCGTCGAGTCGGCACAGACCTCACCCTTTGGTGGCCTCCTCGAATCGGAACTCAACCGCGTGCTGACCCCCGGCCAGCCGGCCGCCCAGCCGGGGAGCCCCGGGCAGGTGCCGCTGATCGGGACGCTGAGCGACGCCGACGAACAGGCGGTGGGGCGCGAGATCGCCGGGCGCCTCCTGGCCGGCTATCCCCTGGTGAACAACGACCGGCTGCAGCGCTATGTCAACCAGGTCGGCCGCTACCTGGCGTCACAGGGACCACGGCCGGGACTCAACTGGACCTTCGGCGTCATCCAGAATGACGACATCAACGCCTTTGCCGCGCCGGGCGGCTACATCTTCGTCACCCGGGGCCTCTACCGGCTGCTCGCCAACGAGGCGGAACTGGCCGGCATTCTCGGCCACGAGATGGTGCACATCAACGAGCGACATTACGTCAGGCTGCTGCAGCAGCAGCGGGCGCTGGCACTGGGCCAGGAATTCCTGCTCGGCAAGGTCAAGAGCGCCACCGCCCAGCAGCTGGCCGGCAGCGGTCTGGAGCTGTATGCCCGCTCCCTCGACAAGGACGCCGAGTTTGCCTGCGACCGTCTCGGCATCCAGTACGCCGCCCGGGTCGGCTACGACCCCTTCGCCTATCTGGCGGTCCTCGACCGGATCGGTGCCGATGTCCACGCCGACCAACTGGCGCTGCTGTTCAAGACCCATCCGCACCCCGCCGAACGCCTCGATGTGCTCGAACAGCTGATCGGTTCGCGCTGGGACAATCTGGGCGGGAAGGAAACGACCGCCCGCTGGGTCGGGCTCGACTAGCCGCCGGTCAACCGCAGGAGATCTCATGCCTTCACTTGGATTTTTCCTTCTGATGTTCCTGGGCGGCATCGCCGTCGCCATCCAGCCCTCCATCAACGGCCGGCTCGCCCAGAAGATCGGCGCGGTGGAGAGTTCCGCCGTCTCCTTCGCCGTCGGCACCGTGGCGCTGCTGATCGTGGCCCTGGTCGCCGGCCGCGGCAGCTTCCGGGGGTTGACCGAGGCCCGCGGCTGGGAACTGACCGGGGGGTTCCTGGGGGCCTTCTTCGTCACCCTGACGATCATCATCGTCCCCAGGATCGGCACCACCGCGGCCATGGCCGCCACCATCGCCGCGCAACTGACAACCGGCATCCTTCTCGATCATTATGGCCTGTTCGGGTTCCGGACCGTCCCCCTCGACGCCAAGCGGGCCGTGGGGGCCTGCCTGCTCCTGGCCGGGGCGGCGCTGGTGTTCCGGCGGTGACTGAAACCCCTTGCCTTTCGCCGCCGTTCGTGCTATCTATCCCCACCGTTGTTTCCGGGTAACCACGTCGGGGCGTAGCGCAGCCTGGTAGCGCACCTGCTTCGGGAGCAGGGGGCCGGAGGTTCAAATCCTCTCGCCCCGACCATCTATAGCAAGGCCGTCTCAATCGAGGCGGCCTTTGTGTTTTCTCCCTCCGGGCCAGGTCCGGGGCACTTTGGTGCCGTCATCCAAAGAGAATGATTGCGACGAGCTTCGAGCTGCTCCTCGTTGACGCGGTGCCGTGCATGCTATATTTTAATGCCCGGTCTCGATGACTACTTGAAACTTCTTGATAGGGGCGACGCTATAGGAGAATAAACAAAAGCCCAACCGCTTCATCGACAATGGCGTCAATGGGGCGGATTTGCGGGTGCCGGCAAATGCAGCGACGGGTCAATCCACGGTTGATGCTGAGGGTTGACCTTTTTTGTACCTGTCGGCCCCGAAAAATCCTGACAGAGGGATCACTGTTTCTTACCCGAGGAGGTTCAATGAAGAATTTCCGTAACGCTCTGCTGCTTTCCACCCTGCTCGTCCTGGCCCTGTGCGGTATCGCCGGCGCCGGCGAATCCCCCGGCACGAACCTGACTGAGCTGACCGATGTCCAGAAGTACAATCGTGCCATTCACATCATGGCCATGCTCCTGGTCGGCTTCGGTTTTCTGATGGTCTTCGTCAAACAGTATGGCAAGTCGGCGATTACCGCCACCTACCTGCTGGTCAGCGTCGCCATTCCCCTCTATTTCTTCAAAGACAACTGCATCGGGTGCGGAGGCCCGGAATCGATCATCGATCAGCTGATCCTGGCCGAATTTGCCGCGGCCAGTCTGCTCATCTGTGCCGGCGCCGTCCTTGGCCGACTCAAGATGTACCAGTACCCCCTGCTTGGCGCCCTCTTTGTTCCCTGCTACTGCCTCAATGAATGGCTCGTCCTGAACGGCGGCCTCGGTTTCGTGCACAAGTTTGTCGACACCGGCGGCTCCATCGTCATTCATGCCTTCGGCGCCATCTTTGGCTTGGGGGTCGCCATGACCATGACCACCTCGACCGAGTATACGGCCGCCATCGAATGCGACGACACCAGTGATCGTTATTCGCTCCTCGGCAGCATGGTCCTGTGGGTCTTCTGGCCCAGTTTCTGTGCCGCCCTGGTTGCCCCGGCCGATGTGCCGAAAACCGCCGTGAACGTGATCCTCGCCCTGTGCGGATCGACCCTGGCGACCTATCTTGCCAGCGTCAAACTGCGTGGCAAGATCTCGGCGGCCGACATCGCC
Organism: Desulfuromonas sp.; assembly: GCA_012026975.1. GTDB lineage: Bacteria > Desulfobacterota > Desulfuromonadia > Desulfuromonadales > BM103 > VAUL01. The sequence continues at coordinate 48,324 of VEPG01000071.1, read as the reverse complement.
AATGCAACCCTGGCCGGGGGCGTTGCCATCGGTTCGGTCTGCGATCTCGCTCCGCCGGGAGGAGCCTTTCTGATCGGCCTCCTGGCCGGGGCGCTCTCCACTTTTGGCTTTGCCGTCATCCAGGCCAAAATTACCGAACTGACCAAGGCGGTCGACACCTGCGGCGTTTTCTATCTGCACGGTCTTCCCGGCCTCTTTGGCGGTCTGACGGCTCTCTTTGTCGTCAACGGCATTGCCCCCGGCGCGCAACTCACCGGGATCGCCATCACGATCGTTCTGGCTGCTGTCTCCGGCCTCCTTTCCGGCAAGATCATCGCCCTCTCCGGTCGCAGGACCGAGGCCTATCTTGATACGGAAGAGTTTGCCGAGGGCTGACTAAAACCGGGGCCGGAGGTTCAAATCCTCTCGCCCCGACCATCTATAGCAAGGCCGCCTCAATCGAGGCGGCCTTTGTGTTTTCGCTCTCCGGGCTACTTGCCCGCAATCCGCTTGCCGGTAGACCGCATTTGTGCTACCAAATCAAGCATATCTCTTGTGAACAGGGGGAAATCATGCAAAGACTGAAATTGTTTCTCGTCCTGGCATTTGCGTCCCTACTGCTGATTGGCTGCTCTGCTGGAGTAGCAAGGCCCAAAGCCAGCACGGAGGAGAAATTTTGTTGCTCAGTCCAGAAACCCGTCGGATCTCTTGACGTAACCATGACGGAAGAGGGCAAAAAAAGCTTGGAAGACAATCTCAAATTCGATGCTGAAGTATTGAAGAAAACACTCCTGCGCGCCCTCGAAGCGAAGTCTCTGATCAAAATAGACAACAGTGGTGCCTTGCCGCTGCTCGGCATCGAAATCAAGGATGTCCGGGTGCGCAGCAATTTTTCAGCGGTCATGTGGGGGTTCATGGCAGGTAATGACCACATAACCGGAGATGTCGTTGTCAAGGACAACAGCGGCAAAGAACTGGACAGATTCGAAGTTTCCGCGGCCTATGCGCTAGGCGGCTTGGCCGGAGGGCAGGATGATGCCAGAATGAGTTGGCTCTACGAGGCTTTTGCCAACGAAACCATCAAGGAATTGACTAAGGCGGCACAAGCAACCAATTGATCACCTTCTCGAGTTGGCAATTCGTCAAATTCGGGAGCAGGGGGCCGGAGGTTCAAATCCTCTCGCCCCGACCATCTATAGCAAGGCCGCCTCAATCGAGGTGGCCTTTATATTTTTTGCCTCCGATCTACGCGTAAACTTCCCGTCCACTACTGAGGTGCCATGAATTCGATATGACTAATAATATCAAGAGTAGCATCAATCCTGTCGGGATCATTCAATGACTATTGACAAATTTACTATTGAAGATAGCCTTGCATTTGTGAATATTTGTTAGGGCTAATGTATAAATCACCAAACTAGTATTAGTTTAACCAAGGGGGAGACATGAAAACACTTCGTCTGATTCTGCTGCTGATTTTGTCAGGTTTTATTTTTGGATGCTCGCACCATCTGGAGATCAACAATCTACATGAATATCAAGCATCCTCTTTCAAAAGCCTTCCAAAAGACTTAACCATCGGCGTGACTACGTCAAGTTCCGATAAAGATGGAAAGACTTTGGTTACTGGTATGGCAAGTAGTTTATCAAAACACACATCTAGCATAATTTATCCTTATGCCCCTGCCAGTGGGAAGAAAGCCGACATAATAACAAATGTAGCAATCCACCCAAAGCATGAGGGTTCAGGACTAAACTTTCTCATTAATTTTCCAGGATTTTTAGTTTGGGCACCTGCATGGAATGGATATCAATACTATCCTACCTACAATGTTGATATTGACATTCTATCTACAATTGACAACAGCAAAATAGATACATTCAGCATTCCAATAAAACTTGACGTCAATCAATCTGATATAGGTCGAACGTGGACTGAAATTAGTTGGTTCGAAGTCGGCGCAATCGCTCTTATTAGTGGTTTTGTTTTTATCAATTACGACGACGATATAACACCAATGGTAGAACAAGAAATAAAAGGGCCCGTTGGCGACTACCTCGCCCAGGAAGTTATTGAAAGGATCTTAAAATCAGGCGCTTTAGAAAAAATCCAGCAAGAAAAAGCAGCCGCAGTCATGGCCGCTCCTAACGCGCCGCTTTAGAATCAATATCGAAAGGCACGTAGCATGCTTAAATCATTAGTCTTTATTTCATTGGGCTTATTGTTTGTTGTTATCCAGGGATGTGCCTGTTTCCCTGGGAACAAACTGCCACAGGTCGACTCTTTCCCTCCATTGGGTGAGGAAGAAAAGAAAAAAACTGTCTCTTACTCACTTTCTGCGGAAACTGAAATGTTTGGAAGAAGCAGCAACCCCTTGGCAAGAGCTGTTGTTGAGAATGAACTAGCCGATGCCATAAGAGAATCTGGTTATTTTACGACTTGGGGTTCTGGTATAAATGGGGAAGTCACGATAGATGCGCAATTTGTGAATGCAGGTGATCCGGCAGCTCTGATCCCGGCCATAATAACAGGCCTTAGCTTGTACATTATACCGTCTTGGGTAACAGATGAATTTATATTGACAGCAACAGTAAAAACCCAGGATGGCAAAGAATATTCATATAAACTTGAAGACGAATCCAAACTCGTACAGTGGCTACCGATGGCCGTTGTTCCAGGCGGTATGCTTGAAGTCCCGCTATCGGTAAGAAAAAATATCTGGAAGAACCTTATTATAAGAATGCGTCAAGACGGTGTGCTCAGAAGCAGCAGGCTAATGAACGGCAAAAGCAACATATCAGTATTTATCTTTACTAACCCCAAGTATCGCGGCTAATTGCTTAACACCAAAGACCGGGGAGAGATCCTCGGCCTTTCTTCTTGCAGTACCGAAACTATTTGCAGCAGTCGAACAACAGGGGCGAAGCTGTCCGACGTTCACAGGGAACATCCTTTGGGGACATCCAGCCTGATACGCACAGCACTAGAGCAATGCCGCCTCAATCGAGGCGGCATTGTGTTTTATTCTCCGGAGAAGATTCGGGGCGGGGATGAGATATTCATCACTGAAACAACGTAAGGCATCTCTTCACCTCATCGAGCAATTCGTTGATCTTCATTGGTTTGGAGACGTAGCCGTCGAAGCCCTTGCCGAGGACTTCGATACGATCCTTTTCCATCGCGTGGGCGGTCAGTGCAATCACCGGCAGGTGTCCGCCTCCGGCCTTTTCCATCTCCCGAATCTTGCCGATCGCCTCTAATCCATCCATGACCGGCATCTGCACATCCATCAGAACCAAATCGTACGAGCGACACTGAAGTTTCCCCAACGCCTCGGCCCCATTTGCCGCGAGCTCAACATGATGCCCGCAGCGCTTCAACACCTCGGCAAAGAAATACTGGCTGATCTCATGGTCTTCTACCAGCAGCACCTGCAACGGGGCTCCTTCCGCCGTGGTGGCCTGGCCTGCGGGATGTGCCCCCCCACCCTCCGTCTCGATAGCGGCCATCTCAAAAGGCAGGCGGACATGGAAGGTGCTTCCGACGCCTTCGCAACTGGTCACTGAGATCTCACCCCCCATGATCGCCAGGAGCTTTGTGCAGATGGCCAACCCCAAGCCGGCGCCGCCAAATTTCCGGGTAGAGGAGGGATCGAGTTGGCTGAACGGTTGGAAAATTTCCGCAATGTCCTCAGTCCTGATCCCGATTCCCGTGTCTGCCACATCAAAGCTGAGCAGGGGTGTCGACGGGTGAAAGTCCGCGACGGATACCGACAGGCAGACCTCTCCCCTCTCCGAAAACTTGATGGCGTTGACCGTGAGGTTGAGCAGAACCTGCTTCAGACGTAAGGGATCACCCATGAGCCGGTCAGGAACCTCGGTAGAGATCCGGGTGTTAAATGCAAGGCCCTTGGCCTTTGCTGCCGGTTTCTGGCTGTTGGCGATCTCGCCGATCAATGTTCTGAGACTGAATTCCTCACGCTCCAAATACACCTTCCCCGCTTCGATCCTGGCAAGGTCAAGGAGATCATTGACGAGGGCCAGCAGGGTTTCCGTCGACGACGCAATGGTGCCCAGGTACTTTTGCTGCTGCTCCGAAAGCTCCGTCCCCTGGAGCAGTTCGGTAAAACCAAGGACAGCGGTGATCGGTGTGCGCAGTTCATGGCTCATGTTTGCCAGAAACTCATCTTTGGCGCGACTCATGCTCTCCGCCATATCGCGGGCTTTTTCCAACTCCTGTTCGTATTTCTTCCGCTTCGAGATATCGACGATGATCCCTCTCATCCCGAGCGGAGCACCCTCTTTTTTGACAGCGCTGGAGTAGATCATCACGGGGAAGGTCGTGCCATCTTTTCTCCTCGCAGTGTACTCATAACTTCCCTCCTCGCCCCCCATGTACAACTTGCCGATATTCTCCCGGGCTCTGCCGACATCTTCGGGGATAATCATGTCCAGGACATTCAACCCTGCGGCAAAATCCTCCCTGCTGTAGCCAAACAGATCGAAAGCCACCTGGTTTGCATAGGTTAATCGCCCACTGAAGTCAGCCTCGTAGATGGACTGTGGCAACAACGTCAGGATGTCGTTCAGCTTTTCCCTGGAATGCCGCAACTCTTCTTCGATCTGTTTGCGCTCGGTGATGTCGCGGTCGATACCCCGGTAGCCGCGGAATCGACCTTCGTTATCGAAGATCGGGGCGCCACTCGATTCGATGACGACCTTGTGTCCATCCTTGTGGGTATTAATGTTTAGCAGGTTGCTAAACGGAAGAAAGCTCTGGGCGATCGGGTTGAAACATCGCCGTACCCGCTCAGCTTCATCGGCATCCATCAGATCAAATGCGTTCAGCCCCAACAGTTCCTCGGGTTCATATCCGAGCAGGGCTCTGATCCTCGGGCTCACGTATGTGAAATTTGCATTCTCATCAAACTCCCAAAACCAATCCAGGGAGTCTTCAACCATTTTTTTGAAACGTTCGTCTTGATCGGACATGGGATTTTACCGGGGCGCGAGTGAATCGATTTGCATCAAATCGGACCGTCACTCCATTGTATACAAAATGGGTCGTCAGACAAGAGCGTCCGTCTAAACTCCCGGGCTGACGCGAAGCCCTAGCCTGTATCGATTTCCGGTCCTTTGGTAGCTGTTCAGCCGCCGTTCCCAAATGCCCCCGAAGGACCCTCTTCCAACGGCAGGGAGTTGCCTTCTGGGCGCCGCCGGGCGAAGATGTATCGACCACGCAAGCGAAAAGCGATTTCGGCATTCACGCGATCGTACTCAATTTTTTATTTTTTCACCCGAACTAAATTGGTAAGATAGTTCTTCAAACAAGTTTTTCATCTGCGAAAGGAGAGTTTCTAGTGAAATACGTATTGTTATCGATTGGGGCGTTGGCCATGTTGCTGGCTTCCGTGGGCAGCGGTGTCTGCGAAGTTACCGGCTCGCCGTCGGATCGCGCGGTGCTCAAGGCCGTGGTTCATTCGGCGGCCGCGGGCCTGGGTGCGGTCGCCGTCAACAAGGACGGCACCTATAACACCACCATGATCCAGAACTATGTCAATGCCGTACGTTTTTTCGATGACCACACCGGGTACTTTTTTGTCTTTGACTACAAGAACAATGTTGCTATCGCCCATGCGACCTTCAAGGACTTTCCGGGGAAAGACCAGACAAAATACAAGAACTCGCGGGGGATGTACGTCATCCAGGAGTTGTCGAAGCTGGCCAAGGGGAGCAGCGGTTCCGGCTTTCTCGTTTACTACTGGGACAACCCCGAAACGAAAAAGGAAGAAAAAAAGCTCAGTTACGTCGAAGTCATCCCGGGCACAACCCTCTATATCGGCGCGGGGATCTATTTGCACTGAGGCCCCTGACGACAACCCGCTCGTCCCGACCAATAACCGGATACACAAAGGCCGTCTCTCATGGAGACGGCCTTTGCCTTGCTGCAGCACCCGGAAGCCTGCTGCCTGTTTCGCATCGATGGCATCAAAGGATCATTACTGCGTCTCGAACCGGCGAGGGACTATGGGCAGCCTGGTTATAACGAATCTGACAGAATATGCAGAAGCGACGGGACCAGCGACGAGACGATGACGGGAAAGAGCAGGGCAAGTGGCATCGGACTGCCGCCGAACAAACCGGCATAAACCGTCAGCAGCAAGGCGTAGCTTGTCGTGACCAGGAAGAATATGCTCTTATAGCTGAACAGCCGGTCGACAAGATGGCTGCTGCCCGCATCGATGAACTTCCACGAGTGCATGACCATGGCCGGGAAAAAGGCCACGTAACTACTGGCAACCAACAGGTATTCCGCAACCTCGGCAACGGGTCCGCCGCTCGATTTGATATACATGTAGTAAATCGAGGTCACGATAAAATACATCAGCCCATATAAAACCAGCAGCAGGCCGACGAGGAGAACGTTGCTCTTCTGCCGGCTGATCACATCTGCATAAAACGAAACCAGTTCGTCCCTTATGATATCGAAATCATTACGATAGCGAGGCTTGCCGAGCCCATCCTGCCCCCTGTTCGAAGGGTTCGCTTCCGGCGGCGAAGAGGTGGCCGCGGGCCTGAACATAAAGCGGCTGCGGCAATTTGGGCAGGTTGCGGCCACCGGCCTGGCCGGCAGCTTGTCCAAAGGCACCTGCCTTTCATAATCGCAGTACGGACAGATGATGGTTTGCGCGGCGGCCTTTGTATTTTCGATGTTGTCGTTCGGCAACGGCACTCCACGATCCTGTAATTAACTTAACCGGTTCGATCATATATCACAGCTGACGCGCGCAGCGATAGACCGGACAAAGGCAGCAGCCACCCGCCGCCGGGAGTCGGAGCCCATACGGATTACTTGATTAGCGTAGACCGTTGACGGACCTTCCGCAGGCATGGCATATTAATCCGGTCTGACCATCCTTGCCAATGAGAGCGGCTCAAGCCGCTTTCGTACTTTCTGCCCATGGACCTTACCGTTTTCATAGCACTTTTGATCGCAATCTATCTGATTGCCGCCATCCCCACCGGCGTAGTCCTGACTCGCCTGATGGGGCTGGAGGATGTGCGCAGTAAGGGGAGCGGCAACATCGGCGCGACCAATGTCTACCGCGTTGCCGGCAAACTTCCCGGCATCCTCACCCTGCTCGGTGACATCCTCAAGGGCTTCCTGCCACTGTACGCCGTCAAACTCTGGCTGGCCCCGACCCCGCTGCAACTCGGCCTGGCCGGGATAGTCGCCATCATCGGCCACTGCTACCCCGTCTACCTGCGCTTCAAAGGGGGCAAGGGCGTGGCCACCGCCCTCGGCATCTTCCTGGTGCTCGACCCCCTGGCCCTGCTCGGCGGCTGCCTGGTGTTCCTCGCGGCCGTGGCAGCGACCCGTTACATTTCCCTCGGCTCGGTGCTGGCGGCGATCGTCGCGCCGTTGCTGACCATCCTGCTCCACCGCCCCCTGCCGCTGGCCCTGTGCACGCTTGCCATCGGCGCCCTGATCATCTGGCGCCATCGCGAAAACCTCCGGCGCCTGTGCGCCGGCACCGAGAACCGTTTCGGGGCCAAACCGCCGGCACCTTGACTTTTCCCCGTAAAGCCCGAAGAATACCGCCATGTTGAATGCGCCCCGCCGGGCCGAAACGGCCCAACCGAAGCGCCGGAAGGTCCTGGTCTGGCTGGCGCTCGTCGCCGCTGTCGCCCTGCTGATCGCCGGGGCCTTTGGTCTGCGCCAGTGGTTTTTCCAAACCTGGCCGGTCACCCCGCCCGGCACCCAGCGGGTGAAGATCGTCCCCGGCTCGGGGTTGCCGCAAGTTGCCCTGCAACTGGAGCAGGCCGGCGTGGTCGGCGACGCGCAACGCTTCGCGCGCCTGGCGCGCTGGCGCGAGGCGGCGCAGAAAATCAAGGCCGGCGAATACGAATTTTCCAAGGCGGCCACCCCGGGGGAGGTGCTCGACCGGCTGCTGGCCGGTGATGTCATCAAGGTCCGCATCACCATCCCGGAGGGCTTTGCGCTCAAGGAGATCGCGGCGCGGGTGGCCGCGGCGGGGATCGGCACGGCGGAACAGTTCCGGCACGCCGCGACGGATCCGGTTCGGCTGAAAAAACTGGGGATTCCGGGGGTATCCCTGGAAGGCTACCTCTTCCCGGAAACCTACATCGTGACGACGACCACCACGCCGGAAGAGGTCATCCGGGCCATGGTCGCCCAGTGCGAACACCAGCTGACCCCGCAACTGCTGGCGGCGGCCGGCCTCCGCGGGCTGGATCGTCACCGACTGGTCACGCTGGCCTCGATCGTGCAGAAGGAAGCCGGCAACGAAGCAGAGATGCCACTGATCGCCGGCGTCTTTCACAACCGGCTGCGCAAGGGGATGCGGCTGCAGGCCGATCCGACGGTGATTTACGGCGTCGTCAACTTCGACGGCAACCTGACCCGCCGTCACCTGACGACGCCGACGCCGTATAATACCTACACGCGCGTCGGTCTGCCGCCGGGACCGATCGCCAGTCCGGGGCTGGCGGCGCTGCAGGCCGCGGCCAATCCGGCCCCGACCCAGGCACTCTACTTCGTGGCTCGCGGCGACGGCCGCCACGAGTTCAACGTAACGCTGGAAGCGCATAATCGCGCCGTGAACCGTTACCAACGGCGGCAGCATTAAGCCGAACTTTTCCGTCCTGACCGGGGTGTGGCAGTCGCCCGGAAGCAGCGGACGGATTGTCTGAAGCGAAGCAAGTTTCCGGCCGCTCGGAGGGAGACTGCCACACCCCGGCAGCCTTCCCTCTCCGAAGGACATGGAGATAAGCGATGACGCAACAGCGCATCCTGATTGCCGAGGATCACCAGCCGCTGGCGGAGAGCCTGCTCCAGCTGCTGAAGAATCGCGGCTACCAGGCCGAGCACGCGGCCGACGGCATTGCCGCCCTGCGCGCCATCGCGGCCGCCCCCCCCGACCTGCTGATCCTCGACCTCAAGCTCCCCGGCCTGCACGGCGTCGAACTGCTCAAAAAGCTGCGGCAGAGCCCGCGCACCACCCAACTGCCGGTCATCATCGTGAGCGGCGCCTACAAGGGCGACCAGTACCACCAGGCCGCCGCCGCCCTCGGTGTCCGGTCCTACCTGGAAAAACCGTTCAAGGCCGGCGACCTGCTGGCGGCCATCGGCCCGCACCTGCCGGCCGCTCCCGCCGCCGCCCAGGCAGCCGCGCCGCCGGCACCCCCGCCGCGCCCGTTCGCACAGCATCTGCAGGAAGCCTTCCATAAGCGGTTTTCCGGACAGCTGCTGCTGAGCTGGCCCGATGCCCGGCGCACGCTGAGCTTCATCAACGGCGCCCCGGCCGCGCTGCGGCCCGGCTTCAAACATCGCGACTTCGGTGACTACCTGCGCGCCCAGGGGGTCATCTCCGCCGAGGAGTATGCCTATTTCGCCAACCACGGCGCCTTTCGCCACGACGTGCTGATCCAGATGGGCTGTCTGAGTTACGGCGACCTGCTCGACGCCAAATTTGCCTACCTGAATCACGAACTGGAGCAGGCGTTCGGGGCGCCGCCGGCCCAGGCCAGCTGGCAGGCCATGCCGGTTCCGGAGCTGATGCAGCTCGTCACCCTGAACGTTCCCCAGCTCTTTTATCGCGGCTTCCAGCGTTATCCGGGCCGGAGCGCCGACCAACTGCTGGCCACCAGCCTCGGCAAGTACCCGACCCCGGCCAACGCCTTCTACCGGCACATCAACTTTCTCGCCCTCGACGACGAAGCCCGGCACTTTCTCAAGCATCTCGACGGCCATCACACCCTGGCCGACTGTCCGGGCGACCCGACGATCCAGGCGCCGCTGCTGCTGACCCTGGCCGCCCTCGACATGCTGCGCTTTGCCGACCAGCCGGGCGAACCGGTCGGCACCGGCGACCTGCCGCTGCGCACGCTTTTCAACGCCGTCATCGAAGAAGCTGCCGTTGAAGTCGACCTCCCCCTGGAGAGCTTCACCGACCTGGTCGAGGAAGAGGCGGCGGAACCGCTCGCCGCCCCGGCGCCGCCGGCAACGGCCGCATCGGCCGCAACCGCGGCGGCGGCCGACGACCTCTCCCAGAGCGTACGGCTGATGGCCAAGAGCCTGGAGGGGAAAAATCATTACGAGGTGTTCGGCATCAAGCCGGCCAAATTCAGCATCGATCTCCTCAAGGAGCGTTATTTCGCCGTCACCCGCCAGTTTGGCCCCGACATCCTGATGCAGCTTTCCGGAGAGGACGGCGCCCTGGTTGAGGAGATCCTGGCCACGGTCGCCAACGCCTACAACACCCTCTCCGACGTGGTGAAGAAGGAACGCTACGACGAACTCCTCGGCGCCGACAAGATCGGCCTCGGCCACAAGGGGGACGACCGCTTCCAGGCCCAGGTGCAGGCCGAGTCGGGAAAAGTGTTTATCGACATGGAAGAGTGGGACAACGCGGAAAGGGCCCTGCAGGAAGCGGTCAACTTCGACAGCGGCAACGCCGATTACCTGGCGCACCTGGCCTGGGCGATCTACCGCAACCCGAAGAACGCCGCCAGCCGGGCCATGCAGGAAAAAGCCAAGCAGATGCTGAACCGCGCCCTTACCATGGAACGGACCGCCCCGGGGTTCGCCTTCAAGGGGTGGATCTTGCTGGAGAGCGGTCAGGATGCCCTGGCCGAGGCCGAGTTCAACAAAGCGCTCAAGCTCGACGCCCGCTCGATGCAGGCACGCCGCGGCCTAAGGGTTCTGCAGGAGAAAAAAGAGCAACAAAAGAAGGGATTGTTTGGACGAATGTTCAAGTAGCCGGGTTGATGAAAAGGGCCCATCTGCGTTGTTGCCCTTGCCCTCGTCGTTGCGACGTACCTTGAAGGTACGCCTCACTCCTCGGCCCGCAGGCGCCTAGCATCTGAACCCTTTTGATCAACCCGAAATCTGTCTACACGATCTTGACCGCCGCGAACCCCCCGCCCTCGGTGCGCAAATTGGTGACCTGGCCGCGATAGAGGCGGGCGGTGACGCCGAGGATGCGATTGCGGTAGGCGTACAGGCGAAGGTCGGTCTTCATCGGGCCGAAGCCCGGCACCTCGGTCGTTGATGGCGGCCCCAGGCGCTGCACCAGGGTGGTGACCGGATCGAGCTGCTCGAAACGTCCCCGCGTCATCTTCTCCCCGACCAGCACCCCGCGGCTGCCGAAGCGGTCGCCCGGCTTGCAC
>VEPG01000071.1:0-37142 GCA_012026975.1 Desulfuromonas sp. | reverse complement strand
GACCGTCTCGAACACCCACCCGTCCCGCTCCCGCCACAACTGCTCACGGTCGGCAGCGGCCAACAGCAGGCACTCCGGCACGACCTCCAGCATGAGTCGCCGACCCGCGTCAGACACCCCGCAGGCGGTCAGCAGCGTTTCGTCACGCCATTGCACCAGGCGGCGCTTGTCGGCCAGCAGGGCGTAGGCAAACGGGTTGGGGGTCAGGCAGACGCTGCCGGCCAGGTAGGCGGCGCGCAGCCCCGCCAGCGGCGGGGTGTCGAGGGTGAAGTCGCAGTGCCGGTTGTAGACCAGGTCGACCCGCTCGCCGGCGAGGAAGACCCCCGCCGCCGAGGCGGTGAGCTCCGCCGGGGCGGCGATGGCGGCGGGCACCCCCCATTCACCGAACAGTCCGGCAAACGCCTGCATTTCTGGGTAAAGGAACTGTTGGGGCGGGTTCTCGTCGATGATGACGATGCGCCGTGGCCTGGTCGATACGCCGTGCGACTGGTCTTGCATTTCCGCGGCGAAGGTGGCGAGCAGGCGTTCCTTGAGGCGCGCCGGCCAGGGGGTACCGGGATGGCCGGCGAGCCAGGCCGGCAGTACCCCGCCGGCATTGGTGTTGACCTCGATCAGGCGGGGACCCGCCGCGGTCAGATGAAAATCATAACCCATCATCACCGCGGCATGGCCGGGATCAAAGCGCGCCACCGCCGGCGCCTGCCGGGCCACAGCCGCGCGGTACACCGCCGTACCGGCGAGCCGGTCGAGCAGCCGGACCAGGCGCACCATGCGGTGCAGGTCCGGACGGGGCACGGTGACCGTCGCCGGACTGAGGGCCGCGGCAAAGGGCGTGTCGTCCGCAGACTGGATTTTTTTGACTTCGGTCATCCCTTGGCCACGTCAAGCTGTGTTATGTTGGACGCATCATGAGCACTCATCATAATCGTTCCGGATGGCTGCAGCCGCTGCGGCTGCGCATGCTGACCCAGTGGGGATTGCTGTTTACCTGCCTGTACCTCGGCGTACGTTTCGGCCTGTTCGTCAGGCATTTTGAGACCTTCGGCCAGACCCCGGCCTATACCCGGCCGCCGGGGGTGGAAGGCTTCCTGCCGATCGGCGCCCTGGTCAGTCTCAAGCACTGGTTGGTCAACGGCACCATCGACCCGGTGCATCCGGCGGCGCTGGTGCTGTTCCTGACCTTTCTGGCGCTGGCGGTGCTGACCAAGAACTCCTTCTGCTCCTGGTTCTGCCCGGTCGGCACGCTGTCGGACGGCACCTGGAAGGCGGTCAGCAAGCTGACCGGCCGCACCTTCAGCGTCTGGAAGTGGCTCGACCTGCCGCTGCGGGGGGCGAAATACCTGCTGCTTCTGTTTTTCCTCAAGCTGATCGTCATCGACATGCCGGCTTTCGCCCTGGGGGAATTTCTCGCCTCCCCCTACTGGGCCGTGGCCGACGTCAGGATGCTGCACTTCTTCACCGCACCGTCGGCACTGAGCCTGACGATCATCGGCATCCTGACTGCACTGTCACTGATCTACCGGAATTTCTGGTGCCGCTATCTCTGCCCCTATGGCGCCCTGCTCGGCCTGCTCAGCCTGCTCAGCCCGCTGAAAGTGCAGCGCCGGCAGCAGCACTGTATCGACTGTGGGCGCTGCACGGCGGTCTGCCCGGCACGGATCGAGGTCCACCGGAAAGAGACCGTCCGCTCGGTGGAGTGCACCGCCTGCCTGACCTGCGTGGCCAACTGCCCGGCCGCCGGCGCGCTCGACCTGCGCCTGGGCTGGTGGCAGCAACCACTCCCCGGCTGGGGCTTCGCCCTGGTGGTCGTGCTGATCTTCGCCGGCGGCATCGGCGCCGGCATGCTCGGCGGCCACTGGGAATCCTCCCTGACCACCCAGGACTTCCAGCAGCTGATCCCCTTCGCCTCGCGCTTCGGGCATTAAACCCACATCACGATTTCTCCGGAGGCAGCAGTTCGGCCAGCAACTGAAGGGTATGGGCCGCCCGCACCGGCTTTTCCTGCTTGTCGAGGCCGCCGCGGATCTGCATCAGGCATCCCGGACAATCCATCGCCACGCAGGTTGCCCCTGATTTTTCGATGTCGACCACCTTGTCGTTGAGGATGTGTCGGGCAATATCGGGATGACTGGTGAAGGAGTAGGAACCGCCGAAGCCGCAGCAGCGGTCGGCATGGGCCATCTCCACCAGCTCAAAGCCGGAGTCGGCCAGCAGCCGGCGCGGCTCGCGCCACACTCCGGCCCCGCGCTTGAGGTGGCAGGAGTCGTGATAGGTGACCTTTTCCGGCGCGGCCAGCCCCTGCAGCATCGAACCGCCGTCGAGTTTCTCGACGATGAAGCGGGAGACATCGATGGTGATGGCGGCGAGCTGCTCGGCCCGGGCCGCCCAGCGCGGATGATCGCGCAGCAGGTCGACAAAATCGCGCTGCAGCGCCATGGTGCAGGTCGGGCAGGTGGTCACCACGAAGTCGGGATTGCCGGCGAGCAGCGCGGCCACGTTCTGCTCGGCCAACACCGTGGCAGTCTCGCGGTCACCGGAGTAAAGAGCCGGCACGCCGCAGCAGTTCTGCTCTCGCGGGAAACTCACCGTCACGCCGAGGTGGTTGAGGACCTTGACCAGGTCGCGGCCCAATTCGGGGTAGACGAAATCGTTGAGGCAGCCGGCGAAGAAGGCCACCTTGTAGCGCGGCTTTTCGACCCGCTGCGCGATGCCGGACCACTGGTCGCGCAGCGGCCTGTCGGCAATCGCCGGCAGGGAGCGCCACTCGGTCAGCCCGGCGAAGAAGAGCGGCAGGTGGCGGATGGTGCGCTCGCCGCGGGTGACCGGCTTCTGCAGCAGGCTGGCGGTGCGGATCATGGTGTGGAACAGCGCGCGGTTGCGCATGATCCGCTTGAACACCAGGGCCTTGCCGGCACCGATCCCCTCCTCCTCGCCGAGCACCTCGCGCAGGTGCAGGATGATGCTCTCCAGGTCGATGCCACTCGGACATACGGCCACGCAGGCACGGCAGCCGATGCAGGCGCGCACCAGCTCGGCGGCATTCTCCAGGCCATGAAAAAAGGCGGTGAGGATGATGCCGATGGCGCTGATGTAGATGTGGCCGAAGACGTGCCCGCCGACGGTCTGATAGACCGGGCAGACGTTGGCGCAGGCGCCGCATTTGATGCAACGCAGCGCATCCCGGCAATGAGGCGACTCGGCCAGGGCGCCGCGGCCGTTGTCGAGCAGGACGATGTGCAGCTCCTTGCGCCCCTCGCCGCACGGCACGGCGCCGCGAATCCAGCTGACGTAGGAGGTGATCAGCTGGCCGGTGGCGTTCTTCGGCAGGACGTCGATGACCCGGTGGGCGTCTTCCAGCGTCGGTACCAGCTTCTCGATACCGACCAGGGCCACATGGATCTTCGGCAGGGTGGCGACCAGCCGGGCGTTCCCTTCATTGGTGATCAGGGCAAGGCCACCGGTTTCGGCCACGGCGATATTGGCCCCCGAGATTCCCATGCCGGCATTGAGGTACCCCTGGCGCAGCTGCTCACGGGCCACCTGCACCAGGTGGGGGATGGCGGCCGGCTCAACCTTGCCGGTCACCTTGCCGAACAGCTCGGCCACCTCCTCCTTGGTCATGTGGATCGCCGGCATGACCATGTGGCTGGGGCGCTGGCCGGCGAGTTGGATGATCCACTCGCCGAGGTCGGTTTCCAGAGCCTCGATCCCGGCCTCCTGCAGGGCGCGATTGAGATGGATCTCCTCGCTGGCCATGCTCTTGCTCTTGACCACCAGCCTGACGCCGCGCTGCCGGGCCAAGCTGACGATGTAGGCATTGGCCTCCTCGGCGGTGCGCGCCAGGGTGACTGTGGCCCCGGCGGCCTCGGCGTTGCGGGTGAACTGCGCCAGATATTCCTCGCGCCGATCCCGCACATCATCCTTCATCGCGGCAATCCCGGCGCGCAGTGCCTGGAAATCGTGACCCGCAAAGGCATTCTCACGGGAAGCCAGGTAGGCGTCGGCGAAGCGGTGCAGGGTCTCCTGCAGACGCGGGGCGGCAAGGGCCTGGTCAATGCGGGCCTTGTATTGGCGGCTGCGTTGTTTGCTCATAGCCTTGGCTCCTCATAAGTCCCATGAGACCAATAAGACCCATTAAAACCTTCAAGACTCCAGCAGATCATCCGACACCCCCTCGCACAACAGCACATACAGCTCCTTCGGTCCGTGCACGCCGATGGTCAGGACCCGCTCGATATCGGCGGTGCGACTCGGACCGGTGATATAGGCCAGGAAGGTTTGCGGCAGACGGGCGTGAAGCTGGCGCAGCAACGGGACGGCGGCAGAGGAATCGGCGACGATCTTGCGGGGGTCGAGCAGAACGAAATGCTGCTCCGGCAGGGTGGTGGCCAGGCGGGTCGCCTCGGCCGTGCTTTCCAGCACGACCGTGCCGGTCGCGGCAATGGCAAAGTTGGCGCCGGTCAGACCGGCGCCGGCAGCGGGGGCTCGCTGGTGAAAATCGGCAGAGACCACCTCGACCCCCGCCGCCCGCAGCTGTCCGGCCAGATCCAGCCGCTGCAGGCTCGGACTAGGCGGCAGCAGCAGCGGACCACGGACCCGCTCCGCCAGACAGGCGACGGCCTGTTGCAGGGTGCCGCAACAGACGGCAACGCCCCCCACCTTCTCCAGTGCTGCCAGGAATGCGCCCGTCATCGCGACAACCTCCGTTGTTGAGTTACGGCACCGCCACCCCCGCCAGGAGCAGCTTGTCGGTCACATTATTCTTGATCCAGCTCGGGTCCCACCACTCGATCGGATTGACCTGCTGCCCGGAGACCAGCACATCGAAGTGCAGGTGATCGCCGCCGGCCAGCCCGCTGGTACCGGTACGGCCGATGATCTGCCCCTTGGTGACCGTGTCGCCGGCCTTGACGTCGATCTGGCTCAAGTGCCCGTAGAGGGTCTGCAGCCCCAGGCCGTGGTCGAGGATCACGCACTGGCCGTAGATGCCGAGGTCGGCGGCAAAGGCGACCTTGCCGGCATTGGACGCCGGTACCGGCGCATGGGCGGTGGATGCCAGGTCGATGCCGAGATGGGTCTGATGGTCGATGATCAGGCCGTTGTGCAGGTAGGTGCGCGGCTGGGCGAAAAACCCCGGGACCGCCGCGTTCGGCTGCCGCAGGAAGGTCCCCGCCCACAGCGCCGTCGCCGCACTCTGCTGACCGATCTCGAGAACCTTGGCGAGATTTTCCTTGCGCAGGTCGCGGTTGACCTTGAGGAACAGTTCCAGCGGACCGTCGGTTTCCGGGAAATACTGCTGGAAATCGGGGACGATCTTGCTCTCCAGGAACTGCGGGGTGACGTTGACCTTGTCCGACGGGAAGCTGCGGGCGGTGACATGATAGTAAAGACCGACGGTCCGGGCGTTGCCGGCCCGGTCGACGGCCCGCACCTTCGGCACAAAGGCGGCGGGCGGCAGGTTCCACGGCAGGGCGAAGAAGCAGACGTAGGCACCGGAAGGCTGCCGGTAAGCCGGGAAGAGCCGGTCCCCCACCTTGACCCCGGTCTCGGCAGGCTCCTCGGAAAGGGTGTAGACGGCCACCCCGGCGCCCCCCAGGATGAGGATGTGGAGGGTGGTCAGCACCGAGATCTGCGGCGGCTGGCTGTCGATGGTCAAGGCGGCCGTCTGTTCAACGGGATTACCGCTGCCGAAGCGGATGCGCGCATGGTCGACGGCACGGAGGCGCAGCTCGAAGGGGCCTTCCTGCAGTCCCTTGCCGGTGAGCGGCAGGGTTTCGGCAACCCGGGCGGTGCCACCCGGGTAGTCGCGGTTGAGCAGCTCGATGGTGCGCCCCCCCTGCGCGGCCGTCACCTGCAGGCTTTTGAGGCCGCTGCCGGCATCTTCGACGGTGATGGTCAGCGGTCGCTTAGCGGAAATCGTTCCGGTTGCAGGGGCAAGCGTCAGAACCGGCGCGGAAAGATCGCGCAGCAATGAATAGCCGCCCGTGATCAGGGCGGCAACAATCAGCAACAGCAACAGCAACTTCAGCTTTCTCACGATCAGTTCATCCTCGACGGGTATTGGTAACGGCCGGAAAATGCAACCGGGGCCGTCTAATGCCGGCTGGCCCGGAAACGCTTCAGCCAGCCCTGCAGTTCTTCTTCTTCATGCTCCAACTCGAAGGCGTTGATCAGACCGCGGCGCATGGCCACCGCGACCGCACGGTTGCGCAGGTTGAAGGCGTCGCCGACCTTCTCGGACTGAAACTGTTCCTGGTCGAGGCCCAGCTTGCCGTAAAGGGAATTGAGGCGGCTTTGCACCCCCCGCCGGGAGAGGTAGCGGCGCTGCGCGATCAGGTTGTCGGTGAGACCGAGGGAAATGTCGACCAGCGCCTCGAACTCGATATCGGACAACGCCGACTGGCTCGACCCGGTGCGCCCCTGAACCTTGCGCACTTCGGGGTCGATCCAACACTGGTCTTCGAACAACACGGTCCGGATTGCGCTCTCGATCCGTTCGCGGGGGTTGGACTTGAGCACGTAGCCGTAGACGGTATCCGGAGGAACGATGCGGGCCAGGGCGCGCACGTACATCTCGTCCTTGTGCTGGCTCCAGAAGACGATGCGGGACTGCGGCTTGCGCTCCCAGAGCGCTTTGGCAAAGTCAATCCCGTTCATCTGCGGCATCTGGATGTCGCTGATGACCAGCGGCAGCTCCTGCGCCAGGGCCAGCTCCAGGGCAACCAGGCCATTGACCGCGCGCTCGATCCGGCAGGACCCGCTCCAGTCGGCAACGATCTGCTGCAGGAATTCGAAATCCTTCGGGTTGTCCTCGGCAATCACCAGGGTCGTTACGGTACTCATCATTTCTCGCCTTTCCCTTGATTCACATCCAGCGGCAACAGCAGTTCGAACCGGGTGCCGCTGGAGAAACGCGCCGGTCCCCAGACCACCTGGGCGCCGATCGCCCGCGCCCGTTCGCGGACGTTGTGCAGCCCGCGCCCCCCTTCGGAACCGGGAAGGCGGGGGGTAAAGTCGAAGCCGCGGCCGTTGTCTTCCACCGCCAGGATCAACGTGTCGCCGCGTCGTTCGAGGCCGACCTCGAGAACCGTGGCGCTGGCATGTCGCTGGACGTTATGGATCGCCTCGACCGCAATCCGGTAAAGCGTGACCTTGGCCAGCCGGGAGAGGCGGAGCTGACCCACCCCGTTTGCCGCCAGGAAGTGGAATTCCGGGAAATTCTCCTGCTCGGCCAAACGCTCCAGATGGGCTTCGATCGCCGCGGGCAAACCGAGAATATCCAGTGTCTGGGGGTGCAGGTCGTCCATGACCGTACGCAGATTGGCGATGGCCCGCTGCAGGTCGGTTTCGATGGTGAGCACGGCCGGCGCGCAGGAACCGCTGCAGGAGGGATTGACCCCCAGCCGTTCGAGCCCCCGCCGTACCGACGCCAGGTCGGACAGGGTCTGATCGTGGATATCCATGGCAATCCGCCGACGTTCCTCTTCCGCCCCTTCGAGCAGTTTCTCGGCCGCGACCACCCGGATCAACTGATCGGTCATGCGATTGATCGACAGCGCCAGGCCATCCAGTTCGTCGCGGATCACCTCGGGCGCCGCCGGCGGGACGAACTCACCCCTGGTGATTTGTTCGGCACTGTCGGAGAGCAGCTTGATCCGCCGCAGAATGCGGCGCGCGAACGTCAGCGAGAGCAGCACTCCGGCCAGGATCGCCGACCCGAGCACGACGATCCCCACGAAGGTCGTCTGGGCAACCAGCTCGTCCATGTCCTCGCCGTGCAGGTTCGAAACCTTTTGGCGTTTCTCGTTAAGCTTGTCGAGCAGGGCATTCAGCCGCGGGCGCAACTCATCCAGCGTCTTGTTGAGTTTTTCCGGCTGCAGCCCGTGGCGCGGGTCGAGATCATCGATCGACTTCTCCAGCCGGTCGAGCATTTCGCCATCGATCAGATCGATTTCCTGCAGATAGTCGACCGCCTGATCCATGTGCCGGTGCAGTTCGGTCAACTGCGCGACCTGGCCCGCCTCGAATTCCGGCGCCCAGACCATCAGCTGTGCCAGCGACTGCATGCGCTGGGCGGCAAGATCCGCCTCGGCCATGGCGATAAAAGCGCTTTTCAACTCCTTGGCCCGCTCGCGCTGGAGGGAAAGGTGCCAATAGTTGAACTGCAGGAATCCGAGCAACAGGGTCATGATGCACAGCACCACAGCCGGAGCGAGCAGAATCTGGTGTTTGAGAGTCAGGCGCATGGGCAGACGATAGCACATTCCTGTCAGGGCGGTCACCGTGCAAGCGCACAGTCCCCTGCCAATAATCCAGAAATTTTCGCAAAAAAACCGGGGGCACTTCCCCCGGAAGTGCCC
The DNA here is from genome assembly GCA_012026975.1 of Desulfuromonas sp. Lineage (GTDB taxonomy): Bacteria > Desulfobacterota > Desulfuromonadia > Desulfuromonadales > BM103 > VAUL01. The sequence continues at coordinate 28,782 of VEPG01000071.1, read as the reverse complement.
CCTTGCCAAACTCTTGCCGTCCTGGCCGCTATTCGATGCGCAAGGTGGTGTAAAAGAGGTTGTCCCGCCGCTGGATCAACAGGCGCAGCACCTTCCCCTTTGCGGCACGACCGGTCGCGGCCTCGAAGTCCTTGACCGAAACGACCTCGCGGCCATCCACCTCGACGATCAGGTCGCCCGGCCGCAGGTTGGCATTTGTCGCGGCACTGCCGGGCTCGATGGCGGTCACCAGCACGCCGCGGCTCTCCGGGGCCAGATCGTAACGCCGTGCCAGCTCCGGGGTGAGCGGGGCAAGCGTCAGGCCAAGCTTGCCGCCGGAATTGTCCACCGAGACATCGGTCCCCCCTTCATCGCTGAGCTTGCCGACTTCGGTCTTGAGTTCGACTTCGCGACCATCGCGGAAGACCACGACGGCGACCGTTTTGCCGACCCTGCTCGCGGCGACGATTTTCGGCAGATCGTTGCGTTCATCGATGGACTGTCCGTCGAAACGGAGGATCACGTCGCCACGCTTGATGCCGGCGCGCTCGGCCGGGGAGCCCTTGACCACTTCGCTGACCAGGGCGCCGTGCGGACGATCGAGCCCGAACGACTGCGCCAGTTCTTCGGAGAGCGGCTGCACGACCACGCCGAGATAGCCGCGGGTGACCTTGCCGTCCTCGCGCAGCTGATCGACAATCTGTTTGGCCATATTGACCGGGATGGCAAAACCGATCCCCTGGCCGCCGGGAACGATGGCGGTGTTGATGCCGATCACCTCGCCGCGCACATTGAACAGCGGGCCGCCGGAGTTGCCCGGATTGATGGAGGCATCGGTCTGAATGAAATCGTCGTAGGGCCCGGCGCCGATCACCCGTCCCTTGGCCGAAACGATGCCGACGGTCACGGTCTGTTCCAGGCCGAAGGGATTGCCGATGGCCATGACCCACTCGCCGATGCGCAGCTTGTCGCTGTCGCCCAGCTTGGCCACCGGCAGATGGTTGCCGGCATCGATCTTGACCAGAGCCAGGTCGAGCTTGGCATCAAGGCCACGGACCGTGCCGGAAAAGATCCGGCCATCGGCAAGCTTGACCTTGATCTCGTCGGCACCGTCGACCACATGATCGTTGGTCAGGATATAGCCGTCTTCGGAGATGATGAAACCGGTGCCGAGCGATCGTTCCTTGCGGGAAGACTGGGGGATGTCACGGAAAAACCGCTCGAAAAACTCCTCGAACAGATCCCCGCCGGGCTGCTGCGGACCACGGAAAACGGGGGTGCGCGGCTTGATGGTTTTGGCCGTGCTGATATTGACCACCGCCGGCTTGAGTTGTTCGACCAGAGTGGCAAAATCGGGCGCCGACACGGCAAACGCCGGCACGACAGTCAGGAGCATCGCCAACAGAGTCAGCAGAAGACGCAGACGACGATACATGGAAAACCTCCCGAGGTGAAATTGGCCTCAATGTAGTCATCGCCCCACCGGGTGTCAATCGCCACCCCCACAGCCGGCGACTGTGGCAATGTGCATAAATTGATGCGTACGGCGAACCGGCCGCAGGGGGCGTGACTCAGCTGAGAATGGTCGACTCGGGAGATCCGGTGGGAGGACCTTCGATCGGCAACAGCACGGTAAAGGTGCTCCCCTGCCCCGGAATTGAATACACGCTGATGCGGCCGCCGTGCGCCACGACAATCGACTTGACGATCGACAGTCCCAGCCCGGAGCCGCCATCCATGCGGTTGCGTGCCTTGTCGACCCGGTAGAAGCGGTCAAAGACGTAAGGCTGCGCCTCGACGGGGATGCCGATGCCGGTATCGATCACGTCCACGCGAGCCATCGCCCCTTCGTGCGAGATGGCAAGTTCCAGCGAACCGCCTTCCGGCGTGTATTTGATGCCATTGGCAATCAGGTTCAAAAACAGCTGGCGAAGGCGCAACTCGTCGCCGCGGATGCGCATTTCCTCGTCGACGTCGACCCGCAGGTTAACTTTGATCCGTTTGGATTCACCCAGGGTCCGCCCCTGCAGGTAGAGGGCCTGAATCAGGTCGCTCAGGTTGAATTCCCTGATTTCAAGGGTCAACTCGCCGGATTCGCTCTTGGCCAGCAGCAGGAGATTCTCGATGATCCGCTCCATGCGGTCGATCTCCTCCAGGTTGGAGTGGAGCATATCGCGAAATTCCTCCGGCGTCTTTGCCCAACGCAAGGTGACCTCGGTCTCGCCGCGCAGGATGGTGAGCGGCGTGCGCAATTCGTGGGAAGCGTCCCCCGAGAACTGGCGCACCCTGCGAAAAGCGTTTTCCAACCGTTCGAGCATCAGGTTGAAGGTCGCCACCATCTGCCCCAACTCATCATGGTGGCCGGTACTGGGGAGCCGGCGCACCAGGTTTTCGGCATTGATTTCACTGGCCGCCGCGGTAATCTCGACGACCGGGGCCACCAGTTGATCGGAGAGGAGCCAGCCACCGAGGCAAAGCCAGAAGAGGGCAAAGGGCACGACCAGCAGGTAGACCAGGCGCAGTTCGCCCAGAGTCTGCTGCAGCGGCCCGAGATTCCTGGCCACCTGCACCACGCCAACCAGACGATCATCATTCAGGAGCGGCGCCGAGAGCAGGCGCAATTGCATGCCGCCTTCGACTTCGACCGTCTCGAGATGATGGTTGAGCCAGCGTACCTGCTGCATGGCGACCGGCCCGAATTCAAGCTCGCCGGTCAACAGATTGTCGGAAGCGCACACCGGCCGGAAAGTTTCACTTCGCAACAGGATATAGGCATCCCAGTTCCCCCGGTGAATGTGCGTCTGCAGCTGATTACAATCGAAAGGGGTGACGTTTTGCCGGGTGTGAGCCAAACCGATTTGGTCGGCGATGCTTTGCAGGTCTTCGTCGACCTGCTGCCGCAGGGTCTTCGAGAAATAATGGTACGAGAACAAAGCGCTGGCCGCCATTAAGACGACCAGCGTCAGCGCATACCAGAAAGTGAGGCGAAAGCGGATTGACCGCAGCAGGGAGATGGTCAACCGTTACTCCGCCTTCAACATGTAACCGACTCCGCGCACCGTGTGCACCAGCTTGGTGGTGAAGTCACGATCGATTTTCTTGCGCAGGTAATTGACATACACGTCGATGATGTTGGTAAACGAATCGAAGGTGTAATCCCAGACATGCTCGGCGATCATGTTGCGGGTCAGCGTCTTCTCCGGGTTGCGAATGAAGTATTCGAGCAGCGCATACTCCTTGGCGGTCAGATCGACTTCCTTGCCGGCCCGCCACACCTTGTGCGCCACCGGATCGAGACGCAAATCGGCATAGGTGATATCAGCACCGCGCTCCCGGGAGCCGCGCCGCACCAGTGCCCGCACCCGGGCCAGCAACTCGGCGAAGGCGAACGGCTTGGTCAGGTAATCGTCACTGCCGGAATCGAGCCCGGCAACGATATCCTCCACCGTATCCTTGGCGGTCAGACACAGGACCGGCGTCGTGATATGAGCCGCGCGCAGTTCGCGGATGGCGGTCAGGCCGTCCATCTTCGGCAGCATCACGTCCATCAGGATCAGGTCATAAGGGTTGCCTTTGGCCAGGGAAACCCCTTCTTCGCCATCGGCGGCGACATCGACCTGAAACCCCTCGCTCTCAAGACCGCGCTGGATGAAACTGGCGACTTTCTTTTCGTCTTCTACCACAAGAATGCGCATTGAACTGACTCCTTTGGGTTGAAATGAACTCTTTTCTCTTATTTAACTATAAACGACCTGCGTACCGATTCACTTCAGGCGCAGCTTGACCAATACTTCATTGGCGGTCTCCTCGACCGACTTGCCGGTGACATCGACCACCACCCAGGAATGCCGGCGGAACAGGCTCCGGGTGTGCTTGATTTCTTCCGCGATCTCCTCGAGGTCGGCGTAAGCCGTGCGCGGATCCTGACCAAGGTTGCGCAACCGCGCGGCCCGCACTTCGGCCAGGCGATGCGGATCGATGACCAGGCCGGCCACCCGCTTCGGGTCGATCTCGAGCAGCTGCGGCGGCGGCTCGACCCCCTTGACCAGCGGCACATTGGCCACCTTCCAGCCACGATGGGCCAGATAGATGGACAGTGGTGTCTTGCTGGTGCGCGACACGCCGACCAGGACGATATCGGCCTGATACAGATTGCGCGGCTCCTGGCCGTCGTCGTGCTTGACGGTGAATTCGATGGCCTCGACCCGCCGGAAATAGGCCTCGTCGACCCCGTGCAGCAACCCGGGGATCTCCCCCGGCGACCGCCCGACATGCTGGGCCACCTTCATCAGCAGCGGGGTGAGCAGGTCAAGGCTGTTCAACCCCAGCCCGTCGCATTCGTCGTGGACCAGCTTCGCCAGTTCGCGATTGACGATGGTATAGACAACCAGCGCCCCCTGGCCGAGAGCCTCGTCGAGGGCCTCGTAAACCTGGGTCTTGGTCCGGACATTGCTGATCCGCTTGAGACGGAGCGGTTTGTCACGGAACTGAGTGAGGGCTGCCATGACCATCTTTTCGGCCGTCTCGCCAGTTGCATCAGAAAGCAGGTAGATCGGCTGAAGTGCGGCCATGCAGAGTCCTCATGAAAAATCATTTGAATTGTAGCAGACTCTAATGAAGATGCAAGCGAAGAAATCCGCGGCTTGGCAAAAACCCGGGAACGCTTGATTTCCATTGATTTTTCCGGGGTACTCACGCTAAACAGGCGCCATGAATGAAGATTGGCTGGAAATTTGTCTGACCCTGCCGGCGGCTGCCCTGGAGGTGGTCGGCCAGACACTGATGGAGCTCGGCTGCACCGGCATCACCGTTGCCGAACGCGCCCTCGATACCTTCGAGCCGCCCGACCCGGATGAAGGGGATACGCATCCCACTGTGCGCGCCTATTTCCCGCCGGGCGATCTCGAAACGCTGCGCCGGCGGGTGCAAGCCGCCCTGGAGGAACTGGCTCCGCTGCTCCCGGGGCTCCCCCGCGAACTGCCCGATGGCCGCTTGCTGCCGGCCGAGGACTGGGCCCACGGCTGGCAACAGCATTTCCCGCCGTTGCGGGTCGGGACCCGTCTGCTGATCCGTCCCTCATGGTGTGACGAGCCGGCCGACAATGCCGACCGGGTGCTGACCCTCGATCCCGGCCGCGCCTTCGGCACCGGCACCCATGCCACCACCGCGCTCTGCCTGGAGGTCATCGCCCGACTGGCCGAAAGCCCCACCCCCCCGCGCCGGGTTCTCGACGTCGGCGCCGGATCGGGGATTCTGGCCATGGCGGCCGCGGCCCTTGGGGCACCGGAGGTGGTCGCCTGCGAAATCGATCCCGATGCCTGTCAGGTGGCCGCCGAGAACATCGCCGCCAACGGCCTGCAATCATCGATTACGGTAACCACCGCCCCGCTCGAAGCGCTGCCCGGCAGCTTCGACCTGGTCTTGGCCAACATCCTCGCCGGCGAAAACATCCGTCTCGCCCCGCACTTCCTGGCTCATCTCGCCCCCGGCGGCTATCTGGCCCTGTCGGGGATCCTCGTCGAACAGGAACCCCAGGTGACCGCGGCCTTCGGCCGACTGCCGCTGACCCTGATCACCATCGACCGGCGCGACGAATGGTCATGCCTGCTCTATCGGCGCCATGGCTGAGCCGCATCGTTTTTTCGTCCCGGCCGCCAGCCTTGCCGGCGATTCAATCGAGATCAGCGGCGAACCGCTGCACCATTTGCGCACCGTCCTGCGCCTCGGCCCCGGCAGCGAGGTGCTGCTCCTCGACGGTGGCGGCGGCTGCTGCCGGGTCCGCCTGGAAGCGGTGGGCCGCGACCGGGCCACCGCCGCCGTCACAGCCCGCTGGATCGAGGAAGAACACCCCTGCCCGTTGCGGCTGCTCCAGGCGTTGCCGAAGGGCGACAAGTTTGAAATGGTCCTGCAAAAGGGAACCGAGCTGGGGATCACCTGCTTCCAGCCGGTGTTGACCGGGCGAGCGGTTTCCCGCCCGGAAGCGGGGCGTACCCCGCGCTGGGAGCGCATCGTCACCGAGGCGGCGCGCCAGAGTCGGCGGCCGCGTCTCCCGCAGCTGGCACCACTCCTCCCCTTGTCCGCAGCGCTGGCTTCCGTCAGCGAGCCGCTCAAGCTGGTCTTCTGGGAGAAGGGCGCCCGCCCGCTGGCAGAAGCCCTGCCGTTGCAGGCACCGGCGGGAGTGGCCCTTCTGGTCGGCCCGGAAGGCGGCTTCGGCGCCGACGAGGTGGCGGAAGTCGCGGCGGCCGGTTTTGTTCCGGTGCACCTTGGCCCGCGCATTCTCCGCACCGAAACGGCGGGGCTGGCGGCCGCCGCCGTTCTGCAGTATCTTTACGGTGATTGGGGCCGGATGGCCGGCGACCCGACTGTGAGCAAAACCGGGGGGTAACGATGCGCTGTCCGAAATGCGGATTCCACAGCTTCGATTATCTCGACAATTGCAAAAAATGCGGCGTCGACCTGAGCGAACTGAAACTGCGCTCCAAATTCCAGGGCTACGTCATACCACCGACAGCAGAGAATGTTCCCGAACCGGAGGCGCCGTTTCAGGATCTTCCCGAGGTTGCCGAGGCCGAGGAAGAGGCCATCGATTTTGGCTTCGACATCCTCGAGGAGGAGAGCCCGCCGCCCCAACCGGCTTTCACCAGTGATCCCGGCGAGCGGAACGACGATTTTGCCGAACCGGGGAGCGATGACCCTTCGGCCATCAACCTGGCCATGGACAGCGGCCTGAATTTTGACCAGCCGTTCCCCGACGATGACGACTTCAGTTTCGACCAGCCGGCCCCCGCGGGCAGCGGCCTGAACCTGGATCAGCCGTTCCCCGAGGAGAGCGAAAGCCTGCCGGATGACGGTCTGCCGAAATTCGACGATCGTTTCTGACCGGTTATTGGAAAACCCGCCGCCATGGTTTGAATAGACAAGAGGGGTGGTTCCGGCCTGGAACCACCCCTCTTGTCTCACGTACCGTCGGCGGCCTGTCCCGCTACCAGGGGAATTCCTCGGCTTTGGGCTGGTTGCCGACCTTGACGATTTCGCCGTCGACGATCTTGAACAGGTCGCCGGTCTTGCGCACGTGCCACGCGTCGCCTTCTTCGGGGGGGAGGGGGAACTCCCGGCTGCCGAGGTAGATATCCTCGCCATCGATCATCCCCCACCAGTCGAGCGCGCCGGTCTGCCAGACGCGGGTTTTCAGGTTGAACGCCATCGTTGCCTCCCTTGTCGAGTTGTCCTTATCTTAACCGTTTTTCTCGGTGGTTGTGAAGCACCCGCGCTTGCCGCTATAATGACCACATTGCATTGCCCTCGAGGTCCCGATGAAATTCACCAAAATGCACGGCGCCGGCAACGATTACGTTTATGTCGACGGCTTCGGCGAAACCGTCGCCGATCCCGCGGCGCTGGCCAGGGCGGTCAGCGACCGTCACTTCGGCATCGGCGGCGACGGCCTGATCCTGATCCTGCCGTCCACGGTCGCCGATGTGCGCATGCGCATCTTCAATGCCGATGGCAGTGAAGCGGAGATGTGCGGCAACGGCCTGCGCTGCGTGGCCAAGTACGCCCATGACCACGACCTGGTCACGGCTCTCAACATCCGGGTGGAAACCGGTGCCGGAATCCTGCCGCTGGAAATGTTCACCAATGCCGCGGGCCGCGTCGACCGGGTCCGGGTCAACATGGGCCGGCCGCGCCTGACCCGCGCCGAGATTCCGATGACCGGCCCGGGTGACGAGCAGGTGATCGACCAGGAGCTGACGGTGCTCGACCGGACCTTTCGCATCACCTGCGTCTCCATGGGCAACCCCCATTGCGTGATCTTTGTCGACGATGTCGCGTCGTTCCCGGTGGCGACCTACGGTCCGGCCATCGAGCACCATGAACTCTTTCCGCGCCGCACCAATGTCGAATTCGTGGAAGTCGTTTCCCCGCGGGAAGTTCGCCAGCGCACCTGGGAGCGCGGCGCCGCCGAGACGCTGGCCTGCGGGACCGGGGCGTCGGCGGTGACGGTGGCCGGCCTGCTGACCGGGCGCACCGATTCGCAGCTCCTCAATCATCTTGCCGGCGGCGACCTGGAACTCTCCTGGGACGGCCGGGGCGAGGTCTTCATGACCGGTCCGGCTGTCGAGGTCTTCACCGGCAGCTACCAGCCGCGATAAAGCTTTCACCGCGGAGATCGCAGAGCACGCCGAGACAAAGCCCTTATGGTTATGGGTTTCGACATAAACTTGTTGAATTGTTGTTTTTGAGATTTCCTCTGCGCACTCTGCGGTAAGGATTATTATGGATGTCCTGCTCTTCGACCTCGACAACACCCTTTACCCCCCCGAGCGGGAGCTGTTCAACCTGATCGACGTGCGCATCAACCGGTTCATGACCGACCAGGTCGGCATCCCGGCCGGCGCGGTCGATGCCCTGCGCCGCGAGTACTGGGCCGCCTACGGCGTGACCCTGCAGGGGCTGATCCGCCATTACGACGTCGATCCCGAGGCCTACCTGCACTACGTCCATGACGTCGATGTCGCGGCCCGGCTGAGTCCCGACGCCGAACTGCGCGAGATGCTGGAAGCCCTGCCGCAGCGCAAGGCGGTCTTTACCAACGGCTCCATCTGCCATGCCGACCGGGTCCTGGCCGCCCTGGGGATTGCCGACCAGTTCGAGCAAGTCTTCGACATCCGTGTCGCCGACTACCTTCCCAAGCCGTACCCGCAGCCTTACCAGGCGGTACTCGCCGCCCTCGGCGTACCGGCACGTCACTGCATCATGGTCGAGGATTCGCGCGAGAATTTGCGCACCGCCAAGCATTTCGGCATGACCACCGTGCTGGTCGGCGCCGGCCCTACCCCGGATTTCGTCGATCTGCACCTGCCGGACGTGCGCGCCCTCGGCGCGGCGCTGAGCCTGGCGGAGGCGGCCTCGTGAGCCGCCTGTTCGGGGCTCACATGTCGGTGGCCGGCGGACTCGACCGGGCCTTCCCCCGCGCCCTGGCGGTCGGCGCCACCGCCGTGCAGATCTTCACCAAGAATGCCAACCGCTGGAGCGCCCCGCCGCCGACCGCGTCGGAGATCGTCGCCTTTCGCAGCGTCTGGCAACAGAGCGGCATCGGCCCGGTCATGGTTCACGACGCCTACCTGATCAATCTGGCCGCCCCGGACCCTGACAACTGGGCCCGGTCGAAGGCGGCCATGCGCGAGGAACTGCAGCGCTGCGCCCTGCTCGGCATCCCCTACCTGATCGCGCACCCCGGCGCCCATATCGGCTCGGGGGTCGAGATCGGCATAGAGCGCATCCGCGCGGCACTGACCGAAATCTTCGCCGACAGCGATCCCGCCGTGCGCCTGCTGCTGGAGAATACCGCCGGCCAGGGAAGCTACCTTGGCGGCGAGTTCGCTCAGCTGGCGCAAATGATGGAGGGGTTTGGCGAGCGGGTCGGCGTCTGCTTCGACAGCTGCCACGCCCACGCCGCCGGCTATGACCTGGCCAGCGCCGAAGGCTATGAAAAAACCATGGCCGAATTTGATCGTGACATCGGCTTCGGCCGGCTGTTCGCCTTTCACCTCAACGACAGCCAGAAAGGGTGCGGCAACCGGGTCGATCGCCACGCCCATATCGGGGAAGGAACCATCGGCGTCGACGGCTTCGCCCGCCTGGTGCGGGATGAGCGCTTCGTCCACCTGCCGATGATCCTGGAAACGCCGAAGGGGGATGACGGTGAAGAGATGGATCGGGTCAACCTGGCGCTGCTGAGAGAGCTGGCGGGAGAATAACCTTGCGGGCGGTGGTGCAGCGGGTGAGCGAGGCCCGGGTCGAGATCAACGGCGCGGTGGTCGGCGCCATCGGCAAAGGCTTTCTGGTGCTGCTCGGCGTGGCGCAGGGCGATACGCCCGCGGATGCAAGCTATCTGGCGGAAAAAACCGCGGGACTGCGGGTCTTCGAGGATGCGGCTGGCAAGATGAACCTGGCGCTCGGCGAGGTCGGCGGGGCGGTACTGGCCGTCTCGCAGTTCACCCTGCTCGGCGACTGCCGCAAGGGGCGCCGTCCCGGCTTCACCGACGCCGCCCCGCCGGAACTGGCCGACCCCCTCTACAACGAATACGTCGCCGCCCTGCGCGCTAATGGGCTGACTGTCGCCACCGGCGTTTTCCGCGCCGAAATGCGGGTGCATCTGATCAACGACGGCCCGGTAACGCTGCTGCTCGACAGCCGCAAGATGTTCTAGCGAGAGCCGCCGTGCCGGACATCTACGTGGATGCCGATGCCTGCCCGGTCAAGCCGGAAGTGTGCAAGGTGGCGAGACGCTACGGCATCGGCGTGATCCTGGTGGCGAATTCGCGGATGCGGGTGACGGAGCCGGATATCGCCAGGCTGGTGATCGTCGACGGCGAGTTCAATGCGGCCGACGACTGGATCGCCGCGCAGGCCGCCGCCGGCGATATCGTGATCACCGCGGACATCCCGCTGGCCGCGCGCTGCGTCAAGCGCGGGGCGCGGGTTCTCGCACCAACCGGCTACGAGTGGTCCGACGCCAACGTCGGCGCGGCCCTGGCCACCCGTGATCTCCTCGCCGAACTGCGCGACGCCGGCGCCATGCTCGGCGGCCCGCCGCCGTTCCAGCCCCGTGACCGTTCCCGCTTCCTGCAGAACCTCGACCAGATAATCCAGAACCTCAAACGCAGTGTCTAGACGCAGGGGCTTCACCCTCGCACCCCGATCAAAAAATCAACTTCGGCCGGTCCCGTCCGGCCGGACGGCTTACTCTTTCCCGGCGAAAAGAGTAAGCAGAAACGCCTGATTCCCCTGCCGCCTTGCCCTGCTGCGCAGGGTTCCATCCGGCTCCGGCTGCGGCGGCACGGGGGGTTGGCAATTGGTGACAATTGTGGCAACCACCCTCTCGCCGACCTCTGGTCAACTGCTGAAAGTTTGTCCTTCGGACAACAGGTTGTCGCCGGCAGCCCGGCGCGGGGCCCCAAGTGGATGGGCCCCGCAAAAGGTGGGTAGGGCTGGGCCGGTGTCGGTACGGCAGCGCCGATGGACGAAGCCATCGCTCATGCCCGCCGCGAGGCGAAGGCGTTTTTGCGTCCTTTTGTCGCCGTACAAAAGGACGTCGTCGTCGGGGGACGAGACCCCCGGGTTCTGATGTTCGCCGAAAAAAGTGCGTCGCCGCGCGCCGGAGGGCGCTTCTGCCCGCAGGCGGGATGGAGATGCCGGGACGGTTAATATATAGCAAATACAAAATAATGAGCGGCTAATGGTTGATAAATATATCTAGAAAGAAAACTTGTGCCAGGATGATCCTGATTGGCATAAAGAGATTCAAGATTATAACCACCATGTGTACAGAGAGAGTATTCGTCTGACACTGCCGCCCCTGGTGCAAAACCCATAAATATGACATTTGTCACTTGCTCCCATTTCGGGAGCAAGGTATACTTCCCCCATGCGCGTCATATCTCGCAAAACTCTCCATGAATTCTGGGGCCAGCATCCGGATGCACGTCAGCCCCTGCAGGCATGGTATGACGACGTCAAGCATGCCGAATGGAAGTCTCCGGCAGACATCAAAGAGGCTTATCGCAACGCCAGCTTTCTGGCCAACAACCGGGTCGTCTTCAACATCAAGGGCAACAGTTATCGGCTCATCGTCGCGGTTCAATATGTTCACGGCATCTTGTATATCCGTTTTGTCGGTACGCACCGGGACTACGACAAGATTGACGCAGCAACGATCTGACTGGAGGAACCCATGGACATCAAACCCATCAAAACCGAAACCGACTGTCAGGCTACGCTGGAAGAGATCGAAAAGTTGTTCGCCGCCGCCCCCGATACCCCGGAAGGAGATCGGCTTGAGGTTCTTGTTACCCTGGTCGAAGCCTATGAGGAGAAGCACTACAGCATCCCCAAGCCTGACCCAATCGAGGCCGTTCTGTACCACATGGAAAGCCGGGGGCTTACACGGCGGGATCTGCAACCATACATCGGCAGCCGGGCACGTGTTTCCGAGGTGCTAAACCGGAAGCGCCCGTTGACCATGGAAATGATCCGCAATCTCCACAAAGGGCTGGGCATTCCGGCGGAGATACTCATTCAGCCCTATCACACGGTCAAAGACGCGGCTTGACACTTATCAGGCCCCCGGTGGTCAATGGGTAGAATCGTCCAGCCGCGAAAAAGATTGAGCTTCTTCGTTCCTTGACATCCTACCTGTTGCGCTGGCAGTAGCCCGCAACTCAGAAATGAAATGTCATATACGCGCATAGCTGCACTGACATCGCTGGCCATGATTGCCTTTGCGGGGAATTCGCTGCTATGCCGCATCGCTTTGAAGGAGACCGGCATTGACGCCGCGAGCTTTACCACAATCCGATTGTTTTTCGGAGCGGCAACACTTTGGTTGATCGCGCGAAGGCATCGCGGCGCGCAGGCCGGGTGCGGCAACTGGCTGGCGGCATTTGCCTTGTTTATTTACGCGGCCGGTTTTTCTTATGCCTATGTGAGCCTGCCCGCGGCAACGGGCGCTCTGCTGCTCTTTGGAGCTGTGCAGGCGACGATGATCGGGCACGGCCTTTGGGCGGGAGAGCGCTTGCTGAAACTTCAGTCCGTCGGTCTTGTTCTCGCCCTCGGGGGACTGGTCAGCCTGTTGTTGCCAGGCCTTTCCGCGCCACCCCTGTTGGCTTCCCTGTTGATGTTGAGCGCCGGGGTTGCCTGGGGTGTCTATTCCTTGCATGGGAAAGGCGCGGGAGATCCCACCAGGGTGACTGCCGGAAACTTTCTGCGGGCTACTCCTATCGCGGCAGTCTTGAGCGTGCTGATGCATGATGGCACTTCTTTGGATAGCGCGGGATTTTGGTGCGCGGTTTCTTCGGGCGCCCTCGCTTCCGGAATCGGATATGCCATTTGGTACACCGTATTATCTGAACTGAAGGCAACCACCGCCGCGACAGTGCAACTCAGTGTTCCGGTCATTGCAGCCCTGGGTGGCATTGCCTTCCTTGGTGAGTCCGTAACCTTGCGCCTGGTACTGGCGTCCGTGGCCATCCTCGGCGGGATCGCACTGGTCATTCTGGAAACGCGGGATGCGCGTGGCACCCGACAAGCAGCACCGACCGACGCCGCTTCGGGGCACGGCTGAGCTAGTGTTCCGCGCGGTTAGTTCTCTGCGCAAATTGTGCGGGATTTCGGTTTCTGGCAAGACGTGGGGACGCGGGCGGGGCTACGCCGAGGAGCCGCGAATTCGTCGTCGCATGCAACTCTTCCTCAAAACCACCCTCGGCCTGGCCATCATCCTCACCGCCATTCCCAGCAACGCAAAAGGCCCGCCGAAACGGCGGGCCTTTGCATTTTCCGGGGGAGCAACCGGGCCTACAGCGCCTTGGTGAGCATCCCCTCCAGCTGGTGCTTCGGCACCACGCCGACCACCTGATCGAAGACCTTGCCGTCCTTGAACAGGATCAGGGTCGGGATGCCGCGCACGCCGAATTGCGCCGGCGTCTTCTGGCATTCGTCGACGTTCATCTTGCAGATCTTCACCTTGCCTTCGAACGCCTCGGCCAGTTGGTCGACCACCGGACTGATGGCCTTGCACGGGGCGCACCACGACGCCCAGAAATCGACCAGCACCGGGATCGCGGATTGATTCACTTCCTTTTCAAACGCTTCGTCGCTCAAATGCACGACCTTGTCGCCTGCCATATCAAGCTCTCCTTTGGGATGAGGGAATAAGTGTCGGGGTAGTGCCTTTTCCATGATAACCGTCCCGATCAAAAAATCAAGGATTTTGCCGGAGCGCCCCCGATGCTTGACACTCCCCCCGCCCCTCCCTAAGATGACCACAAACCCGCGGAGAGACTCTCATGTTCGAAGACAAGATCAACAGCGCCGTAGCCCAGCAGCAGGCACTGCTCGATCCGTTTTTTCTGGCCCAGAAAGCGGTGCTGGCCGATTTTGCCGCCCACCTGACCGCCACCTTTCAAAACGGCGGCCGGTTGTTTCTGATCGGCAGCGGGCCGTTTGCCGCCATCGCCGGCCTGCTCGGCCAGCAGTTCCTGCACCGCCAGACGCTCGAACGGCCGCCCCTGCCGGCCGTGGCGCTGACCCATGATGCCGGACTGGCGACGTTCCTGGTTGCCGACGAGCAGGGGAGCCAGCTGTTCAGCCGGCAGTTGCGCGCCCTGGCCGGCGATCAGGACACGGTCCTGCTGCTGGCCGGCACAGCGGTCTGCGCCGCGGGCCGCGAGGCCCTGGCCACCGCCCGGCAGATCGGCTGCCGGACCGCCCTGATCTGTGCCGAGCGCACCGAACTTCCCGATCCGCTGCCGGAATTGCTGCTGTTGCTCCCCACCGACAACCTGCCGCGGCAGTTGGAAGGGTGCCTCTTTGCCGGACACCTGCTCTGTTCCCTGGTCGAAGGCGAACTCTTCGGAATGTAATGCCCCGTGCCTGGCTACCCGGTTATCCTTGACCTGCGCGATCGTCTGGTCGTCGTGGTCGGCGGCGGTGCCGTCGGCCGGCGCAAGATCACGGGGCTGCTCGCCGCCGGGGCCCGGGTGCGCCTGGTCAGCCGCGACCCGGTGCCGCCCGCCTGCTGGAACCAGCCGATCGAACTGCACCTGCGGCCGTTTCATCCAGCCGACCTTGACGGCGCCGTACTCGCCTTTGCCGCCACGGGAGTCGCGGAAGTCGACCAGGCCGTGCTGGCCGCCGCCCGGGAGCGCCGCATCCCGGCCAATCTGGCGGCTGCTCCCGAGGACGGCGACTTCACCCTGCCGGCCGTCCTGCGCCGTGGCGAGCTTCTGATTGCCGCCGCCACGGCAGGGCAGGCGCCCGCGCTGGCCAAGCTCATTCGCGACCGGCTCGCCGGAAATTTCGGCCCCGAATGGGCGCTGGTGGTGGAGATTGCCGCGCGTCTGCGTATGAAAAATTTGACAACTTCCGCAGAAAACGTCTATGGTTATAAGGTTTTGGCTGACCTCATCGACGGTGGACTGGCCGAGTTGCTGATCCGCCGGAACGATGAGGAAATCGACCACCTGCTGACCCGCGTCTGCGGCCGGGAAACCACCTTGGCCGGACTCGGGCTGACCCTGCCGGACCCTATGCCATGACCCTCGACATTCTGCTGTTCAAGGCCACCCTGCTGGTCTACTTCGTCGCCACCCTGCTCTACCTGATCGGGGTCATCACCCGTCGCGAGCAGCTCGGCCACTGCGCCAAATGGACTCTGGTCATCGGCTTTGTCGCCCATTGCGCCACCCTCGGCGCCCGCTGGGCCGCCACCGGCTTCCCGCCAGCCGCCAGCCTGTATGAGGCGCTGTCGTTCTTCTCCTGGGCCCTGGTCGGGATTTATCTGCTGTTTGACCTGCGCTACCGGATCGCCGCGCTCGGCGCCTTCGTCTGCCCGCTGGCCCTGGTGCTGATGATCGGCGGCTCGGCCGCCTCCAAGCAGGTGACAACGGTCAATCCGATCCTCGATTCCTGGTGGTTCCCGGTGCATGTCACCCTGGCGTTTCTCGGCTATGCGGTCTTTGCGGTGGCCGCCATGGCCGGGGTCATGTATCTGCTCCAGGAACGCCGCGTCAAGGCGAAGAAATTCTCCGGCCTGTTCTTCCGCCTCCCCTCGCTCGACATCCTCGACAGCATCAACTACAAATGCCTGAGCTTCGGCTTCCCGCTGATGACCATGGGGATCATCTCCGGGGCCATCTGGGCCAACTCGGCCTGGGGCGGCTACTGGCGCTGGGAGCCGAAGGAGACCGGGGCACTGGTCACCTGGTTCCTCTACGCCGCCCTGCTGCACGGCCGCCTGACCGTCGGCTGGCGCGGCCGGCGGGCGGCGATCTTCGCCATCATCGGCTTTATCTGCCTGCTCTTCACCTTCCTTGGCGTGAACCTGCTTTCCGGCGGGCAGCACACCTTCCGCAGCTTCGGCGGCTAGCGGCGGAGGGTTTTCATGCATATCGTCGTTGTCGGCCTGAGCCACCACACCGCCCCGGTGGAAATCCGCGAGCGCCTGGCGTTTGCGCCGACCGCCATGGAAAAACCGCTGCGGCGGATACTGGAATTGCCGGCCATTGCCGAAGCGTTGATCGTCTCGACCTGCAATCGCGTCGAGCTGTACGCCGCGAGCAAGGAACCCGACAGCGCGGTCGCCGCGTTGCGCCGCTTCCTGGCCGACTATCACGGGGTGCCGCTGGAAGAGATCGAAGAGAACCTCTACGATTATCAGGGAGAGGACGCTATCCGCCACCTCTTCCGGGTCTCCTCCAGCCTCGATTCGATGATCATCGGCGAACCGCAGATCCTCGGCCAGATCAAGACCGCCTACGGTTACGCGGTGGAGTTCAAGACCGCCGGGCTGATTCTCAACCGTTTTCTGCACAAGGCTTTTTCCGTCGCCAAGCGGGTGCGCACCGAAACCGGCATCGCCAGCAGCGCCGTGTCGGGCTCCTTCGCCGCCGTGGAACTGGCCCGCAAGATTTTCGACCGCCTCGACGACAAGGGGGTCATGATCATCGGCGCCGGGGAGATGTGCGAACTGGCCGCCCGGCATTTCGTCAGCAACGGCGTCAGCCGGGTGCTGGTCACCAACCGCACCTTCGAGCGCGCCGAGAAACTGGCCGCCGAATTTCAGGGACGGGCCGTCCCCTTCGAGGAGTTCACCGACCATCTGGCGCAGGTCGACATCGTGCTGACCTCCACCGGCGCGCCGACCTTCATCCTCGGCCACAAGCAGATGGAAGAGATCCTGCGCCGGCGCAAGAACCGGCCGATGTTTCTGATCGACATTGCCGTGCCCCGCGACGTCGACCCGAAGGTCAACGATCTTGCCAACGTCTATCTCTACGACGTCGACGACCTGCAGGGGGTGGTGCAGGCCAACCTCAAGGAGCGCCACAAGGAGGCCCACCGCGCTGAAGCGATCGTCACCGAGGAGATCGGCCAGTTCCATCTCTGGCTGGCGAATCTCGAAGTCAAACCGACCATCGTCGCCCTGCGCCGGCGCTTCGAGGAGATCAGCTCGCAGGAGATGGCGAAAACCTTCGGCAACCACAAGGATCTGACCGATGCCCAGCGCAAGGGGATCGAGGCGATGACCAACGCCATCGTCAACAAGCTGCTGCACCGCCCGGTCAGCCTGCTCAAACGCACGCAAAACGACGCCAGCGGCGAAGACTACGTCGATGCGGTACGGGAACTGTTCGACCTCCCGGCACCGCTTGCCGACGAAGCCCCGCTCGAACCGATCGACGACGATCCCGATAACCGTTAAAGGAGTAATGTGAACATGGCAAAACGGCAACTGCGCATCGGCACCCGCGCCAGCCAGCTGGCCCTCTGGCAGGCCAACTGGGTCAAGAGCGAACTGGAAAAATGCTATCCCGACCTCGAAGTCACCCTGGTCAAGATCAAGACCACCGGCGACAAGATCCTCGACGTGCCGCTGGCCCAGGTCGGCGGCAAGGGCCTCTTCACCAAGGAGATCGAGGAGGCGATGCTCAAGGGTGAGATCGAGGTGGCGGTGCACTCGATGAAGGACGTGCCGACCTACTTCCCCCAGGGACTCGGTCTGCGCTGCATCACCAAGCGCGAGGATCCGCGCGACATCGTGATCCTGCGCCCTGGCATAAAGAGCTGGGAGGAGCTGCCGATCGGCGGCCGGGTCGGCACGTCGTCGCTGCGCCGCAAGGCGATGCTGCTGCACTCCCGCCCCGACCTGCAGATGATCGACATCCGCGGCAACGTCGAGACCCGCATCCGCAAGCTGACCGAGGACAATCTCGACGCCGTGGTGCTGGCCGCCGCGGGGATGCATCGCCTCGGTTTCACCACCAGGATCAGCGAATACCTGCCGGTCGACGTCTCCCTGCCGGCCATCGGTCAGGGCGCGCTGGGACTCGAATCCCGCATCGATGACGGCGAAACCAACGAGATGATCGACTTTTTCAACCACCCGGAAACCGCCCATGCGGTAATTGCCGAACGGGCCCTGCTGGCCCGCCTCGAAGGGGGCTGCCAGGTGCCGATCGCCTCCTACGGCACGGTCGATGGCGACACCCTGAGCCTGACCGGCCTGGTGGCCAGCGTCGATGGGCTGCAGATGCTGAAAAAAACCGTGCACGGCCCGGTCAACACCGCCGCGCGCCTGGGCACCTCACTGGCCGACGACCTGCTGATCATGGGCGCCGGCAAGATTCTCAACGAGGTCTACCAGCGCGAAACCTTCAATGCCGGACGCGAAGAAGTCTGAACCGGCGCCCCGGCCGGGAATTGTTTACCTGGTTGGTGCCGGCCCCGGCGATCCCGGGCTGATGACGGTGCGCGGCCTGGCCTGCCTGCGGCGGGCCGAGGTGGTGATCTACGATTACCTGGCCAACCCTGCCCTGCTGAATGAGGCCCCGGCCGGAGTCGCTCGCGTCTATGTCGGCAAAAGCAAGGGGCGCCATTGCGTACCGCAGGAGGAGATCAACACCCTGCTGGCCGAACATGCCCGGGCCGGCCGGACCGTGGTCCGCCTGAAGGGGGGCGACCCGTTCATCTTCGGGCGCGGCGGCGAGGAGGCCGGTTTTCTTGCCGCCGCCGGCATCCCCTTCGAAGTGGTGCCGGGAATTACCGCCGGGCTGGCCGCGGCGGCCTACGCCGGCATCCCGTTGACCCATCGCGACTACACGACCAGCCTGGCGATGGTGACCGGTCACCTGACCAGCGAACGCGACCTCGACCACGTCGACTGGGCACGTCTCGCCAAGGGGGTCGGCACCTTGGTTATCTACATGGGGCTCTCCAATCTCGACGAGATTGCCGCGCGCCTGATCACACACGGTCGCCCGCCGCAGACGCCGGTGGCACTGGTTCGTTGGGCGACCACGCCGCGCCAGCAAACGCTGACCGGCACCCTGGCCGACATTGCCGCCAAAGTCGCCGCCGCGGATTTCCAGCCACCGGCCGTGATCATCATCGGCGAAGTCGTGGGGCTGCGCGACACCCTGCGCTGGTTCGACAACCGGCCGCTGTTCGGCCGCCGTATTCTGGTCACCCGCGCCGCCGACCAGGCCGCGCCGATGCTCGATGCCCTGCTGACGCACGGTGCCGAGCCGGTGCCCTGCCCGACCATCGGCATCGTGCCGCCCGCGAGCTACGCGGAGCTCGATGCCGGCATTGCACAAATGGGAGAGGTCGACTTTTTGATCCTGACCTCGGCCAATGCCGTGGAGGCGTTTTTCGCTCGTCTGGCCGTCGCCGGCCGCGACGCCCGGGCTCTTGCCGGAGTGACGCTGGTAACGGTCGGGCCGAAGACCGCCGCAGCGCTCGCGACCTTTGGCCTGCGTGCCGACCTGATGCCGGCCGGCTACGATGCCGAAGGGGTTATAACCCTGTTGCGCGGCAAGGTGGCGGGGAAACAGGTGCTCTACCCCCGTGCCGCCCTGGCCCGTGATCTCATCGTCACGGAACTGACCGCCGCCGGCGCCACGGTGATCGCCCCGGTCGCCTACACCAGCGCGCCACCGGCAGGGGCCACCGAAACAGCGCGTACCGCCCTGACCGCGGGACTCGACCTGTTGACGTTCACGGCCTCATCGACAGTGCGCAATTTTGCGGAACTGCTCGGCCCGGAGGAATTGCTGCGGGCCAGGTCCTTGCCCTCGGCGGTGATCGGCCCGCAGACCGCCGCCACCGCGCGCGAGCTTGGCTTCACCGTCGCCATCGAACCGGCGGAAGCCACCCTTGAAGCAATGGTCGCGGCAATTGTCGATTATTTTACCCAGGCGTAAAATGAGAATCGCGGGAGGTCGGGGCGGTTTGCCGTTCATCGCCGCCAGCTTCTCGTTCCCAGCCACCGGAGGTTAATCATGTTCTTTCCCGAATACCGCGCCCGCCGCCTGCGCCGCACCGAAACCTTGCGCCGCATGGTCCGCGAGACCGTGCTGCGCAGCGACGACCTGATCTATCCGATGTTCTCGGCCTTCGGCCAGGGGATCAGGAAAGAGATCCCGTCGATGCCGGGGATCTACCAGCAATCGATCGAATACATTGTCGAAGAGGCCAAAGAGGTTCATGCCCTCGGCATTCCGGCCGTGATCCTCTTCGGCATCCCCGAAGCCAAGGATGCGGTCGGTTCGGACGCCTACAGTGAACACGGCATCATCCAGGAGACGATTCGCGCCATCAAGCAGGCAGTGCCCAAACTCGTGGTCATTACCGACGTGTGCCTGTGCGAGTACACCGACCACGGCCACTGCGGGGTGATCAAGGACGGCGACGTCGACAACGACGAAACGCTGGAACTGCTCGCCGCCGAGGCGCTTTCCCATGCCCGGGCCGGGGCCGACATCGTCGCCCCCTCCGACATGATGGACGGCCGGGTGGCGGCGATCCGCGCCCGACTCGATGCCAACGGTTTCGAGCACATTCCAGTGATGAGCTACGCGGTCAAGTACGCCAGCGCCTACTACGGGCCGTTCCGCGACGCCGCCGAATCGACCCCGCAGTTCGGTGACCGCCGCTCCTATCAGATGGATCCGGCCAACCGCATGGAGGCGTTTCGCGAGGCGGCTCTGGACGTGCAGGAGTGTGCCGACTTCCTGATGGTCAAGCCGGCGCTCGCCTATCTCGACATCCTGCGCGATCTCAAGGAACGCTTCGACCTGCCGCTGGTCGCCTACAACGTCTCCGGCGAATACAGCATGATCAAGGCTGCGGCCGCCAACGGCTGGATCGACCATGACCGGGTGATGCTGGAAACGCTGACCGGCATGAAACGCGCCGGCGCCGACCTGATCATCACCTACCACGCCAAGGAAGCAGCGAAGCTGCTGCGCTGAAGCGCAAATGAATCACGGGATTTATGCCTGAATATTTCTGCGACACCCTCGACAACGGCCTGCGCGTCATCAGTGTGCCACTGTCACACCATCATGGCGCCGAAGTGTTGATTTACCTGGGCGTCGGCAGCCGGCACGAGCCGACCCGACAGGCCGGGGTCTCGCATTTTCTCGAGCACATGCTCTTCAAGGGGACGCGTGATTATCCGAGCGGGCTGGCTCTCGAACGGGCCTTCGAAGCGGTCGGCGGTTCGGCCAATGCCGCGACCGACACCGAGACCACCTGCTTTCACTCCCGCATTCATCCCGCTCACCTGCGCGAAGGGCTGGCCCTGTTCGCGTCGATGTTGCGCCGTCCCCTGTTCCGGGAGATGGAGGTCGAGCGCCGCGTCATCCTCGAGGAGGCGCTGAGCGATTTCAACGAGACCGGCCGCCAGATCAACCCCGACAACCTGGTCGCCGGGCTGCTCTTTCCCCGCCACCCCCTCGGCCGTCCGACGGTCGGTTCAAGACCGTGCGTCGCGCGCCTCAGCCTGGCCCAACTCCAGCGCCATCATGCCAGCTACTATACGCCATCGAATATGGTGCTGGCCGTGGCCGGTCCGACCGAGCATCAGGCCGTGCTGGCGGCCGCGCGGGATCTTTTCGGCGACTGGCAAGGTGCGCCGGCGGCTCCTCCCCAGCCATGGACGGCGCCGGCCGGTGGCGGACCGCGCATCGCCTGGGTGCGCGACAACGGTTCGCAGATCAGCCTCCAGCTGGCTTTCCAGCTCCCCGGTCGCGACAATCCCCACGCCGTCAATCTGCGCGTCATTCGCCGCCTGCTCGGCTGGGGCGGCATGAGCCTGCTGATGCTGCGATTGCGCGAGGAGCTGGCCCTGACCTACGCCGTGGAAGCGTCCCTGGCCCTGTATGTCGACGCCGGAGTGCTGGCAGTCGACCTGGCCGTTTCTCCCGACAATCTGGCGCCGGCGGTTGAAGCAATCCTGGGAATTTTCAGCGATTTGGTCGCGACGGAAGTGTCAGCCGCGGAGTTGGAGCACGTATTGGCGACCTACCGTTACGATCTCGATTATTCGCGCGATCATCTGGAGGAGCTGGCGCTGCGCTATGCCTGGGGAGAACTGACCGGCTGCCGGCGCACCATCGAAGGCGATCTGACGGAGTTGTCGAAGGTCACCCCCAGCGGACTGCGCCGGACCGCCCGCGAACTGTTTACTCCCGGCCGGCTCCATGGCGCCATCGTCGGCCCTTACAACCCTCGCGGCCGCAAGCGCATCGAAGCCATCATCGCCGGCTGGTCGCCCTGAGCTGACGAGACCAACCCGTCTTTTCAGTAATCGATCCCCGGCTGCGGCTCGATCTGCTGGCGATAGGCATGTTTGATCTCGTTGACCTCGCTCACGGTATCGGCCCGCTCGATCACCTCGGCGGCGGCGTTGCGCCCGGTCAGCACCAGGTGCACCCGCTCCGGCCGGACCGTCAGAAGATCGAGAACCTGCTCGAGATCGACCAGGCGATGCCTGACGGCATTGTTGATCTCGTCGAGAACGATGAGGTCGTACTTTCCCGAGAGTAACTTTTCCCGGGCCAGGCCGATGGCTGCCTGAGCATTGGCCCGGTGCTCCTCGCGACTGTAGGGGTTGCCGCGGATGCCGCAGAACCCCTTGCCGGTCGCATGCAGCTCCACCAGCTCGCCAAGCCGCTTTACCCCGTCCCATTCGCCGGAGTAGAGATCCCCCTTCATGAACTGGACGATGCAGCTTTTCAACCCGTGGCCGCAGGCGCGCAGCACCATCCCCATGGCGCTGGTCGTCTTCCCCTTGCCGTTGCCGGTGATGACGACCACCAGCCCTTGAGGTTTGCTGGGTTGCAGCTTGTCGATCTTGACCGTGCCTTCAGCCGGCTGTTCCATGCAACACTACCCCGCACTCACGTTGTTTGCTGCTCAAATCGCTTCGTCCTCGTCTTCATCATCCTCCAGAACGATCGGCCGCCCGGCCCGCAGGTCGGCCAGCATGGCCTGCTGCTTGCGGATCGCCGCACCATGACGGGTCCACAAATGGTAGCTTTCCAGCCCCATGACGCTGACCCCGGCGAAGAACACGGCCCAGAAGTTGTCGGGGAGCCCCCCGGAGAGATGATAGAAGGTGTAGAAGCCGGTGAAAAAGGCCGCGTGCATGAAGCCACGGTAGGAGCCGGTGTCGGTGGTCATCCGCGCCAGGGTCAGGACGATCCCGGAAAATGCGTAAATGACCAGAGCCAGGCTGATCAGGTCGATCGGCGGCGGCGCGCCGAGCTTCCGGCGAACTGATTCGGAGAGATCGGGAAGGATGTCGAAACCGTTGAATGCCGCGAAACTGACGAGCAGGAACAGGACCATTCCCCACAAACCGTTGGCGGCGGTGAGTTCCAGCCTGCGGATGCGCGCCTCGATCTGCGCCTGCAGGTTTTCACGCCCCGGCGGACAATTTGCGCCGGCATCTGTCTGTTCCCGCTTCATGCCGCTCCCCCGCTCCGCCCGCGGGCGCTGACCTTGATCTCTGGGACAGCGCCCGTATCGAGCCTCGACTGACCGGCCACGTCAATACGCCGTCACGTCGTCGAACCGGGGTCGCGTCCCTCCATTTCCCGCAATCGGCGCGCCATCTTCTGAAACGCCTTGGCAAGGTGAGCCATATCGCCGCTGACCTCGGGGATTTCCTGATCAAGATTAACATTCCCCTGCTTTTCGGTAAAGTCCACTAATTTCCTGATCGGCATGAGAATCTGCCGATAAAGCAGGGCGCAGACAGCCCCGACGGTCAGCACCAGGATCATCCCGGTGAAAACGATCATGCGGTCCTGCAGCATTCCCATGGTGCGCTTCAGCGGCGCCTGGGAGAGGCCGATGTCGAGGGTGCCGAGGAGCGATTGCTTGGCATCGTGAACGTGGCAGGCCGCCGTGTAGCAATCCGGGGCATTGTAGATCGGAGCGGTGATGGCCAGCACGTCATTGCCTTCCGCGTTGGTGAACTGGCGGGCCTGGGCCATGGTGCCGATATGACGCTTCGTCTCGGTCCCGACGTGACAGACATTGCACCCCGCCGCCGTCTTGTCGATGAACCGGTTGATCTCGGCGTCATCCTCCGAAAACATGATCAGCCCTTTTTTGTTGAAGATGCGCACGTGCTCGACCTGCTGCTGCTCGCCCACATTGCGAATGATGTGGCGCAAGGTTTCGCGGTCGCCGTTGAGCATGGCATAGCGGGCCGACTTCACCACGGTATCGGCCAGATCGGCGGCATGCTGGATCTCGCCGCGGACCAGGTCGCTCTTGATGAAGGAATAAAGGAGCAGGCAGCAGGCAATGACGAAGCCGGTCACGGCACAGGCAACCGGCAGGATGGCGCGGCAGTTGATGCTTTTCAACATGGCGGTTCTCCTTGCGCGCCCCTGAAAGCTGGGGGCAGTGATGCGGGGCCGAGACGCGACCCCGCTTCACTGCCGTTTTCAGTCGATGGAGCGGTAGACAGCCCCGGGGGCCGGCACCGAGCTCTTCAGCGCCGGCGCCGATTGAACGGTCACGGGTTCGGTCTCATAAGCTTCGACCGGGACGGCTTTCCAGGCAAACAGGATCGGCAACCGGTAGAGAATGAACCGGTAAACCACGACGTAGATGGCAAAGATGGTCAGGCAAATGATCACTTCGAAAGGATGCGGAATCTCGGGATAGAGTTTCCAGTTGAAGGCGATCAGTGCGGTATTGATCCGGTTCAGCACCACGCCGAAGACGGTGATGAAAGCCGCCAGGCGAACCACGCCGACCCGCTGGTTGTGAATCGCCCAGGCAAAGAGCGCCAGCGGCAGAATCACGCCGATCGCTAATTCGAGCATGAACCAGGCACCCCAGCCGGTCCCCAGATAGCCCCATTCGTTGTCGTGGGCAACGCCGATCAGCTTGATGGCCAGGTAGGTGATCAGACCCATGCTGGCGCCCTTGGCTAGACCGAAGGTGCAGCGATCGAGGTTGTCGAGGAAGTTGCCGTCGCAGCGCCAGGCCATGGTCTTTTTCACGATCGTGCTGACCGCGATCACCATGCACAGGCCGCCGGGGATCGCCGAGCAGAAGAAGTGGATCCACTGGAACGACGCCGAATACCACAGCGGATGGACCTTCCCTGGCGCATAGGTAAAGAGTGCGCCAAGCGCCCCCTGGTGCAGGGTGGAGAGGATGATCCCCGCCACGGTCAGGCCGACGGCGATCCGGCGGACAAAGCGCTTGCCGCCCAGCCAGCCGATCCACTCGAAGAAGGCCACGGAAACCTCGGCAACCTGCACCGACAGGTAGGTGGCGACGTGCCAGGCGACCAGGAACAGAACCGCGGCCGGACCAAAAGCAACGACCATCGGATACGGCAGGCGCCACGGCTGGCCAAGGTCGACCAGCAGATAGATGACAGCGAACAGGTAGCCAAGCAAACCGTTGAGCAGGGCGAGACGCTCGATCGGCTCGAAATCGTGGCGACCGAAGATCTCCACGGTGGTGCCGAGCATGAAGCCGGAGGCTGACAGCGGCACCATGGCGAACAGGCCGAAACCGAGGAACAAACCCCAAGGGTAGTCGTTCGAGGAGTGCGTCACCACACTCAGACCGAACAGGAAGCGGTAGGCGATCAGCGGCAGGCCGACCGCGAAAAGTACACCGAGAATCCAGTTGAACGGGTTTTTGATCGCCTGTTCCAGGTACTGGCGCGGGCTGAGCCCGAGCAGCAGCTTCTCCAACAGGCTCCATGACTTCCGGCTTTTCCCCTCACCATTGTGGTGAGAGGCCACCGGTTGAATGCCTTGCCTGATCATGCTCTTCATGACTTGTCTTCCTCCTCCCCGTGCGCCGCGGAATGATCCCCGGCATGGTCATCGTCGTGGCCGTGCCCATCCTTGCGCTTGGCAAGCAGGTGGAAGCCGGTGAACAACGCCGGCCAGATCGCCAGGACCATCGGTACGGTGCCGAGAAAATCCTTGACGTTGGCGATAATCGGCTCGTTCCCTGTCGTTGTGTCAAAGCCGACCTGATCGAACGCCACACTGGAAAGGTACATCCAGCCGGTCCCGCCAAGTTCCTTCTCGCCATAGAGATGATCGACATAACGGCCCGGTTCGTTGAGGATCCGCTGATGGGCAATCTTGATCATATCCTTGCGTTTGCCGAAGGTCAGTGCCTGCTGCGGGCAGATTTCCACGCAAGCGGGCGGACGCCCGGTCTTCAGCCGCGTTTCGTGGCAGAAGATGCACTTCTTGACCACCGGATTGAACGCGCTCGAGTAGCTGTATCCGGGGATATTGAACGGGCAGGCGATCATGCAGTTGCGGCAACCGACGCAGATTTTGGGGTTGTAAACCACCGCCCCTTCCTGCGTCTTGGTGTAGGCATTGACGAAACAGGAGGTCAGGCAGGCCGGTTCGTTGCAGTGATTGCACTGTACCTTGCGGTAGATCGGCTTGCCGCCGCCTTCCGGTTGATAACGGTTGACCACGGTGTAGGCGTTTTCGTCCGGGCGACGCATCTGGGTGCCCCCATGGAAGCGCTCGTCGAACACTGACATGTCGTCAAACGGTTTGGCCGGAGCCGGCAGTTTTTGTTCCTTGTTGCAGGCCGCTTCACAGCTGCGGCACCCGATGCAGCGGGTCAGGTCCACCAGGACGCCCATTCCTTCCGGATAGCCGGTGAAGGAACCCGCGGCCAAAGCCTTTTGGGTGCCGCACAGCGTCGTCGCGGCGCATCCTGCGATGCTGCCGGCGAGAAATCTGCGTCGACTGATTCCACTCATGACAAAATTCTCCTTGATGATTGGCGAATGGCGCAGTTCGTCTCAGTGGTGCGAGGCCGACGCTGCCGCCTTCGGTGCAAAGCTGCCTGATTGATAGAATTCATCGCCGGCCGTAGTCCGCGCATGGCAGTCCTCGCAGCCGGTGGGCCCGCCGGAGTCTTCATGACAACCCATGCAGTTCCAGTGATAGGCCGCCTTCAGGCCGGGCTTGTCGATATGATACTGGTAACGGTCGTCGGCCTTGCGCTCCAGCTGCACCGCCGAAAACGGGTCGACGTCATGGCAGTCGCGGCAGGCAACGACGGTGCTCTTCTGGCTCTGGGCATGACAGCGGCCGCAGCGCCCGCCGCCGGCGCCGTCTCCCGTGGTGTGATGGTGGCAGGTCACACAGTCGCCGGCGATCTCGACATGTGCCGCATGGTCGAAGTTGACCGCGGTAAACAGGTTCGCCAGACGATCGAGCTTGACCTGTCCGGGGCCGCCGGTCGGTGCGGCAGCAACGCCGCTTGCCGCGCACAGCAGCACAATCAGGGCCATTCCGAGGATATGCAGTGACAACGTTGGTTTCATAATGATCCTCTCCTTTGCCGACGCAGGCTCCGCACTCATTTGCCGGCGTCGCCGGAGCTCCGGTGCAGATAACGGTAGAACATCGGGAAACTGATGAAGAATGCCAAGCAGATCAAATACTCGACGCCTTTGATGTACTGGTAGAAGTCGACCAGGGTGTAGACCTGGTGCCACTCACCGATTTGTGCAAATAGCTGGGTCATGATGATTTCTCCTTACGTCGGGCGCTTGGGCTTCAGGCCCGCGGGCTGCCGGCGGTCTGTGCTTCGGCCTTGGTTTCCGTGCGGCGGACCAGCCCCTTGATGAAGCCGAACAGCAGCATGAGCGACGGGGCCAGCTGGACCACGACGATCAGCGCGCAGAACGCGAGGAAGATCCCGATCAGCAGACCGCTCGAATAGGTCTTCGAGGTATCGACCGCGAAAGCCGGGACGGTTGATGCCAGGGCCAGGGCCAAGGTTAACGACATGGTACGGATGGTGTTCATGACAACCTCCTCTTTGGTGTGATGGTTTGCAGCAAGTTCAAGGTTCGGTCTGATCGACCGTCCCGTTTGTATTCTGTTTTTCAAAAGCGCATTTCACGACCTGCCGCAGTTCCTCGTCGTCCCCGGGACGCCCGGGCTTGAGCGCGTGATAAAAAATCCCTTCGCTGCGCGCCCGGCGCAGCAGGGAGAGCGGCAGTTCGCTGGCCACCAGAATGATGGTCAGGTTGCGATTGCATTGCTTGAGAATCGGTATCAGTTCGGTGGCAAGCAGTTCGTCGAAGCGGGTGCTGAGCAGCACCACCTGCGCGGTTTTCTTGAGAATGCCGTACAGTACGCCGGCTGCCGAGGTCGTGACGGTCACCTGGTAGCCGGCGTCGATGAACAGCTCTGCCATCTGTTTCCTGGTCGCCAGGTCCTCGTCGGCAATGAGCAGTCCTTGCATGGCCATGATCTCCTCTGCTTGGCTCGACATGAGCCGTCCTCCGTCTGCCTATTCGCCGTGCACTTCGGCGGCGTCAACTTTTTCCCGCGCCGAGAAGATCCCCTTGAGCATGCCGAAGAACAGGATCGCGGCCGGCACCAGCTGGGTAACGATGACCACGGCGAAGAAACCGGCGAACAGGTACCCCAACAAACCGACGCTCTCCCCTTCACCCCCAGGGGCGGCATACGCCACCGAGGCGCCCCAAACCAGCATCCAGCCAATCGCTCTCATCGTGTTTTTCATGGCCGTTCTCCTTTTCTGAATTGTATGGCCGTTCTTGCCCATCCCTTTGTGCACCGATCATACCAACTTTAAAATTATTTCATTTTTTATCTCTAACCATTTAAGAATTAAGAGTTTTTTCATCAAAAAGGCAAATCGCCGCAACCTTCGTCGTGATGAGGTTGTATAACGAAAATATGCGGGGCGATTCCGGCTGAAAGCGCGAATGCCTTTGTCGTTCTTTTTAACTGATTGGAATTTAAGGGTTTTTATTTACTGCCAAGGTGTATAGGAAAACCATGCGGTGCATAACGGCAACAGGCGGGGAGATCAAGGGATGGACGACGCGGCCGCAACCCTCCATGAAAGCTAATGGCGGAAGATTTAAAAACCGCGCAAACACGCGCGAAGGAGGCC
>VEPG01000062.1 GCA_012026975.1 Desulfuromonas sp. | reverse complement strand
CCGCGAAGGCGGCCGTACCGTGGGCGCCGGCGCCGTCACCGACATCATCCAGTAAGCAAGGGGATAGCTCCATGCAGAACCAGAAGATACGCATTCGCCTCAAGGCGTACGATCATAAGCTGCTCGACCAATCGGTCAACGAGATCGTCGATACCGCCAAGCGCACGGGCGCACGTGTGGCCGGCCCGATTCCTTTGCCGACCGTGATCAACAAGTACTGCGTGCTGCGTGGCCCGCATGTCGACAAGAAGAGCCGCGAGCAGTTCGAGATGCGGACCCACAAACGTCTGTTGGATATTCTCGAGCCGACCCAGCAGACCGTTGACGCCCTGATGAAGCTCGACCTCTCGGCCGGTGTCGACGTCGAAATCAAGCTCTAAGCCAACGAGTGATAGGTAGAGTCATGATCGAGGGAATTTTGGGAAAAAAACTGGGGATGACCCAGGTGTTTGCTGCCGACGGTCGCTGGATTCCGGTGACGGTTGTTGAAGCCGGCCCCTGTACCGTCCTGCAGAAAAAGACGGCGGCGACCGATGGCTACAATGCGCTGCAGCTTGGCTTCGGTGCCAAGAAGAGCCATCGCGTCAACAAGCCGATGATGGGCCATTTCCGCAAGGCGGGGCAGGGTGCTTTTGCTCAACTTGCCGAGCTTCGCGCCGCAAGTGTCGATGCCTATCAGGTCGGCGACCAGGTAACCTGCGATGCGGTGTTCAAGGCGGGCGATATCATCGATGCCACCGGCACCAGTAAGGGCAAGGGTTTCCAGGGCGTCATCCGTCGCTGGCACTTCGCCGGCGGTCCGGGCGGTCACGGCTCGAACTTTCATCGCCTCCCCGGCTCCATTGGCTGCAGCGCCTGGCCGTCCCGTGTCCGCAAGGGGATCAAGATGGCTGGCCAGATGGGTAACCGTCGGATTACCACCCAGAATCTTGAAGTCGTCGAAGTGCGCCCCGAGCAGAATCTGATTCTGGTCAAAGGGTCGATCCCCGGCCCGAACCAGGGGACGGTTGTGCTTCGCAAGGGCATCAAGGTCAAGAAGTAAGTCGTTTTCGATTAGAACCCGGAGTTTGGCTATGGCGAAAATCGCTGTTTATGACATCAACCGCAAGCAGGTTGCCGAGCGTGACCTGGAAGATGCGGTCTTCAACACCGAGGTCAAGGAATACCTCATCCATGACATGGTGCGCTACCAGTTGGCAGCGCGTCGTCAGGGGACGGCCAAGACCAAGAATCGTACCGAGGTCAGCGGCGGCGGCCGGAAGCCTTACAAGCAGAAGGGAACCGGCAATGCCCGTCAGGGGAGCAGCCGCGCTCCGAATCATGTCGGCGGCGGCACGGTTTTCGGGCCGACCCCACGCGATTATGACTTCAAGCTGAATCGCAAGGTCAAGAAGGCCGCCCTCAAAAGCGCCCTCTCCGCACGCTACCGCGACGAGCAGATGGTCGTGCTCAATGCCCTGCAGTTGGAGCAGGTCAGCACCAAGGGTTTTGCAGCGGTGCTTGAGCGCTTTGAGCTGGGCAAGGCGCTGGTGGTGATCGAAGGCGACAACCGCAATGTCGAGTTGTCGGCCCGCAACCTGCCCAATGTCAAGGTGCTGCGTGCCGAGGGGGTCAACGTCTATGACGTCATGAAGTACCCCTGCCTGGTACTGACTGAAGGGGCGGTCGAGCAGATCGAAGGAGCCCTGAGCAAATGAAACCATTACATCAGATCATCAAGCGCCCGTTGATCACCGAGAAATCCAACCTGCAGCGTGAAGCAGGGCAGACCATCGCTTTCGAAGTGGCCAAAGATGCCAACAAGATCGAGATCAAACAGGCTGTTGAACAGGCCTTCAAGGTCAAGGTCAAGGATGTGCGCACCATGGTCACCGCTGGCAAGGTCAAACGCGTCGGGCGTTCAATCGGTAAACGTTCTGCGGTCAAGAAGGCCTATGTCACCCTCGCCGAGGGGACGATTGATTTCTTCGGCGTCTGAGTGCCTGAAAACCCTCTGACGGAGTAGCAATAATGGCGATCAAAAAGTTTAAGCCGACCTCCCCGGGTCGTCGTCAAATGACCTCCTCGACCTTCGAGGAAATCACGACCTCAACACCGGAGAAGTCCCTGCTGGTACCCGCCAAGAAGAGTGGCGGTCGCAACAACGCCGGCCGGATTACCAAGCGTCACACCGGTGGTGGTCACAAGCAGCGTTACCGGCTGATCGACTTCAAGCGTGACAAGAAGGAGATCCCGGCCAAGGTTGCAACCATCGAGTACGACCCGAACCGTTCCGCGCGTATTGCCCTGCTCAATTACGTCGATGGCGAAAAACGTTATATTCTTGCGCCGGTCGGCATCAATGTCGGCGACATGATCGTTGCCAGCGACCAGGCCGATATCAAGCCGGGCAATGCCCTGTGCATCCGCTCCATCCCCCTCGGGACCTGGGTGCACAACGTCGAGCTCAAGGTCGGCAAGGGTGGACAGTTGGCTCGCAGCGCCGGCACTTACGCAATGATCGCCGCCAAGGAAGGGAAGTACGCCCAGCTGCGTCTCCCCTCCGGTGAAGTCCGGCTGGTCCTGCAGGACTGCTGCGCGACCATTGGCCAGGTTGGCAACCCCGAGCATGAAATCGTCAATATCGGCAAGGCTGGCCGCAATCGCTGGTTGGGCAAGCGTCCGCAATCTCGCGGCGTGGCGATGAACCCGGTCGACCATCCGCACGGCGGCGGCGAAGGCAAGAGCTCTGGTGGACGTCACCCGGTCACGCCGTGGGGTGTCCCGACCAAGGGTTACAAGACCCGTTCCAATAAACGGACCGACCGCTTCATCGTGCGGAAGCGGACCAAGTAATAGAGTACGCGGATACAGGAGACGACCGTGGCGAGATCGATTAAAAAAGGCCCGTATGTCGAGGGAAGCCTCGCACGCAAGGTGCAGAAATCGGGCGAAGGCAGCCCCGGCAAGGTTATCAAGACCTGGTCGCGTCGCTCGACGATCATTCCGGAGTTTGTCGGCCAGACCTTTGCCGTTCATAACGGCAAGAAGTTCATCCCGGTGTTTGTGACCGAGAACATGGTTGGCCACAAGCTTGGAGAATTTGCCCCGACCCGCACCTACTTCGGGCATGGCGCTGACAAGATGAAGAAAAAGAAGCCTCAGCTTAAGGAGTGTTGGTTCATGGAAGCCACTGCAAAATTGAGTTTCGTGCGCCTCTCCCCGCAAAAGGCCCGCCTGGTGATTGACATGGTGCGCGGCAAGGGGGTTCAGGAGGCCCTGAATATCCTGAAGTTTTCCCCTCAGCGTGCAGCAGAGATTGTTGCCAAGCTGGTGAGTTCGGCATTAGCCAATGCCGAACAGAAGGGGGTCAGCGATGTCGACCGCCTGTTCGTCAAGACTATCTTTGTTGACCAGGGTCCGGTGCTGCGCCGCTTCATGCCGAAAGGGCGTGGGAGTGCCAGCCGTATCCGCAAGCCGACCAGCCACATCACCGTGGTTCTGGGTGAGCAGTAACCGATCGAGGAGGTGAGGGTTTGGGCCAGAAAGTACATCCAGTAGGGTTCCGTCTGGGCATCATCCGGACGTGGGAATCCAGGTGGTATGCCGAAAAGGATTACGCGGGGCTGCTGCATGAGGATCTCAAGCTGCGCGATTATCTCAAGAAGCGCCTCCACCATGCCGGCATTTCCAAGATCGAGATCGAGCGTGCTGCCAGCAAAGCGAAGGTAAACATCTTCGCGGCCCGCCCCGGGATCATCATTGGCAAGAAGGGCTCCGAGGTCGAGGCACTCAAGAAGGATCTGGCGAAGCTGACCGACAAGGAAGTCTTCATCAATATCCAGGAAGTGCGCAAACCCGAGATCGACGCCCAGTTGGTCGCCGAAAACGTCGCCCTGCAACTCGAGCGTCGTGTCGCTTTCCGCCGGGCGATGAAAAAGGCGGTCAGCCAGGCACTCAAGTTTGGTGCCGAAGGGATCAAGATCGAATGCTCCGGGCGTTTGGGCGGAGCGGAGATGAGCCGCCGCGAGTGGTACCGCGAAGGCCGCGTGCCCCTGCACACCCTGCGCGCCGATATTGATTACGGTTTTGCCGAGGCAAAGACAACCTACGGCATCATCGGCGTCAAGGTCCTGGTCTTCAAGGGCGAAATTCTCGACCGTGACCAGTTGCAGCAGAATCGTTAACAGGAGCTGATTCGCCATGTTGATGCCAAAAAAGGTTAAACATAGAAAGCAGTTCAAGGGACGCATGAAAGGGCCCGCCGCTGGCGGTACCGATCTGAACTTCGGAGACTTCGGGCTCCAGGCGGTTGAGTGTGGTTGGCTGACCGCCCGCCAGATCGAGGCAGCCCGTCGTGCCATGACTCGCTATGTTAAGCGCGGTGGCAATATCTGGATCCGTGCTTTTCCAGACAAGCCGATCACCCGCAAGCCGGCTGAGACCCGCATGGGCAGCGGCAAGGGGTCGCCGGAAGCGTGGGTCTGTGTAATCCGCCCCGGGATGGTTCTCTACGAAATGCAGGGAGTCACCGAAGAGGACGCCCGCGAGGCGTTCCGCCTGGCGGCGCATAAACTGCCGATGAAGACCAAGCTGCTGATACGTGAGGAGACAGGTCATGAAGGTTAACGAACTGCGCGACCTGAGCGTTGATGACCTCAGCAAAAAAGCGATGGAATTGAACCAGGAACTGTTCAACCTTCGTTTCCAGCTGCACACCGGTCATCTGGAAAACAGCTCGCGCATCCCCCAGGTGCGCAGGGAGATCGCTCGCGTGAAGACCGTTCTCCGGGAAAAACGCGGTTAGAAGGATAAAGTGAGGACGGCAATGAACACAGAACAAGGCAGCCGGAAAACCCGGGTCGGTGTGGTGGTCAGCGACAAGATGGACAAGACGGTGGTTGTCCGTGTCGACAACATTGTCAAACACCCGACCTACAAGAAATACATCAAGCGGCGCGTGACCTGCAAGGCGCATGATGAAGGCAATGAATGCGCAATCGGCGACAAGGTGTTGATTGTCGAGACTCGTCCACTGTCGAAAGACAAACGCTGGCGAGTGCGTGAAATTCTGGAAAAGAACGTCATCGTTTAAGGTTGAGGAGATAACCGGCCATGATTCAGATGCAGTCCATGCTTGACGTGGCAGATAACTCCGGTGCTCGGAGACTCTGCTGCATCAAGGTCCTTGGCGGTTCGAAACGCAAGTATGCGGGGATCGGCGATGTGATCATCTGCTCGGTCAAGGAAGCCCTCCCCAATTCGAGGGTGAAGAAGGGTGACGTGGTGCGTGCCGTCATCGTCCGGACCGCGAAAGAAGTGGCGCGTCCCGACGGCTCATACATCCGCTTTGACAACAACTCGGCAGTTGTTGTCAATGCAGCCGGTGAGCCGGTTGGCACTCGTATCTTCGGTCCGGTGGCCCGCGAATTGCGCGCTAAGAAATTCATGAAAATCGTTTCGCTGGCCCCTGAAGTCCTCTAGGCCGCAGGGAGAATGAGAGCCATGGCAGTCAAGAAGTTGCACGTCAAAAAAGACGACCTGGTGATGGTGATTGCCGGGAAAGAGAAGGGGAAGAGCGGCAAGGTTCTGCGTGTTCTCCCTGAACGCGGCCAGGTTATGGTCGAGAGCCTGAATGTCGTCAAGCGTCACACGCGGCCGACCCGGGGCGGTGCCCAAGGGGGGATCGTCGAGAAGGAAGCCCCGTTCGATGCATCCAATGTCCAGCTGCTGTGTAAAGCATGCAACAAGCCGGTCCGTTCCGGGATCCGGGTGTTGGAAGATGGCAGCAAGGCACGCTTCTGCAAGAAGTGTAACGAAATCCTGGACAAGTAGGAGGTTTTCATGGCCAGGCTGAAAGATTTATATCTGAGTGAACTCGCTCCCAAGCTGATGCAGGAGCTGCAGCTCAAGAACGCGATGGAAGTTCCCCGGGTCGAGAAGGTCGTGATCAACATGGGCCTGGGCGAAGCCATCCAGAATATCAAGGTGCTCGAATCGGCGGTTGAAGAGCTGTCCCGGATCACCGGCCAAAAGGCAGTGATCACCAAGGCCAAGCGCTCCATCGCCACGTTCAAGCTGCGTGAGGGGATGCCGATCGGTTGCATGGTGACCCTGCGCCGCGAGCGGGCCTACGAGTTTCTTGATCGTTTGATCAATGTGGCGCTTCCCCGCGTTCGCGACTTCAAAGGGGTCTCGCCGAAAGGCTTTGACGGCCGCGGCAATTACACGCTGGGGATTCGCGAGCAGTTGATCTTCCCGGAGATCGACATCGAGAAGATCGACAAGGTCAAGGGTCTGAACGTGACCGTTGTGACCAGCGCCCGGACCGACGAAGAAGGGCGGGCCCTGCTGGCCGCTCTCGGAATGCCGTTCCGAAAACAGTCTGCAGCAGCCTAGCGGAGGATAATCGTGGCGAAGAAATCGATGCGTATCAAGGCCGCCCGGCCGCCGAAGTTCAAAGTGAGACAGTACAACCGTTGTCCGATCTGCGGTCGGCCGCGGGCCTACTATCGGAAGTTCGATATGTGCAGGATCTGCCTGCGCAAGCTGGCCTCCCAGGGGAAACTCCCGGGTGTGGTCAAGTCCAGCTGGTAACCGGTCGATAAGGAGCAGTTTCCAATGGGTATGACGGATCCAATCGCAGACATGCTGACCCGCGTTCGCAATGCGGGGATGGCCAAGCATCCCAAGGTCGACATCCCGTCGTCCAATCTGAAGGTCGCGGTCGCCACCGTGCTGAAGAATCTGGGTTACGTCCGGAACTTCAAGGTGATTACCGATGATAAGCAGGGGGTGTTGCG
Source organism: Desulfuromonas sp. (assembly GCA_012026975.1). GTDB lineage: Bacteria > Desulfobacterota > Desulfuromonadia > Desulfuromonadales > BM103 > VAUL01. The sequence goes on along the minus strand of VEPG01000062.1, from coordinate 31,966 downwards.
GGTTTATCTCAAGTATGATGGCAACAACCAGTCGGTCATTCACGAAATCACTCGCGTGTCCACGCCCGGCCGTCGCGTCTATGTGGCCAAGGACGACATCCCGCGGGTCAAGAACGGAATCGGTGCCGCCATTCTGTCGACCTCCCAAGGGGTGATGGATGATGGTGCAGCCCGCGCCGCCGCGGTTGGCGGCGAAGTGCTCTGCACCATCTGGTAGCTGAAACATTCCTGTTTAGGAGAAGATGACAATGTCGCGCATCGGGAAAAAACCGATTATCATCCCCGCCGGGGTCAAGGTTGCGCTCAGCGGCCAGACTGTCAAGGTCGAGGGGCCGAAAGGGCGTCTTGAGCGGGTTCTGCATGATCAGGTCGATGTCAAGGTAGAGGCCGACCAGATCGCAGTGAATCCCCGCGACCCCAAGGCCGGCAGTTCCCTGCAGGGACTGACCCGGACATTGGTTGCCAATATGGTCGATGGTGTGACCAAGGGGTTCAGTCGAGGGCTCGAGATCAACGGTGTCGGCTATCGCGCCGAACTCAAGGGAACCACCCTGAACCTGGCTCTCGGCTATTCGCACCCGATTGAGTATGCTTTGCCTGCCGGGGTAAGCGCCGAGGTCGAAAAACAGACCAAGATTACCCTGACAGGAATTGACAAGGAACTGGTCGGTGCTACGGCTGCCAAAATCCGTTCCTTCCGTCCCCCCGAGCCTTACAAGGGGAAGGGGATCAAGTACTCTGATGAGCGCATTCTGCGCAAAGCCGGCAAGGCCGGCGCCAAGAAGTAAGTAACGAGGTGAGATCGTGAACATCGCGAAAGAACGCCAGACGGCCCGCAAGAAACGCCAGGTGCGCGTCCGCCGCAAGGTGCAGGGATCCCCGGATCGTCCGAGGCTTTGTGTTTTCCGCAGCTCCAAGCATATTTACGCCCAGATCATCGAGGATTCGACCGGGTCGACGCTGGTATCGGTATCGACCGTGTCCAAGGAACTCGGCGGCGATCTGAAGGTGAGTGGCAACGTGGAAGCCGCCAAGCTGATCGGCAAGAAAATTGCCGAACGGGCTCTGGCTAAAAATATCACGCAGGTGGTCTTCGATCGCAACGGGTTCCTCTACCATGGCCGTATCAAGGCCCTGGCCGACGCGGCCCGCGAAGCCGGTCTGTCTTTTTGAGCGCATAGGAGGCGAGCTTGCAGCGAGTTGAAACCAGCGAAAGCAATTTTCTCGACCGCGTCATCCACATCAGCCGTACCGCCAAGGTTGTCAAGGGTGGCCGTCGTTTCAGCTTCTCGGCACTTGTCGTGGTCGGTGACGGAGCCGGCAAGGTTGGTTACGGCCTGGGCAAGGCCCGCGAGGTGCCGGAAGCGATCCGCAAAGGAGTCGAGCAGGCCAAGAAGAGCATGATTTCGGTGCCGCGTCAGGGGACGACCATCCCTTATGATGTCCTTGGCAAATTCGGTGCCGGCAAGGTGCTGCTCAAGCCTGCATCGCAAGGGACCGGGGTTATTGCCGGTGGCGCGACCCGTGCCATCCTCGAGGTCGCCGGCATCAGCGACATCCTCTCCAAGTGCCTGGGCTCGAACAATCCGCACAACGTGGTCAAGGCGACCATGAGGGCCCTGCTGATGCTGCAGGATCCCGAAGAAATCATGGCCCGTCGCGGTCTTACCGACGGCGATGACGACAACGCCTGAAACGGAGCAGACAATGGCTGACATCAAGGTGACCCTCAAGCGGAGCAGCATCGGCCGCGACAAATACTTTTCCAAGGTTCTGCAAGGGCTTGGCTTGCGCCGTCTCAATCAGACGGTGATGCTCAAGGATACCCCGGAGATCCGCGGCATGATCAACAAGGTCTCCCACATGGTGGCCGTTGAGGAATAAGCGCGAAGGACAAACGATCATGGATCTGAGTAATCTTCAGCCGGCACTCGGCTCGACTCGAGACAGAAAACGCATCGGCCGCGGACACGGCTCCGGAACCGGCAAGACGTCCGGTAAGGGGCACAAGGGGCAGAAGGCTCGCTCCGGTGGCAGTGTCAAGGCTGGTTTCGAAGGGGGGCAGATGCCCCTGCAGCGTCGCTTGCCGAAGCGTGGCTTCAACCCGCTGAGCCGCACCGAGTACGCACTGGTCAACCTGCGTGATCTCGAGCTCTTTGAAGCTGGCAGCGTGGTTGATATCGAAGCCTTGGGCAAAGCCGGCCTGATCGGTCAGCTCAAGGACGGCGTCAAGGTGCTTGGCGACGGCGAGTTGACCAAGGCTTTGACCGTGAAGGCTCACAAATTCAGCAAGTCGGCCCAGGAGAAGATCTCCGCGGCCGGCGGTACGGCCGAGGTCCTTTAGCCTTGTTCAACAAGATCCAGACAGTTTTCAGCATCCCCGAGCTGCGCCGCCGCATTCTTTTTACTTTGGGAATGCTGGTGGTTTACCGGATTGGCTGCCATGTCCCTCTGCCTGGCATCGATCGGGTCGTGCTTGCCGAGTTCTTCAAGGGGACCGAAGGGACCCTGCTCGGTCTGGTCAGCGCCTTCACCGGCGGGGCCCTCGAACGGATGACCGTTTTTGCTCTCGGCATCATGCCCTACATCAGCGCTTCGATCATCCTGCAGTTGCTGACGGTGGTCTGGGAACCTGTGGAAAGGCTGGCCAAGGAGGGGGAGCAGGGACGCAAGACCATCACCCGTTGGACCCGATACGGTACGGTCATCCTGTCGATCATTCAGGGGACCGGCATCGCCATTGGCCTGCAGAGCATGCGCGGCCCGGCCGGCGAGCCGGTGGTGCATGCCCAGGGGATCGGCTTCATCGTGTTGACCGTTGTGACGCTGACCGCCGGAACTGCCTTCATCATGTGGCTCGGCGAGCAGATCACCGAGCGTGGCATTGGCAACGGCATCTCCCTCGTCATCTTCGCCGGGATCGTCGCCGACATGCCCAAGGCCCTGATCAACAGTGTGCGCCTGCTCAAGACCGGTGCCCTCTCCCCGGCGATCATGCTGTTGATTGTGGCGCTGATGGTGGCGGTTATCTGGGCCGTGGTTTTCATGGAGCGCGGCCAGCGCCGCGTGCCGATCCACTACGCCAAGCGCGTGGTCGGGGCACGCAGCATGGGCGGGCAGAGCAGTCATCTGCCGCTGAAGATCAACATGAGCGGGGTCATTCCACCGATCTTCGCCAGTTCGATCATTATGTTTCCGAGCACCATTGCCAGCTTTGTCGATATTCCCTGGGTGAAGGCGTTCGCAGCGATGATGACGCCGGGACACTGGCTTTACAATCTGGTCTTCGTAGCGTTCATCGTCTTCTTCTGTTACTTTTACACGGCGGTGACCTTCAACCCGGCCGATGTGGCGGAGAATATCAAGAAACATGGTGGCTACATCCCCGGTGTGCGTCCCGGCAAGCCGACGGCCGAATATCTTGACACCGTGCTTGGCCGGCTGACCTTTGCCGGAGCCATCTACATTTCACTGATCTGCGTGTTGCCGACCATCCTGATCGGTCAGCTCAACCTGCCCTTCTATTTCGGCGGCACCTCGCTGCTGATTGTCGTCGGTGTTGGCATGGACACCGCCTCGCAGATCGAAGCCCATCTGATCTCCCGTTCTTACGAAGGGTTCATGAAGGGTGTCACGATCAAGGGGCGCCGCGGTTAGGCGGCACGTTTGTCTATGAAGCTGATCCTGCTCGGGCCGCCGGGCGCCGGCAAAGGCACCCAGGCCAAGATGTTGACCGAACGCTTCGGGATCCCGCAGATCGCTACCGGCGATATCCTGCGCGGTGCGGTTCAGGCCGGGACGGCGCTCGGGCTGCAAGCCAAGAGCTTCATGGATGCCGGGGGATTGGTTCCCGACGAAGTGGTCATCGGCATCGTTCGTGAGCGCCTTCAGCAGGCGGATTGCACGGCGGGGTTCATCCTTGACGGGTTTCCCCGGACGGTTGCCCAGGCTGACGCCTTGCAGATGAACCTGGAGTCTCTGGGGCGGCGCCTGGACCGGGTTGTTTCATTGACGGTCGATGCCGATGCGTTGGTGGAGCGTTTGACCGGCCGGCGGACCTGCCGCAGTTGCGGCCGTGGCTACCATGTCAGTTTCGATCCGCCGCGCAATGCCCGGTTGTGCGATGCCTGTGGCGGTGAACTGTATCAGCGGGATGATGACCGTGAGGAGACGATTCGCAAGCGCCTGACGGTGTATGACCAGCAGACCTCGCCGTTGATCGCGTATTACCGGGAGGCTGGGTTGCTGACCGAGTTGGATGGCATGCAGCCGATTCCCGTAGTGCAGGAGCAGGTTCTGACCGCATTGCAGGCGGGCTGACGTGATCGTTCTCAAGAGCGCCGCCGAGCTTGAAAAGATGCGGGCGGCCGGGCGGATCGTCGCTGAGATCCTGTCCCAGCTCGAGAGCCTGATTAAACCCGGGATAACTTCCGGCGAACTTGACCGGCTAGCTGAAAAAGAGTGTTTGCGTCAAGGTGCAAAGCCGGCGTTCAAAGGGTATGGAGGGTTTCCTTGCACCCTCTGCGCTTCTCCCAACGATCGGGTGGTACACGGATTTCCTGATAATCGCCCGCTGTTGGAGGGCGAGATCCTGAGTATCGATTTCGGGGTGCTCTATCAGGGCTATTATGGTGATGCTGCCGTAACTGTCCCGGTCGGGCGGATCGATGCCGAGACAACACGCTTGCTTGAGACAACGCGCGAGTCGTTGCGGCAGGCCATCCTGAAGGCTGTCCCGGGCGGGCGGCTCTCGGATATCTCGCATGCAGTCCAGTCCTGGGTCGAACCGCGAGGATTTAGCGTAGTTCGGGAGTTTGTCGGTCACGGAATTGGTCGGCAGTTGCATGAGGCGCCTCAAGTTCCGAACTTCGGTGCGCCTGGCCAGGGCCCCCGGCTTAAACCTGGGATGACGTTGGCCATCGAGCCGATGATCAATGCCGGTTCGCCCGGCGTAAAGATACTGGAAGATGGTTGGACCGCAGTGACTCAGGATGGCAAGCGGTCGGCCCACTTTGAACACACCGTCGCCATTACCGAGCATGGCCCGGAGATCCTGACCCGGGCGTGATAAGGCGACGACGCCACGGTCGGTTGGAAAACCGGCCTCGACTGAGGGTAGAATTATGAAAGTCCGTTCGTCGGTCAAAAGCATTTGTGACAAATGCAAGATCATCAAGCGCAAGGGGATCGTCCGCGTTATCTGCGAAAACCCCAAGCATAAACAGAGACAGGGTTAACCATTTAGGAGGATCGGACATTGGCACGCATCGCTGGCATCGATTTGCCCAGAAACAAGCGGATCGAGATCGCCCTGACCTACATTTACGGGATCGGGCGCTCCACGTCCCAGAGTATCCTTACCAAGGCCGGAGTTGACTTTGATACCCGGTCCGACAACCTGACCGAGGAAGAGGTCGCCAAAATTCGCAAGATCATTGACGGCGACTACAAGGTTGAGGGAGATCTGCGCCGCGAAGTGACCATGAGCATCAAGCGTCTGATGGACCTCGGCTGCTATCGGGGACTCCGCCACCGCAAAGGGTTGCCTGCTCGCGGACAGCGCACCAAAACCAACGCCCGGACCCGCAAGGGGCCGCGCAAAACCGTCGCCGGCAAGAAGAAGTAGGGGAGTGAACCATGGCCAAGCCTGGCAAACGCGTACGTAAAAAGATCGAACGTAAGAATATCCCTACCGGGATTGCCCATATTCAGGCGACGTTCAACAACACTATCGTCACGATCACCGATGTCGGTGGCAATGTGATCTCCTGGTCGACCTCCGGCGCCAAGGGCTTCAAGGGAAGCCGCAAGAGCACGCCGTTTGCGGCTCAGGTTGCGGCGGAGGATGCTGCGAAAAAGGCCCAGGAGCATGGGCTGCGCAGTGTCGAGGTCTGGGTCAAGGGACCCGGCTCCGGGCGTGAGTCGGCCTTGCGGGCACTGCAGGCGACCGGCCTGACCATTACCCTGATCAGGGACGTCACGCCGATCCCCCACAACGGCTGCCGCCCACCCAAGCGCAGAAGAGTTTAACCACAGTAAGGAGGAAGAGCCTTGGCCAGATATACCGGTCCCGTTTGCCGCATGTGCCGGCGGGAGAATATGAAATTGTTTCTCAAGGGCGATCGCTGTTTTACCGACAAGTGTGCGGTCGAACGTCGCGCCTATGCTCCGGGCCAGCACGGCCAGGGGCGCGTCAAGGTGTCCGATTACGGCACTCAGTTGCGTGAAAAACAGCGGGTCAAGCGTACCTATGGTCTGTTGGAAAACCAGTTCCGCTCCTACTTCGAGAAGGCCGAGCGGATGAAGGGCGTGACCGGCGAAAACCTCCTGGTGTTGCTGGAGCGGCGGCTTGACAGCATGGTCTACCGCATGGGCTTTGCTACGTCGCGGTCCGAGGCGCGCCAACTGGTGCGTCACAGCCACTTCGCCATCAATGGCCGCAAAGTGAATGTTCCTTCCTATCTGGTTCGCCCCGGCGACGTGGTCGAGTTGCGGGAAAAGAGCCGGCAGGTGGCCAGGATCAACGAAGCTCTCGATGGCGTGATGCGTCGCGGACTTCCTTCCTGGGTCGATGTTGACCGTGGCGGTTTCAAAGGCACGGTCAAGACTCTGCCGGTGCGTGCCGAGATGACCACTCCGACCTTCCAGGAACAGCTGATTGTCGAGCTCTACTCGAAGTAATCGGCGGGTGCAGACCGGCTTGTGTTTTTCCGCAACCTCATAAGGGAGGCTTCGCATGCATAAAAACTGGAGCGAATTGAAAAAGCCGAAAAGTCTCCAGGCTGACAAGGATACCCTGACGGCAACCTACGGGAAGTTTACGGCAGAACCGTTCGAGCGCGGATTTGGCACCACGCTTGGCAATGCTCTTCGCCGGGTGCTTCTCTCCTCCTTGCAGGGGGCGGCGATTACGTCGGTGCGTATCAAGGGGGTACTGCATGAGTTCTCCACCATCCCCGGCGTGACCGAGGATGTGACCGACATCATTCTCAACCTCAAGGGTGTGCTGCTCAAGCTTGATGGCGAGGGCTCCCGCAATGTCCGCATTGTCAAAAAAGGTGCGGGGATCATCAAGGCCGGCGACATTGCAACCGACTCGCATGTTAAGGTTCTCAATCCCGAGCACCACATTGCGACTTGCGGCAAGGAAGCCGATATTGAGATGGAGATGGTCGTGTCGATGGGGAAAGGCTACGTTCCCGCCGAACGCAACCGTGATGAGCGTGCGCCCGTTGGCACGATTCCGATCGATGCCCTGTTCTCGCCGATTCAGCGGGTCAACTTCACGGTCAGCAACGCTCGTGTTGAAAATGTCACCGACTACGACAAGCTGGTTGTGGAGATCTGGACTGACGGCAGCGTCAAGCCGGATGATGCTCTGGCTTATGCCGCAAAGATCATCAAGGAGCAGGTTCAGCTGTTCATCAACTTCGAGGAGCGGGATGATGTCGTTCGCATTGGTGAAGGTGGAGGCGTCGAGCCGCCCAACTCCAATCTCTATCGCCCGGTCGAAGAGCTTGAACTCTCGGTTCGCAGTGCCAACTGCCTGAAGAACGCCAACATCCGCCTGATTGGCGAGCTGGTGCAGAAATCCGAGGCCGAAATGCTCAAAACCCAGAACTTCGGCCGCAAATCTCTTAATGAAATCAAGGATATCCTGGCCGAAATGGGGTTGGGCCTCGGGATGAATCTGGAAAACTTCCCGGATCCGGAATACCTCAAGATGTTGCAAAAAAGTGAGGAAGAGCTGTAACCCCGGCGTCTTCCCTGTCAGGCCAGCACCAGAAAGGATAAATACGCAATGCGTCACGGTAATTCCGGCAAGCGGTTGGGCCGCAACACCAGCCACCGCAAGGCTATGATGCGCAACATGGTTACCTCCCTGTTCGAGCATGAGAAGATTACGACGACCGATGCCCGTGCCAAGGAACTTCGGCCGATGGCTGAGAAGCTGATCACCCTGGCCAAGCGCGGCGATCTGCACGCCCGCAGGATTGTGACCGAGGTGGTCCGCGACCGCAAGACGGTGGCCAAGCTGTTCGAGCGGGTTGCCCCGCGCTATGCCGAGCGCCCTGGCGGCTATACCCGGATTATCAAGCTGGGACATCGCCTTGGCGACAATGCGGCGCTTTCCATGATCACGCTGGTCGAAGAGGCTTATGCCCCGAAGGCCAAGAAAAAGGCTCCCAAGCCGGAACCGGTCAAAAAGGCGGCTCCTGCCCCCGTGGTCGAAGAGGTTGCGGCTGCCCCCGAAGCGGAAGCCGCGGCTCCGGTCGCCGAACCGGAAGTGGTTGAAGCTGCAGCGCCGGAAGCGGCTGCGGAAGGTGAAGCGAAGGACGCCTAAGATCGTCGGAACGCTCAAGTACAAGCCGGGCGGGGAGATTCTCCCCGCCCGGCTTTTTTGTCGTTTCCCCGGGCATTTCCGGGAGCTTTTCTTGACGATTTACGCCACATCATGCTAACTTAACCCACTTTTGCCAACAGGATGCATGATGATTTTCCCTTCCCGCAACGAATTCTTCCAACTGGCCCGTCGGGGCAACCTGATTCCGGTCTGCCGCGAAATTCTGGCGGACATGGAAACGCCGGTTTCGGCCTTCAGGAAGATCGATGACGGCCGTTCGGCCTTCCTGCTGGAATCGATCGAGGGTGGGGAAAAATGGGCGCGCTACTCGTTCCTGGGCGTTGGCAGCGGTCGGGTGTTCCGGTCCCGCTGCGGCTATTTCGAGGTTTTGGAGAACGGCGAGGTTGTCAGCTCCGGTGAGGTTGCCGACCCGCTGGTGGAACTCAAACGGTTCGTTGCTCCTTATGCGCCGGTTGAATTGCCGGACCTGCCGCGTTTTTTCGGTGGCGCGGTCGGTTATCTCGGTTACGACATGGTTCGTTTCGTCGAGGAATTGCCGGTGCTCAGGCCGGCCGAGATCGGCGCCTGGGACTGTTGCTTCCTGATCACCGAAAACCTGCTGATCTTCGACAATATGCGGCAGAAGATCAAGGTGGTCAGCAATGTTCACCTCGGCGACTTCGAGGATCCGGCCCGCGCCTACGACCGGGCGGTGGCAACGATCGACAGTCTGGTGGCACGCCTGCGTGGCGAGCGACCGGCAAGGCCGCGGGTTACCCGTCAGGACGGCAGCGCGGAGTTGCAGTCGAATTTCACCCGTGCGGAGTTCGAAGCGGCGGTAGAGCGCTGCAAGGAGTATGTGCGGGCCGGCGATGTCATTCAGGTGGTGCTTTCCCAGCGGTTTTCCGCGGATCTCGATGTCGATCCCTTCGATATTTACCGCGCCCTGCGCGTGGTCAACCCGTCTCCCTACATGTTTTACCTGCAGTTTGGTGACACCCGGGTGATCGGCGCTTCCCCGGAGGTGCTGGTGCGCAAGGAGGGCCGCCGGGTCGAGGTGCGCCCGATCGCCGGCACCCGGCCACGCGGCGCCGCTCCCGAGGAGGACCTGCGCCTTGAAGAGGAGCTGCTGGCCGACCCGAAGGAACGCGCCGAGCATATCATGCTGGTCGATCTCGGCCGCAACGATCTGGGGCGGGTCTGCAGTACCGGCAGCGTCAATGTCGACGAATTGATGGTGGTCGAGCGCTATTCCCACGTCATGCACATCGTTTCCAACGTCAGCGGCGAACTCCTTCCCGGGCGTGACGCTCTCGATGTGTTCCGGGCGGTTTTTCCCGCCGGCACCCTCTCCGGGGCACCGAAGATCCGGGCCATGGAGATCATCGAGGAACTTGAGCCGTGCCGGCGGGAAATCTACGGCGGGGCCGTCGGTTACATCTCCTTCACCGGCAACATGGATCTGGCGATCGCCATCCGCACGATGGTCGCCCATGCCGGGCGGGTGCATCTTCAGGCCGGCGCCGGCATTGTCGCCGATTCCGATCCGGCGACGGAGTACCAGGAAACGGTCAACAAGGCGATGGGGGTAAAGCTCGCCCTGCAGATGGCACGGGAAGGGCTCGACTGACATGCTGCTGATGATCGACAATTACGATTCCTTCACTTACAACCTGGTTCAATACTTTGCGGAACTGGGGGAAACGGTCGAGGTTCATCGCAACGACAGGATTTCCGTCGCCGAGGTGGCGGCCCGGCGCCCCGATCGTCTGGTGATCTCTCCAGGGCCATGCAGCCCCGACGAAGCCGGGATCTCGGTGGCGGCGATCAAGGAACTGGCCGGCAAGCTGCCGATCCTCGGCGTCTGTCTCGGCCATCAGGCGATCGGCCAGGCGTTTGGCGGGCGGATCATCCGCGCCGACCGGCTGATGCACGGCAAGACCAGCCCCGTCCATCACGATGGCCGCGAACTGTTCACAGGGCTTGCCAACCCCTTCGATGCCACCCGCTACCATTCCCTGCTGATCGAGCGCGCGACCATTCCGGCCTGCTTGGAAATCACCGCCTGGACTGCGGAAGAGGAGATCATGGGGATCCGCCACCTTAATCTGCCGGTGTGGGGGGTGCAGTTCCATCCGGAATCGATCCTGACCGTGGAAGGGAAACAGCTGCTGCGAAATTTCCTGGAGATGACAAGGTGAAGCAGAATTCAGGATTCAGAAGTCAGAATTCAGAAAAGAAGCAACCGATTGCTGGTTGGCTGAAGGATTCTGAATTCTGTATTCTGACTTCTGTCTTCCCCGGGGTGGAGGGGAAATGATCAAAGAAGCGATTGCCAAGGTGGTTGAGCGCCAGGACCTGACCGAAGCCGAAATGATTGAGGTCATGGGCGAAATCATGGGCGGCGAAGCGACGCCGGCGCAGATCGGCGCCTTCATCACCGCGCTGCGCATGAAGGGGGAGACGATCGCCGAAATCACCGGCGCCGCCCGGGTGATGCGCGACCGGGCCACGCCGATCCGGGTCGGTGCCGTACTCGATCTCGACCGGGATGACATCAACCTGGACCGGGAAACGATTCTGGACGTTGTCGGCACCGGCGGCGACGGCACCAATACCTTCAACATCTCCACCACGGTCTCCTTTGTGGTCGCTGCCTGCGGGGTCAAGGTTGCCAAGCATGGCAACCGCAGCGTCTCATCGGCTTGCGGCAGTGCCGATGTGCTCGAAGCCCTGGGGGTCAATCTCGATGTCACCCCCGAGGAAGTGGAACACTGCATCAAGCAGATCGGTATCGGTTTTCTGTTCGCGCCGGCACTGCACGGCGCCATGAAACACGCCATCGGTCCGCGTCGGGAAATCGGCATCCGCACGATCTTCAACATTCTTGGGCCGTTGACCAATCCGGCCAAGGCCGACTGCCAGGTGATGGGGGTCTATCGCGAGGATCTGGTCGAGAAGCTGGCGCAGGTGCTGCGCAACCTCGGCTGTCGCAAGGGCTTCGTGGTTTGCGGTAGCGACGGCATGGATGAAATCACCCTGACCGGTCCAACCTGCGTTGCCACGGTGACGACGCAAGGGATCGGCGTCAGCCACGTTACCCCGGAAGAATTCGGCCTGCAGCGGTGTCTCATGGCCGACCTGCGCGGCGGCGACGCCAGGGGGAACGCGGTCACGGTGCGGGCCGTTCTTGACGGCGAGCCGGGACCGAAGCGCGACGTGGTGCTGCTCAATGCGGGTTTTGCCTTGTTGGCGGCCGGTGTGACCGACAATGTTGCCGAAGGGATTACCATGGCGCGTGCCGCCATCGACAGTGGCGCTGCGCGCGACAAGCTGACGCAGTTGGTGGCCCTGACCAACGCGTGACGATTCTGGTGTAGGGGCGCCATGGTCGCCCCTACAGGATAACAATGACCGATCTTCCCGACATCCTCAAGACCATCGTCGCCCGCAAGCGCGAAGAAGTGACGGCGGCCAGGGCGGCTTTGCCGCTGGCCGCGCTCAAGCGGCGTGTCGCCGATCTCGAGGAACCGCCGCGCGGTTTTGTCCGGACCCTGAGAGCCTGTGTCGAATCGGGTTGGACGGCGGTGATCGCCGAGGTCAAAAAAGGTTCCCCCTCCAAGGGGGTGATTCGCGAGGATTTCGATCCGATCGGGGTTGCCGAGATTTACCAGCAGCATGGGGCCGCCTGCCTGTCGGTGCTGACCGATGAAAAGTTTTTCCTCGGCCACCTGCGCTTTCTGGGGTTGATCCGCGAACAGGTGCGCCTGCCACTGCTGCGCAAGGACTTTCTCTACGATCCCTACCAGCTCTGGGAGGCGCGCGAGGCCGGGGCCGACGCCGCCCTGCTGATCGCCGCCATGCTCGAACCGGCGCAATTGCATGATCTGGTGGCCGAGGCCGGTGAGATCGGTCTCGACATCCTGCTGGAGATTCACGACGAGCGTGAACTGGAGATGGCGCTGCAGGTGCCGGTCGAACTGGTTGGCATCAACAATCGCGACCTGCGCACGTTTCACACCGATCTGGCCGTGACTGAGCGTCTGGCGCCGCATCTCCCCGCCGACCGGTTGATCGTCGCGGAAAGCGGCGTTGTCAGCCGCGCCGATGTCCGGCGTCTGCAAAGTGCGGGAGCCAGCGTGTTCCTGGTCGGTGAATCGCTGATGCGCGCCGCGGACATCGGCGCCAAGCTCGATGAACTGCTCAACGACTGAAGCCATGGTGCGCGTCAAGATCTGCGGCATCACCAATGCCGAGGACGCCCTGCATGCCGTGCGCTGCGGTGCCGACGCCCTTGGTTTCGTCTTCTACTCCGCAAGTCTGCGCTGCGTCACGCCGGCGCAGGCCCGCGCCATCAGTGAGGTGCTGCCGCCTTTCGTGACCCGTGTCGGTCTGTTCGTCAACGAAACGCCGGAGCGCATCCGCGCCATTGCCGGAGAATGCGGGCTGGATGTGCTGCAACTGCACGGCGATGAACCGCCGCAGGCGTGCCTGCTGCCGCCGTACCGGGTCATCAAGGGGGTGCGGCCGAGCAGTGTCGCCGACCTCGGGGCGCTGGCCGCCTACCCGGTTGCCGCCCTGCTGGTCGACGCCGCGGTGCCTGGGCAGTTCGGCGGTACCGGGCAACGCGCCGACTGGCAACTGGCCGCGCAGCTGGCGACAAGCCAGCGGATCATCCTTGCCGGCGGCCTGACTCCGGCCAATGTCGCCGCCGCCGTCCGGACCGTTCATCCCTACGGCGTCGATGTCTCCAGCGGCGTCGAGCAGGCGCCGGGGCGCAAGGATCCGGAGAAGGTCGCTCAATTCATTCGCATGGCCAAGGAGGCCTGCTGACATGTCCCTGCAACCTGACTCAAGGGGCCACTTCGGCCAGTTCGGCGGGCGCTACGTGGCCGAAACGCTGATGCCGGCCCTGCTCGAACTTGAACAGGCTTATCGCGCCGCCCAGGCCGACCCCCACTTCCACCGTGAATTCGAGAGCTACCTGCGCGAGTACGTCGGCAGGCCCAGTCCGCTCTATCTGGCCCGCCGCCTGACCGAGCATGCCGGCGGGGCGAAGATCTACCTCAAGCGCGAAGACCTCAATCACACCGGCGCCCACAAGGTCAACAACACCGTTGGCCAGGCGCTGCTCGCCCGGCGCATGGGCAAGCGCAAAGTCATCGCCGAAACCGGCGCCGGTCAGCACGGCGTGGCGACCGCCACCGTGGCCGCCCTGTTCGGCATGCAGTGCGACGTCTTCATGGGGGAGGAGGATATCCGCCGTCAGGCGCTCAACGTCTTCCGCATGAAGCTGCTCGGCGCCAAGGTGCACCCGGTGAACAGCGGTACGGCTACCCTCAAGGATGCTATGAACGAGGCGCTGCGCTATTGGGTGACGCACGTGCGCGATACCTTCTACGTCATCGGCACGGTGGCCGGTCCGCACCCGTACCCGATGCTGGTGCGTGATTTCCAGGCGGTGATCGGTCGCGAGGCGCGCGCCCAGTTCCTCGAGGCCGAGGGGCGGCTCCCCGAGCTGCTGTTGGCCTGCATCGGCGGCGGCTCCAACGCCATGGGGCTGTTTCACCCGTTTCTCAAGGACACCGGGGTACGGATGATGGGCGTCGAGGCGGCGGGGCTGGGGATCGCCACCGGCAAGCACGCGGCCAGCATCGGTTCCGGCAGTGTCGGCGTGCTGCATGGCAACAAGACCTATCTGCTGCAGGATGAGAATGGCCAGATCGCCCATGCCCATTCGATTTCGGCCGGGCTGGACTACCCCGGAGTCGGCCCCGAGCATGCCTGGTTGAAGGAAACCGGCCGGGCCGAGTATGTCTCGATCACCGACGACGAAGCCTTGCAGGCTTTCCGCCTGCTGACCGAACTGGAAGGGATCATGCCGGCGCTGGAGAGTGCCCACGCCGTGGCCCAGGCCCTCAAGACCGCCGCACAGATGGGGCGTGACCAGGCAATTCTGGTCTGCCTTTCCGGGCGCGGCGACAAGGATATACACACCGTGGCCTCCGCCATGGGGGTGGAATTATAGAGGCGCCTTGCACCTGGGCATTTTTGATCAGCCGTAACGAAGTATCAGCCAAGAACTCAGGAGCTCAATGAAATTTACCGAACTGAACATCCCCGAGCAGGTCATGCGCGGCATCGAGGCGGTCGGCTTTACCGATCTGACCCCGGTGCAGGAGGAGTCGATTCCGCTGGCGCTGGCCGGCAAGGACGTGGCCGCCCAGGCCCAGACCGGCACCGGCAAGACCGCGGCCTTCCTGATCTCCCTGTACAGCCGCATGCTCGCCGACCCGAAGCCGACCGGCGATCAGCCGCGCGCCCTGATCCTGGCCCCGACCAGGGAACTGGTGGCGCAGATCTGCAGCGATGCCGAAGGGCTGGGCGTGCATTGCCCGTTCAAGGTCCAGGCGATCTTCGGCGGCATCGACTACGACAAACAGCGCCAGGCGCTGCGCAATGGCGTCGATGTGATCGTCGCCACGCCGGGGCGGCTGATCGACTACTTCAAGCAGAAGGTCTTCAGCATGCGCCAGGTCGAGATGGTGGTGATCGACGAGGCCGACCGCATGTTCGACATGGGGTTCATCAAGGATCTGCGCTATATCCTGCGCCAGCTGCCGCCCTTTGAGAAACGGCAGACCATGCTCTTTTCCGCCACCCTGTCGCCGCGGGTCATGGAACTGGCCTACGAGTTCATGAACCTGGCCGAGCGGGTCAAGATCACCCCGGAGCAGGTGACCGGGGAACGGGTCGAGCAGATTCTCTACCACGTGTCGCGGCGCGAGAAGTTCCCGTTCCTGCTCGGGCTGCTGCGCCGCGAAGCGGCGATGGGCAGAACCATGCTGTTTGTCAATACCAAGCGGGAAGCGGAGCACCTGGCCGAGCGCCTCAATGCCAACGACTGCAAGGCGGCGGTCATTTCGGGGGATATCGATCAGCGCAAGCGCCTGCGCCTGATCGAAGATTTCAAGGCCGACCGCCTGGGCTTCCTGGTGGCGACCGACGTCGCCTCGCGCGGCCTGCACATCGATGACGTCACCCACGTCATCAACTACGACCTGCCGCAGGATGCCGAGGACTACGTACACCGCATCGGTCGCACCGCCCGGGCCGGGGCTGCAGGGAAAGCCATCTCGCTGGCCGACGAAGATCTGGTCTTTCATCTGCCGGAGATCGAGGAGTACCTCGGTATCAAAATTCCGAGCGCGTTTCCCGCCGATGAGGATTTCGTCTGGGACTACCGGCGTACGCCCCACAAGCGCAAGGCCCCGGTGCCCGAAAAAGCTCCTGCTCCGGAAGGGAAATCCCCTCGTCCACGCCGCCATCACCGGCGCGGCAAAGGGACCCCGGGCAGCAATGGGCATTGAAATGCAGTCACGGCTTCCGGTAAAATCCGGAAGCTTACAACCCTGAATGGCGGACCGATGTCACGGATTGCTCCGGTTTTCGAAAATCTTCGGCAGCGTGGCGAGAAAGCGTTGATTACCTTTCTCACCGCCGGTGACCCCGATCTGGCCACCAGCGAACAGTTGGTTCATGCTCTGGTCGAGGCCGGGGTCGACCTGATCGAACTCGGGTTTCCGTTCTCCGACCCGATGGCCGACGGGCCGACCATCCAGTTGGCCTCCGAGCGGGCGCTGGCGGCCGGGACCACCTTGCCCGGTGTGCTCGACCTGGTCGCGCGGGTTCGGCGGCACACCAACGTGCCGATTGTCCTGATGGGTTACTACAACCCGGTATTCCGCTACGGTGCCGCTGCCTTTGCCCGCGATGCCGCGGCTGCCGGAGTCGACGGCCTGCTGCTGGTCGATCTGCCGCCCGAGGAGGCCGACGAGCTTCATCCGCAGCTCAAGGCGGCGGGCGTCGATCTGATCACCCTGCTGGCGCCGACCACGCCGGAGGCGCGGATGGTGCAACTCGCCGGAGAGGCGGAGGGGTTTCTCTATTACGTTTCAATGACCGGCATCACCGGCACGCAGAAAGTCGATGCGGCGGCGATTGCCGAAGCGGTTGCCGGGGTGCGCCGGGAAAGCCGGGTGCCGGTCGCCGTCGGCTTCGGGGTGGCGACGGCGGAGGATGCCGGCGCGGTTGCGCGTTTTGCCGATGCGGTCGTGGTCGGCAGTGCCCTGGTGCAGGTCATCGCGACTCACGGTCGTGCCCCGGGGCTGATCGAAGAAGTACAGAGGTTTGTGCGGTCACTCAAGTCGGGAGTGAATGCCGCGTCCGTTTCCAACTGACCTGCGAGGTTCGATAATGGCCTGGTTCAAGAAATCAAAAGCACCGATCGCGACACCGCTTGACGTCAAGAAGGTCCAGATGCCCGAAGGGCTGTGGACCAAGTGCAAAAACTGTGAAGAGATCATCTACACCCGCGAGATCGAGCGCAATCTGAATGTCTGCCCGAAATGCGACTATCATTTCCGGATCAGCGCCCGCGAACGGATCGCCCTGGTGCTCGATGAAGGATCCTTTGCCGAAACCGATCCGAAGCTGACGTCGGTCGATTTCCTCAAGTTCAAGGATTCCAAGAAGTACAGCGACCGGATCAAGGCGGCTGTCAGTAAGAGCGGCGGCGGGGACGCCATCATCACCGGTACCGGCACTATCGAGGGGCTTCCGGTCGTGGTGGCGGTCTTCGACTTCAGCTTCCTGGGCGGCAGCATGGGTTCGGTGGTCGGCGAGAAAGTGACGCGGGCCGTGGAGCTTGGCCTGGCCAACCGCCAGCCGGTGCTGGTCTTCTCTTCGTCGGGCGGTGCCCGCATGCAGGAGAGCATCCTGTCGCTGATGCAGATGGCCAAGAGCAGCGCCGCCCTGGCCAAGCTGAAGAAGGCGGGAATTCCATTCCTGTCGGTGCTGACCGACCCGACCACCGGCGGCGTGACCGCCAGCTTCGCCATGCTCGGCGACCTGAACATCGCCGAACCGCGGGCGTTGATCGGTTTTGCCGGACCGCGTGTCATCGAGCAGACGATCCGCCAGAAACTGCCGGAAGGTTTCCAGCGCTCCGAATATCTGCTCGAGCACGGGATGGTCGACATGATCGTCGCGCGACGCGAGATGAAGCAGCGCCTGGCACAGATCCTGCGCGTTTTTACCCGGCAGCCGGTCCCCGCAGCCTGATCGTGACGCCGGACGAGAGTCTCGCGTATCTCTACGGACTCCAGCAGTTCGGCATCAAGCTGGGGCTGGAGAATATCCGCGGGCTGTTGCGCCGGCTCGGCGATCCGCAGAACGGCTTGCGCTGCCTGCATGTCGCCGGAACCAACGGCAAGGGCTCGGTCAGCGTGCTGCTCGCGGAGATGCTCCGCCACGCCGGCTACCGGACGGGTTTGTACACGTCGCCGCACCTGCACTCTTTTGCCGAACGGGTTCGCATCGACGGCGAACCGCTCGAGTTGGACCGCCTCCCCGCTCTGGTCGAGGAGGTGAGGGCGGTGGGGGAGGGGATTCCCGCCACTTTCTTCGAGGCGACCACCGCGCTGGCCCTGCTGGCCTTCCGCCAGGCCGGGGTCGAAGTCGCCGTGCTGGAGACCGGTATGGGGGGACGGCTCGATGCCACCAATGCCGTCGATCCGGTGGCCTGCCTGATCACGCCGGTGGCGTTCGATCATCAGGAGCATCTCGGCGCGACCCTCGCTGCCATCGCCGCCGAAAAGGCCGGGATCATCAAGCCCGGTGTGCCGGTGGTTTCCGGCCTTCAGGAGTCGGCGGCGGCCGCAGTCATCGCCGCGACGGCCGCCGAACGGGACGCGGAACTCTGGCAGGCCGGCACCGACTACCAGTGGGGCGGCACGCATGCCGCCATGTGGTTCCGCGGCCCCGGCTTGAGCCTTGACGGCCTGCGTTGCGCCCTGGCCGGCGATCACCAGTTGGCGAACTATGCGCAGGCCCTGGCAGGCGCCGCCTGTCTGCGCCGCTGTCATTTCGCCCTCCCTGACGCGGCTTTGCGCCGGGCGGGAGAAACCGTCCGCTGGCCGGGACGGCTGGAATGGTGGGGCGAGCCGCCGGCCATTCTGCTCGACGGTGCCCACAACGCTGCGGGTGCGTCGGTGTTGGTCCGGTATCTGGATGGACGGGGCGGCCGGCCGGTCAGTCTGGTCGGGGGGCTGTGCGGCCTGCGCCGGCCGGACGAAGTGCTCGAGCCGTTGGCGGGGATGATCGACAGGATTTACGCGGTCCCGGTCCCTGAGGTGGCGACGGTTGCCCCGGAGGAGCTGGTTGGCTGGGCTCGGCGCCGCCACCTCTCCGCGGCGGCATTTTCCACGCCGGGGGCCGCTCTGGCCGCGGCTCTGGATGGCCGACATCCGTCGGAACCGCTGGTTGTCGCCGGATCACTCTATCTGGTGGCCGCGGTGCGCAGCCTGCTGTGCGCCGATGCCGCATGGTCATTGTCTGTCGAGAGGGAAGACCGCTGAGCGCGGTCCGGGAGTGCCGATGAGGCGGAGTCTGCGAATTTTTTTGATCCTGTTAAGCTTCGTCGGCGCGTTCGGCCTGCCACCGTCTTTTGCCCAAGGGAGCGTCACGATCGGCTTTGTCCCCGGTCAGGGGATCGTTCGGGATGCGGCCGATGCCCAACGGTTTGCCGAACTGCTTGCGGCACGTCTTGCTGCTCCGGTCCAGGTCCGTCTGCTTGAGTCCGAAGAGGAATTGCACCAATGGCTGAACCGCTATCGCGAAGTTGACTGCGGCTGGGTCAGTGAGACGTTTTTCCGCAGTTTGCCTGCCGGCGAGGTGCTGCTTTTGACCAGGGCGGACAGAGTGGCAGGGCCCCCTCTCCCCGGGTGCTTTGTCGTGCGCCAGGGGGTCGAAGCCCTGTTGCTGCAGCAGTTGCGGGAGGCCCTGCTGACGTTCGGCAGTCAGCCCGAGGAGGCTGCGCTGCTGTCGTCGCTGAATGTTGCCCGGTTTGTTGCCGTGACGAATGAGGCTGCCGAAGAATCCCCGGCAATGCCCCTTGCGGCTGCGGGCGCTGTCGAGCAGTTGGTTGAATCGCCGGCAGCGGTGACTTCTCCGGCCGCCACGCCGGCGGAACCGCCGGTCTCCCTGGCTGCCGACCGGCTGGATTACGACGGTGAAAACAAGGTTGTTCAGGCCAGCGGCGCTGTCACCCTGCAACAGGGTGACACGGTTCTTGCCGCCGACGAACTGCTCTGGCAGGAAACCACGCGCGATGCCTCGGCCAAAGGGCAGGTCCGGCTCACCGAGCCGGCCGCCGAACTGCAGGGCGACAGTCTGCAGGCCAATCTCGCCACCGGCCTGGGCGTGGTCAGGGGCGGCAGGGTTTTTGCGCGGGAGCGCAACTTCCATCTGGCCGGCGAAGAGATCGAACGCCTCGGTGAAGCAACCTACCGCGTGACCGGGGGACGTTTCACCACCTGTGATGGCGAGGTCCCCGACTGGCAATTCACCGCCGATCAGGTCGATGTCACCCTCGGCCGCTACGCGTCGGCCCAAAACGTCTGGTTTGAAGTCCGCAACCGGCCCGTGCTCTATCTCCCCTATCTCCTCTTCCCAATCAAATCCGAGCGTGAGTCCGGCTTTCTGCTGCCGCGGGCCGGTTATTCCAGCCGCAAAGGGGGGATCCTCTCGCTCGCCTGGTACGAAGTAATCGACCGTCACCTTGATGCAACGGTCTATCTGGACACGCTTTCCCGGATCGGCGTCGGCAAGGGATTGGAATATCGCTATATCCTCGAGAACGACAATGCCGGCGAAGCGCTCTTCTACCACGTCACCGGCGTGAAGGGGAACGATGATACCTTTGCCCTCAAGTGGCGGCACGACGGCCGCCTCCCCGGCGGCGCAAGGCTGGCCGCCGATGTCGATTATGTCGTTGATATGGAGTATTTCGTAGATTTTTGCGATACTGCGTATGAATATAACCGCGACCATACCGTATCGACGATCATGCTGCAGCGCAACTGGGAGAAACTCAATCTGACGGGGCTGACGGAATACATCAAGAACCTGGATGGCGATAATGACACAACCCCGCAACGCCTGCCGGAAATCAACCTGAGCCTGTCCAGCCGGCGCCTTGGCGATTCCCCGTTTTATCTTCAGGCGGAAAATGTCCTGACGAATTTCATGCGCAAGGAAGGTGTTGACGGTCAGCGGTTTTACTTCCATCCGGAGCTGAGCGCGCCGTTGAAGCCGGGGCGCTGGCTGGAGTTGACGCCGAAGGTTGCCTTGCACGGACGTTATTACAACGTGGACGGCACAGACGACGGGTTGAGCCGCGGCGACTACGATGACGAAAGCCTGGTTGCCGAGTATGCGCTGACGGCGAGCACGCGTTTTTCCAAGGTTTTTTCCGGTGCGTACGGGCAATTCGAAAAGCTCATGCACAGCATCGAACCCCAGGTGACCTATACCTATATCCCCGAAGGCTCACAGGAAGAGCTGCCGTATTTCGATATCTACGACCGGATCGGTCCGGCCAACCGCATCGAATATGCCCTGGTCAACCGCCTGACCGGTCGTGCCGTCGATGCGGATGGCAACCCTTCCTATCGCGAACTGCTCAATCTGCGCCTTTCTCAGTTCTATGACGTCGCCGTGGCGCGCGATGACAGCCGGCGCGACCCCAAGGACTTCTCCGAACTGCGCGTCGAGCTGCAAGCCAGTCCGACGCCAGAGAGCTTTCTGGCGCTCGATGCCCGGATCCCGGTTTATGACGATCAGCGATTTTCCAGGATCGATGCGTCCGCCGGCTATGCCGGCCGATACGGCGATTCGGCATCGCTCGGCTACAGCTACGTTCGCGAAGAAGAAGGTGCCGCGCCGAGCGATTATCTGGAGCTGAATCTGACGACCGCTTTGCTGGCCCCGGTTTATGCCCAGTTCCAGGAACGCTACGACTTTTACGGGGGGCAGTCGTTGGAGAGCCTGCTCAACCTCGAATACCGGTCAAAGTGCTGGAGCCTGTTTCTGACGCTGCGCAACCGTCCGTCCGTGGGTGATGGCCCCGACAATAACGAGGTCATGGTCGGCTTTGCCCTCTCCGGCCTTGGGCGCGTCGGCGGCTACGGCAGTACGCTGGGCCCGCCGACGAACTAGTGTCCTGCGGGACACTCATCAGGACCGTCGATGATTAACGGCGCCGGCCGCCACCCTGGGGCCGGCGGCGATTGCCGTGCATGCAATGTTTTGCGGGCGCTTTGCCCGCTAATTCTCCTGTGGAGGGATCTGCCGTGCGTCGAAAAATCCTGCCTGTCCTGCTGTTTCTCTGTTTTTCCGGTTCCGCCGCTCTTGCCCATGAATCGTCGCCTGCCGAGCGCCGCGAACCGTCGGCACCGGTCGCGGCCGCGCCGCTCGATCTCAACAGCGCCACCGCCGAACAGCTCGACACACTGCCGGGCATCGGCCCGGCCCTGGCTGAACGCATCGTCGCTTATCGCGCCGAACACGGGCCGTTTGCACAGGTCGAGCAGCTCAACGATGTGAAGGGGATCGGTGATAAGACCCTGGAAAAACTGCGCCCGCAACTGACCCTGAAATGAGTGCCAAGAGGGTTTGCAGAGCCGGTTGACCGCTTTTTGCGGACAACCGTTGAATAGGACTTGATTATTTTCTAATGTTGGGAGAGTATTTAACGCAATTTTGCTGACCGGGTTTCTCCCCGAGGTAAAGGCGGCCGATCTCCCGATGAGCGACAAGACCCCACAACCTGCTGTTTCGTCTGCCCGCCGCATTCCGTGGTGGCCGTTCGGGGTCGTCGCCGTGGTTTTCGTCTTTGCATTGTTTGGCGACCGCGGCATTCTCCATATTTTCAAACTCAAAAATCAGCAGGCCGATCTCCAACAGCAACTCGCCCAGGTTGAAGAGGTCAATGCCGGCCTGCGCAAGGAGATCGCCTCGCTCAGCACCGACCGTCGCCATCTGGAGCGGTTGGCCCGTTCCCAGTTGGGGATGGTGCGGGATGACGAGGTGGTCTACCAGTTTGCCAGCAAGAAGCATACGGTTTCCCCCTCCCTGCCGGCCGCTGCTGCCGAAGCCTCACGCTGAACCGTCGGTTTTGCCCGCCGCCGCGCCCCCGCCTGCCTTGACAGCAGGCAGGGGCGGCGCTAACATACCATCCTTTTCAGCACCTATTCCGGATCGGTTCCATGAGCGAAGATCGTCGCAAGAGTTGCCTTGTCTGTGCCTGGCGCGCCAACTGTGCCAAGCGTTTCAGCATGGGTGACGATGCCACCCTGCATTGTCCTGATTTCAGCGAGGATGTCACGCTGCGCAAGCGTGCTGCCGAATCTGTCGCGCCGCCCGAAGGGGAGGCCAAGGGATGAGAGAAGCTTTGCGTCAGCGGCTTGAGGCCGCCCTGATGGCCTGCTATGCGGCGGGAACCCTCGCTTCCGGCGAGATCCCCGAAGTGCAGCTCGAGGTGCCGGGAAACCCCGAGCACGGTGACTTTGCCACCAATCTGGCGATGC
This sequence comes from Desulfuromonas sp., assembly GCA_012026975.1. GTDB lineage: Bacteria > Desulfobacterota > Desulfuromonadia > Desulfuromonadales > BM103 > VAUL01. The sequence goes on along the minus strand of VEPG01000062.1, from coordinate 9,193 downwards.
TGCTGGCCCGTGCCGAGCGCAAGGCGCCGCGCCAGGTGGCCGAAACGCTGGTGGCCGCGCTGGGTGATGGCGAGGGGCTGTGGCGCAGGCTCGAGATTGCCGGCCCCGGCTTTATCAACTTCACCCTGGCCCCGCTCGCCTGGTATCGGGTGCTCAACGAGATCCTCCAGCTCGACGGACGCTTCGGCTGCACCGATGCCGGTGCCGGCCGCAAGGTCCAGGTGGAGTTTGTCAGTGCCAACCCCACCGGTCCGCTGCACATCGGCCACGGCCGCGGCGCGGCGATAGGCGATACCCTCTGCCGCCTGCTCGCCGCCGCCGGCTGGAATCTCACCCGCGAATTTTACTACAACGATGCCGGGGCCCAGATCTCCAACCTGGCGTTGTCGGTGCAGGCGCGCTGCCTTGGTATCGAACCCGGCGACGAACGCTGGCCGGCCGACGGCTATCAGGGCGAGTACATCAAGGACATCGCCCGCGGTTACCTGGCGGGGGAGATGGTCGATGCCGGCGACCAGCATGTCATTGCCGCCGGCGACCCGCGGGATCTCGATGCCATCCGCCGTTTCGCCGTGGCCTATCTGCGCCGCGAACAGGATCAGGATCTCGCGGCTTTCGACGTGCGTTTCGATGTCTATTCCCTCGAATCCGCCCTGTACGCCGACGGCAAGGTCGATGCGGTCGTCCGGCAGTTGATCGCCAGCGGCCACACTTTCGAACAGGACGGGGCGCTGTGGCTGCGCACCACCGATTTCGGCGACGACAAGGATCGGGTGATGCGCAAGGCCGATGGCAGCTACACCTACTTCGTTCCCGATGTGGCCTATCATCTGGACAAGTGGCGGCGTGGCTTCCAGCGAGTCATCAACGAGCAGGGGGCCGACCATCACAGCACCATTACCCGGGTGCGCGCCGGCCTGCAGGCCCTGGATGTCGGCATTCCGCAGGGATGGCCCGATTATGTGCTGCACCAGATGGTCACGGTGCTGCGTGGCGGCGAGGAGGTGAAGATCTCCAAGCGCGCCGGCAGTTATGTGACTCTCCGGGACCTGATCGAGGAAGTTGGCCGCGACGCCACGCGTTTCTTCTTCCTGATGCGTCGCAGCGATGCCCAGCTGGTTTTCGATATCGACCTGGCCAAGCAGCAGGGGAATGAAAATCCGGTCTACTACGTGCAGTATGCCCACGCCCGGGTGTGCAGCATCAACCGCAACGCCGGTGAGCAGGGGGTGCCCCTGCCGGCGGCCGGCGAGGCCGATCTCAACGGGTTGGCTCTCGACGAGGAACTGGCGCTCACCAAGCTGCTGGCCCGCTACCCGGAAGTGGTGGCCGGAGCGGCCGAACAACTGGAGCCTCATCGCCTTGCCTTCTATCTGCAGGAACTGGCGGCGGCCTTCCACAGCTACTACAATCGTCAGCGCGTGCTGGTCGACGATCCTGTCGTTACCCGTGCCCGCCTGTTGCTGGCCAACGCGGTACGCATCGTTCTGCGCAATGCGCTGGGGCTGCTCGGCATGGCTGCACCCGAGCGGATGTAGCCGGATGAACGGAAAGAGTCTCGTCCATGAGTGAAATTCCGGTGGTGTCCAGAACCCAGCGCCGTTTCGAGCGCCGGCAGATGCTGCTGATGATCATCCTGGTGTTGGCGGTGACTGTCGCCAGCTTCTTTCTCGGCGTCATGGTCGGCGAACGCGGCAGTTTCCCCGGTTCGGGGGCTGAGCCGCCGCGCCTGCCGATGGCTCAGATCGCGCCGCCGCCCTTGCCGTCCAACATCCCGGCCGGGTCTCAGAAGCTGACGTTCTACGATGATCTGCCCAAGGGGAACTCCGCCCCTTTGGGGAGCGGCATCAACCTGCCGAAGGGCGGCTATCTGCCGCCCCCGGCGCCGCCCGCCGCCGTCGCTCCGGCCCCGGTTGCCACCGCCCCCGTGGCAGCGACAGCGGTGGCCAAGGAGCCGACCGCCAAGGCTCCGGCAGCTGCCCCGGCCACGGTCCGCGAGGTTGCCGCGCCTAAGGCCAGTGCCGGTGGCAGCTTTGTGGTGCAGGTCGCCGCGACCAAGGACCAGGCCGAAGCCAGGCGACTGGTCGACAAGCTGAAAGGGAAGGGGTTCGCGACAGCGTCGGAACGCGCCGATCTTGGCGCCAAGGGCGTCTGGTATCGGGTGGTGGTCGGCCCGTACGGCGATCAGACCACGGCTGACAAGGCGGCATCGCAACTGAAGCAGCAAAAGCTCTCGGCGATTGTGCGCAAGCGCTAAGTCGCAAATTTTCTCTTGACATGATCGGCAGGTGCGGGTAAATTTCGTCGGCTTGATGCGGGGTGGAGCAGCCAGGTAGCTCGTCGGGCTCATAACCCGAAGGTCAGAGGTTCAAATCCTCTCCCCGCTACCAAATAAATAAGGGCTTAGGAGATTTCTCCTAGGCCCTTTCGTTATTTCGTGGTGCATTTTGGTGCGGGTCGGCATCCTTGCCAGGACTGGTAGTGATGGGGTCTCGCCCGGTTCGGGTTTTGCGGTGCGTTCTTCCGCTGAACGCTGACCGGGGGCGCACGCCGAAATTGCCCCTGTGCTAAGATGTGAACATGAAGAGTTCATGGGTGGTCAAAGCACTCCTGTCGGTCAGCCTGCCCTTGCTCGCAGCATGCAGCGACGTCGGCTACTGCGTCCAGTGTGTGACGGGCCATCTCGATGTGATGAACCGCACCCGCCCCATCGAAGCTGTGCTGAAGGATCAGAGTGTGCCCGAAGCCGAACGGGCACAGCTTGCCAGGGTTTTGAAGATCCGTGCCTTTGCCGTCGATGAGTTGGGCCTGCCGGACAATGACAGCTACCGCATCTACGCCAACCTCGGCCGCCCCTACGTGGTCTGGAACGTGGTGGCCACTTCGGAATTCTCCTTTGCGCCCAAGCAGTGGTGCTACCCGATCGTCGGCTGTGTCGCCTACCGGGGCTATTTCGACGAGAAGGAAGCCCGGGCGATGGCCGTGCAGCTCGCCGCCGAAGGGTTCGATGTCGATGTCAACGGGGTCAAGGCCTACTCGACCCTGAAGTGGTTCAACGATCCGGTCCTCAATACCTTTCTCAATGGCTCGGACAGCCATGTGGCGGCCTTGGTCTTCCATGAGCTGGCCCACCAGGTGGTGTACGTCCCCAACGACTGCTCCTTCAACGAGGCGTTTGCCAAAACTGTCGAGATGGAAGGGTTGCGTCGCTGGCTGCAGGCGAATTCCACGGCTGCGGAATGGCAGAGGTACCTGGACCGGGAAGCACTTAGCGAGGAGTTCCTCGCCATGTTGAAGCGGACCCGGGACGAATTGACCGGGATTTATGCCCAGCCGCTGAGCGTCGAGGGGAAAAGAGCGGCCAAGCGGGAGGTTTTTGCCCGACTCGCCGACGAGTTGCGCGGCCAGAAATCCAGGTGGCCCAACCCCGCCGCCGTCGACAGCTGGCTGGAGCGCGGCCTGAACAATGCCCGCCTGGCTTCGATAGCCACCTACCACGACCGGGTGCCGGCCTTTCAAAGCTTGCTGCGGTCGCTCAATGGTGATCTGCCGGCTTTCTATGCCGAGGTCGGGCGGCTGGCCAAGCTTTCCGCCGCCGAGCGGACGGCACGTCTGAGGGAGTTCGGGAAGGTCGATGTCGATACGGCATGTGCGGAACTGCCGGCGGGATTCCACAACTAGTGTCCCGTGCGGTTAGTCCCCTGTGCACATTGCGAGGGATTTCGGTTCCTGGCAAGGCGCGGTGACGCAGGCAGAGTGGGGCTACGTCGAGGAACCGCAACGTAACCAGGGGTCGAAAGCGCCACCACTTGAAAGGACAGAGTTAGCCGCGCGGGACACTAGAAAGCGTCTTGATGATGCCGGCAACGGGGTCAAGCGTCACCGGCAGGATAAATGACGGGAGGGGCGGATGTTTTCCGCCCCTCCCGTCGTTGGTAGTTCGAGGGTTGCGGCTTGATCACGGACCGTATGATTCCGCTCCGATGGCAACGTTTTCATCGAGAACCGGATTGGTCGCGGCGGCACAGGCAGAAAGTGTCAGCGCGACCAACACGGCCAGCAGCAGATTGATCAAACGTTTCATGGCCATGTCTCCTTTCTGTGTGGGAACGTTCTTTACACATCTGCAATATAGCATAGGATGACTAAATATGTCCTCAATCCCATAGTGAAACCCTCTTCTTGCAGCCAATAAAAGGGGCTTAACTGAAGGTCAGAGGTTCAAATCCTCTCCCCGCTATCAAAAAATATAAGGGACTTAGCCGATTGCCGGTTGAGTCCCTTTTCGTTTTATGGTGGGTTGGACGGAAATTTTTGGGCCGGCGAAGTCCTCTCCCCGCCGTTCAGGCTAAACATGATTTTAGATTTGACAATACCGCACTATCTTGTGAATATTGGCGGAATTTTATCTTTTTAAAAGCCAATCCTTGGCGCAGGTTTTTCGCGTGTGAATAGGATTAGGTTTACGTCATGGAAATCATTCGAGGAGGAAGAGGTATGTTTAAAAAATGCATCAAAGCGGGGACGTGGTGTTTGCATGCAGCAGCCTTGGTGTTCTCTTTCCAGTTGTTTCTCGCATCATCAGCCTTTGCCTTGACTATCGGTTATGTTTCACTGGACAACCCAACCGCGACGTATCCTGAGTCAGCCATCACCGGTGCCGGCCATACCGCCGTGGCGCTGGGACAGTTGACGGGCGCCGACCTGTCGGGGATTGATATGCTCTGGGTATTGAACGGGAGCAATAGCGGTGTGTCATCCGATTTCACAGGCAACACCGCTCTGGTTAACAACTTCCTCGCCAACGGGGGCAGCCTGATTTTCCACGACCGTTATGTCAACGATAACGATAATGATACATCCACGCCCGGTATGGCGGCGATTCTTCCGGGCGCAAGCGGCATCACCTTCGTCCGCAGCTTTGCTGATGATGCTAACATTGAAATCGCTCCGGGCGCCGAAGCTCTTGCCGCCGCCATGGGTGTTACCAGCACATCTTTGGACGGGGGAACTTCCTCCAGTCATGGCTATACGCTGCTCGGTAGTTTGCCTGCCGGTTCCGTTGCTGTTCTCACGCAAGCTGATCCTACCCATATCGTTGACATGTATTATCGCTTGAATAGTGGCACTGTCTATTATTCGACCATTCCTCTTGATTATTATCTTGGGAACAATTCCATCCCAGGATTTACCACTTATGCGTTTGGCCTCATGGAAGCGGGGCCCAGCATGATTTTCGTCGTTGTTCTGCCAGACTCGGCAAATACGCCTAATCAACGCGCCATACTTAACTTCCTTAACGATCAAATGCCGGTGGCTGCAGGTGATTTCCTGGAGGATACTGTCACCTTGGCCAATCTCCCCGACGGCGAGTTCCAGGCGGCTTTGGATGAACTCTCCCCCGAACCGTATATCGGCCTGCGTGACTCCGGCCTGCGTGTGGTGCGCGCCGGGACCGCCACGGTGCAGGAGCGTCTGGAAAGCTTCAAGCTGACCAAGACCGCCGGGATCGACGGCAAACTGCTCTTTGCCGCGGCGACCGAAACGATGACCGATACCGGTCCGGCCTCGGCCGTCACCGGCAAGGACGGCTTCAGCCTGTGGGCCCGGCCGTATCGCTACGTAGCTGACCAGGACGGCAAGGATACCTTCTTCGGCTACAAGCACAAATTCTTCGGCGTAACCGTCGGTGCCGACCGGGCTCTCGACGAGAACTCCCATGTCGGCATCCTCTTCGGCAAGTCCTCCGGCGACGTCGAATATGACGTTGTTGATGCCGAGACCGACATGGAAAGTCTCTACTTTGGCGCCTACGGGGCGCTGATGAATGGCGACTACTACCTGCATGCCCAGGGGGCCTGGTTCAAACACGAGTTTGATACCAGCCGTAATTTAAGCTTCATCAACCGGACGGCGTCGAGCTCTCATGACGCTACCGAGGTGGCCGTGTCATTTGGCGGCGAATATCTCGGGCTCCAGACTCCCTGTGGATGGAGCGTGGTTCCGGGGCTGGCTCTGGAGTTCTCGCGCTACGACGAGGACGACTTTACGGAAAGCGGCGCTGGTTCCTATGACCTGATAGGCGGCGGTATCAATGAGACATCGCTGTCGAGTCGCCTGGGGGTCCGGGTCAACAAGGCATACACGCAGGACAGGACCGTGCTGGTTCCGGAACTGAAGGTGGAGTGGGTGCACAATATGGGCGACACCAACCGCGACATGACGGCACGTTTTGCCGGTGCGGGCACCGATACCTTCACGGTGGACGGGGTTGATGAGGAGCAGAACCTTTTCGTGGTTGGTCTTGGTGTGACCGGGATCATGAATGAGACGTCGGCCTTTTTCGTAAATGTGGACAATGAGTTTGCCAGCGACTACACCATGTGGGGCGTAAGCTTTGGCTACAAGTACAGCTTCTAACCTCGCCGACATAACCCAAAACATCAAGGGCCGGCTCCCAACGGAGCCGGCCCTGTTTATTGATTAGGGAGGAGAAACCTCTCAAAGGCCCTTCGCGACTGGCAGCGAAATGTAAAAGCTACTCCCTTGCCCCAGTGTGCTCTCGACCCAGACTCGTCCATCATGGGCGCTGACAATGTCCTTGACGAGCGCCAGTCCGAGGCCGGTTCCGGGTGCCTGGCGGCTGGACTTATTGTTTACCCGATAGAACATGTCGAAGACCTTGTCCAGCGATCCCGGCGGGATTCCCAACCCCTCGTCCTTTACCCAGAGAGTGATGCGATTCTCGTCCCGACAAGCGCCAAGGTCGATTACACTGCCGGCGGGTGAATATTTGATGGCATTGGAAATGAGGTTGACGAGTGCCTGGTGGAGTAATGACTCGTCACCGAAAACCGGAGGCAATTCCGCTGATGAGTTGATTATTATCCGGTGGTTAACCGATGAAATCGAATAAAGGGCGACGGCTTCTTCCAGTAACGGTCTGACCGCAAGAGCCTGGAAATTGTAGGTGCTCCGCTTGGCCTTCAAGCGTTGCATCTCAAGGAAATTGTTGATCAATTCGTTAAGCCTCTCCGCCTCTTTATGCATGATGCCAAGATATTCCCGCATCTCCGCTTCTTCCACCGGGTTTTCCACGATGAACTGCAGGAAGCCCAACATGGCCGTCAAGGGCGTGCGCATCTCATGACTGACGGCGGAGAGCATTTCCTCCTTCAGGTGCTCCATCTCTTTGCGCTCGGAGATGTCACGACCGACAGCGAGGACGCGCTTCTTCCCCATGATACACATCGGCGTCAGGGTCACTTCGCTCCAGAACAATTCGCCGTTCTTTCTTTTGCTCAGCCACTCGAATCGCTGGGGACCTTCCTGCGCTGTTTTATTTATCCATTGCAAGGCTTCTGCCGGAGAATAGGGAGGTTCTCCCGAGCTTAGCTCAAGCATGCTCGCCTTCAGCGTTTCCGCGTCGGCATAACCAAACGTTTCCACCGCGGACTTGTTGACTTCCAGGATTTCTCCTGACTCTGCATCGTGCACGAACAGTGCATCGTGGGTTGCGTTGAAAATATCCCGATAGTTGCTTTCGCTCTCGCGCAGGGACTGTTCTCGCACTGCAAGCTGCCGGGCCATCGCGTCGAACTTCCCGGCCAGGTTTCCCAATTCGCCGCCCGAAATCTGGTCGGAAACCCTGAAGTCGAGATCACCGCTGGCGAGCCGTTGCGAGGCTCGCTTCAGGACCGCGATGCGGTCCACGATCGAGCGTTTGCCGATGATGAAAACTCCCGCGAATGAAAGCATAACAAAGAGCAGCAGCGTCGACACATTGACCAGCAGCGCTTTGTTTGCCTTGGCCAGAACTTCTTTTTTCGATATTCCGGCCCTTACGTACAGGTAGGGGCTCCGTTCGCCGGGCAGCCACAATTTGCGGGAGGTTGTTATGCGGTTATCCCCGTCCCGGCGCACAAATTCGAAGGTATCCTTGTCTGGACCCTCCACCATTTTCTTCAAAGCTTCGGGGGGAATGGGTTTTCCAATGAGTGCGGCAGCGTCTTTTCCTCGATTGACAATGATGCCGTTATGATCAACAAGAACATAGTTCGCATCTTGAGACAGTTGTGCACGGTCCAGGATGGTACGCATGACGTCAAGGTCAAAGCCGACGATAACCACCCCGTTGAATTCATCGTGCTCAAGAAGAGGATAGGCCATATGAAGGGTGGGTTTTTTTACCGACTTGCTAATGACAAACTCACCCGCGGAAAACTGTTTCGTTTGCCGCGCACTCTTGAAATAACGCCTGTCAGTTACCAGATCGGATTTGTTTACCGGAACCGCGGAGGCCCATATGTGACCAGCCGCGTCAGCAACAAGGATATTTATGTATTGTGGGCTTTGTTTGTGAATGTTGCCAAGAATGGCTTGCAGTTTGTCAATGTCACGATTCTTGACCTCGGGGAGCTCTGCCAGCAAATTGCATAACAGCTTGGCTTCGTTGGTCAAAATTTCCTGCTGCGCTGCCAGGTTGTCCGCCAGCCGCTGAGACTCGACGACGGCATGCCGATAGTCGTCGGAACGTTCCTTCAGCCCCGAATAAACGATAATGCCCACAGCCGGCAGGGTCAGCAGAACGGCCAGCACGATCAGCTGAGTGCGTATCGAGAGATTTGCAAATCTGGTAATGGCCAATTATCTCGCTCCTTGAGTGTGCAAATAGCCATGTCGCCAGGTTTCAGCCGCCTGCTTTTGGACACGAGCAGCGCCGGTGGCTGAATATTCTTCCCGCCGATCTGCTGGCCGTCGGGCGTTTTTTTCATTATCTACCGCATGCCCCTGACAAACACAATAGCTGGCAGGGAGAACTGCCCACCTCCACCGATTTTTCACGGGTTTTTTCCGGCCCGATTGCGTGCCTGTGCAGGGTGACGGCGGGTTGCCGACGGTCTGTTTTGCGTTCCAGGGGCGGAGCGGTAAACTACCTCCATGAACTCTTGCGCGCAATTGCCCCGTTGGGCCGCCCGCATCGTCGCTTCCACTGTGGTGACGGTTCTGCTGTTTGTTCAGTTCGGCTGCGTGTCCAGACCGCCGGATGTTGATTTGCATTGGCAACTGCGCAGCGAAGCGACCGCCCTGATCCCTGCCCGATTGCAGACCGATCTGGCGCTGGAACCGTTCGCCGTCGGGCGGCCGACCGGTGCGCTCAAGGGGGCGGGGGCTGGGTTTGTCGGCTGGCTGC
>VEPG01000113.1 GCA_012026975.1 Desulfuromonas sp. | reverse complement strand
ACGAACGTGGAGCGCGTTTTCCGCGAGGCACTTGAGCACCCCGAAGCCGTGATCCGCAAGGAAGCCCTGCCGGGGGCGGCCCGTTTGCTCGGGACGAATGCTGCCGACCTGGTGGCGAGACGGTTGGCCGATCCTGATCCGGAGGTCCGGAGGCGCGCGGTCACCTGTCTCGGCATGACCGGAATCGCCAACCCGCAGGTCTATGACCGTTTGGCCGAATTCCTTTCACCAAAGGGCCCTGACGACATGTCGCTGGCGGTTGTCACCACAATCAACCGGCTGCGGCCGGGGGAGCGGGCGGGAACTCGCATTGAGGCGGCATTGGTCGAACTGATCGGCGGCGGCTGGTTCGGTCTGGGCAAGGGAGCCGCCGATCGGACGCTGCGCATTGAAGCGATCAGGGCTTTAGGGCAGTTTCCTTCCAGTCGGGCACGCAAGGTGCTGGAACGCCTGTTGAAGGAGAACGACGGCGGCGTGGCGCGAGCTGCCCAGGAGGCCTTGCTTTCGGGGGCGTGAGCGTAAGGGATACATCAACAGCAAAGGGGCGGAGAAATCCGCCCCTTTGCTGTTGATGAACAAGCGGGTTTTCAGTTGACAGGTGGAGTCGTTGCCGGCAGGGCGTTCGCAGCTTTGTCAATAACGACCGGCTCGGAAGCAACTGTCGTGACGTTGGGGGAGGCAACTGGCGTCGGCGTGGTTGTCAGCGCCGCTCCGACAACCGGGGCAGCGCCGTTGCCGGGCTTGGCCTTGACGGTTTCCACGGGCGGCGCCACATCTTCAACCTCGCCATCGTCGCCTTGTTCAACCTGATCCGGCGAGACGTCAGTCTCGTTGTCGGAGTCAAGCAGGGTGATCCGTTTTGCCCCGATGAAACGCTTGCGGTAGTAGGGATGGTCGATGCTGGTGACCACCACCCGGTGGCTGCGCGACGAAGCGTGAATCATCTTGCCGTCCCCCAAGTAAATGCCCACATGGGAGGGGAATCGGGCATAGGTCCGGAAAAAGAGCAGGTCGCCCTTTTCCAACTGGTCACGTTCAACCTTCTCGCCAACCCGGAACTGCTCGCGGGCGCTGCGCGGCAGTTGCACGTCCATATCACGGAAAACCTGCTGGACAAAAGAAGAACAGTCGATCCCCCGGCGACTGCTGCCGCCGAAACGATAGGGGGTCGAGAGGTAATTGAAGGCAACCTTTTCGAGCGCACTGTCGCTCGTGGCCGCCATCTCAACCACCTCATCGTCGCTGGCATCACCGGGGAGGAGAATGGGGTTGCGCTCTTCGTAAGGATCGCTCAGCGCCAGGCGCTGGCCGATTTTCAGCTTGGCGGTGCGCAGGCCGTTGAGTCGCTTCAGTTCGCTGACCTTCATGTGGTGTCGGCGGGCGATGGACGCGAGGGTTTCCCCTTTCTTGACCACATGCTGTTCCGCCGAAACGTATTTGTTGCTCCGCTTCTCCTGAACTTCGGGCTGAGCAATCTCCTCCCGATCGACCTGGCCGGAAAGCGCCAGTTTCTGGCCGATCTTGAGGTGGTTGCTGCTCAAGCTGTTGAGTTCCTTGAGCTGTTCGGCACTGATTCCGTGACGGCGGGCGATGGTATAAAGGGAATCTCCCTTTTTGACGACGTGTACCGACTTGCTATCGGCGACGGCTACCGTGGCTCCCTGGCGCGACTTGGTCTTGACGGAGTGGGCGGCGCGCGGCATGGGCGGCGCCGCCGCCTTGGTCAGGGCCAGTTTCTGACCGAGTTTGAGGCGGTTGCTGCTCAAGCCGTTGAGGCGTTTAAGTTCTTTGACGGTCAGTCCGTGCCGGCGGCCGATCTCGTAGAGACTGTCTCCCTGCTTCACCACGTGCACCTGAGGTGCCGTCGACGTGGCCCTGGCTTCGGCCGTCGTCACGGTAAAGGGCAGGAGCAGCAGTCCTGCCAGGAGAATCGAGGTAAAACGGATCATTGGGTCTCGTTGGACTGGTTGTATTAATAAAATGAGTGTGTGGGGCGGGAATATAACGGAAATCCCTTGAAAAGGCAAGAAAAACTTGCGAATTCAAAGGTAAGTATCCGTTGTTGCGGGAAAAATTCGTTGCTAGCGGGTCTTGCGGCGGAACACGTCGGTCTTCAGGCTGGAAACCCGGTCAAGGAAGAGTCGTCCGTCGAGATGGTCGAGTTCGTGCTGGATGGCCACCGCTTCAAACCCATCGCTTTCGACGACCCGCAAGCGACCCTGACGGTCGGTGAACTCGACCACGATATGTTCGGCGCGGGTGACGTTGCCGGTGTATTCGGGGACGCTCATGCAGCCTTCGCGGAAGACCCGGCTGCCGCTGCGTTCGATGATCACCGGATTGATCATTTCCAGCAGGCCGTGATGGTGCTGCTGCTGGCCGAGCTTGCTGGCCGAGACGTCGACCACCGCCACCCTCCTGAGGTCGCCGACCTGGGGGGCGGCTATGCCGACCGAATGGCCGGCGGCGGCCATGGTATCGACCAGGTCCTGGACGAGATCGGCAACGGTTGCATCCGTGGCCAGCACACAGACGGCGACCTGTTTCAGCATCGGGTCGGGATAGATGAGGACCGGACGAACCGCCATCTCGCTTACAGTTCCACCTGCGGAATGGTGCGTACGCTGATGTCGACCTGCAGCTGGTCACGCAGGGGGGCGATCCACGTGTCCACATCCTGTTCGCTGACCGATGCGGGGAGGACCGCTTCGATCATCATCACGTAGACCGGGCGTTGTCCCGAGCCGACCAGCTTGGTATTGAGATCGGTGATGTTGATCTTCTTTTCGCCGAGCACTTTGGCGACATGGTAGACGATCCCCGGCTTGTCGGCGCCATAGACCGAGATCATGCAGATCTCCCCGGCAAGATCGGGGTGAAGTTCACCGCCGGCCTTGAGAACGCGCAGGGCCACGGTCAGGTCGGCCTCCTCCAAGGGCTGGAAGGCAGCGCCGAAACTGGCACGGTCGATGAACTCCGGGTGAGCGATGATCAGGATCATGGCAAACTGCCCGCCCAGGATCGAGCAGCTCGAATCGGCGATGTTGCATCCCAGGTTGAAGAGGATTTCGGTGACCTGGGCGACGATGCCGGGGCGGTCCCGGCCGACGATGGTCAGGGCGAAGTGGTGCATGGCGAGCCTCCCTTGGAACTGCTGAAAACGGCGAACAGTAAATCGATTTTTATCATGAATCCGATAAAATGTGCTAGTGTTCCGTGCGGTTAGTTCTCTGCGCGGGACACTAACCGTTCAAGACTCGGGACTGTTCTGCCGCCATGAATGAAAATGACATCCGCATCGACTTTTTCCGTGCATCCGGTCCCGGCGGTCAGCACCGCAACAAGTCCGAAACCGGCGTGCGGCTGACCCACCTGCCGACCGGGATCGTGGTGACCGCCACCGAGTCACGCTCCCGCCACATCAACCTGCGCCATGCCTTCGCGCGGCTGGAAGCCAAGCTGGCCGCCCGCAACCGTCCCGTTATCCCTCGCGTTCCCACCCGTCCGGGGCGGGCTTCCGTCGAGCGCCGTCTCGAACAGAAGCGGCGGCTCTCCGAGCGCAAGCAGAATCGTCAGCGTCTGGAAGAGTGAACCGATTACCCCAGGGCACCCAGCAGCAGGATCAGTAGGACCAGTCCCAGGTAAAGATGCAGGAGACGGCACAGTTTGCGCGTGGCGTTGACGGCGAACAGGCCGCGGCGGAGGTGCCAGCTGGCGGTGATGACCATTGCCAGGGTCAGGCCGATGAGGATGCCCTGCGGGACGGGGGTCGCCGGCAGGTCCAGGGTGGGGAGGAGCAGGGTGGTCAGGGCCAGGCCGAGGAGCCAGCGATGGCTCATGACCAGCAGTCGCTGGTCCGAGACCTCGGGGAGGACGCGGAAACCGGCCGCTTTAAGCTCCATGCGGTCGGGGAGGGCCAGCAGCCAGTAGTGCGGTACCTGCCAGAGGAGCATGAAGAGGGCCAGTGCCAGTGGTTGCGGCGCCGGGAGCGTGCCGCCGGCCGCCAGCCACCCCATCAGCGGGGGGACAGCTCCGCACGGCGTGCCGGCCAGCACCGCCAGAGAACTCACCCGTTTGAGTGGCGTGTAAGCCAGCAGGTACCAGGCCAGGGCGGCCAGGCCCAAAAGGGCCGGAGCAGGGCCGGCGCCGGCCGCCAGCACCGCCAGGCCGCCGCTGCCGAGGGCTACGCCGATGGCAGTGCCGGCGCGGGGTGTCAGCGCGCCGCTGGCCAGGGGCCGTTGACAGGTGCGCCGCATCAGTGCATCGCTCCCTCGTTCCAGCACCTGGTTGAGGACCGAACTGGCGGTCGCCAGCAGAAATACTCCGCAGCCCAGCGCCCAAAGGCTCAGTCCGGAGCGGGGCGCACCCCGGGACAAGGCGCCGGCCAGCGCGGTCAGCGCCACCATCAGCGCCAGCGGCAGGCGCAGCAGGCGGGTCATGGCTGTCAGGTGGAGCATGGTCAACGTCCGGCTCAGCATGTCATTGCAGGCTCCGCAGCCAGCCGATCAGCGCCTGCAGGTCCGCCTCCGACAGGCCGGTGAAGGGCGGCATGACCGGCGGATAACCGACGACGACCTCGGCTGCCGGTTCGCGAATCGAGCGGGCCAGATAGGCGGCATCGGCGGTCACCGTCACCTGTTGCCCATCGCGGGTGACCGTCGTGGTCTCGCCGAACAGCCCTTTGAAGCTCGGGCCGACCTTGCGGCTGCCGTCGGTGCTGTGGCAGCCGAGACACCCCTGTTGGCGGGCCAGTTCCTCACCCCGATCTGCTGTGCGGTCGGCGGCTTCCTCCGTCCCGGTCAGCCAGGCTTGAAACTCCGCTGCCGACAGCGCCTCGACGGTGGTCACCATGGACGAATGCCCGACCCCGCAGTATTCGGCGCAGAACAGGTCATAGCTCCCGGGCTTCTCCGCCTCGAACCAGACCCAGTTGGTCATCCCCGGCACCGTGTCGCGCTTCACCCGGAAGGCCGGGACGTAAAAGCTGTGCAGGACGTCCTCGGCATGCAGTTCCACCTTGACCGGCCGGCCGACCGGGACGTAGAGCTTGCCGGCGGTCTTGCCGTTGTCGTAGGTGAACAGCCAAGACCACATGCGCGCCGAGGCCTTGATGTGCATGGCATCGTCCGGGATGCGCCGCAGTGACAGGTACCCTTCCCAGCCATACCAGAACATCAGCATGACCAGCAGTGTCGGGATCACGGTCCAGGTGATTTCCAGCCAAAGGTTCTTGTCCTTCTGGCTGAGCGGCAGCGGCTGACGCTTGCGGTTGTAGCGCCAGACGAACCAGATCATCGCCGTCATGATGCCGAGCAGCATTACCAGGTCGATGCCGAGGATCACGTAGAAGGCGGTATCGACGGCTTCGGTGGTGGTCTGTAGCGGCTGCATATCGGGCCTTAGCTCCGGTAGAGGACGTCGAAAAAGGTCAGGCCGATGAAGATGGCCAGGATTGCCAGGGCCGCCAGCAGGGCCAGTTTGAACAGTGTTGTCTCGTCCTTCATGTGCATGAAGAAAGCGATGACCAGGGCCGACTTGAGGGTGGCGATCCCCAGGGCGATCCAGATGTTGAGCGCGCCGAAATGGACCTGTGCCACGCCGATGGTGATCCCGGTCAGCGCCAGCAGGGTCAGCCAGACGAGGATGAAAGTCCGGTAGGGAACGATGTGGGCAGGATCTTCGGTCATGGGGAAAAGCCTTTTCATCGGGCCTATAAGACTTATGGGTCGTATAGGTCTTATGTTTTTTAATGCAAAATCAGGTAGTAGAGTGGAAAGATGAAAATCCAGATCAGATCGACCAGGTGCCAGTAGAGCCCGGCGTTTTCCAGAATGACCCAATCGTGGGCATTGACGCGGCCGGTTTTGATGAAGACCATGGTCCAGGTCAGCACGATGGCGCCGATGACCACGTGGATGCCGTGCAGCCCGGTGGTCAGGTAGTAGATGTTGAAAAAGACCATCTCCCCTGGCGGCAGTTCCTTCAGGTGCGCCGAACCGGGGTAGATGCCATGGCCGATCTTGGCGCTCCACTCGAAGAACTTGTTGACCAGGAAGAGGGCGGCGCAGGCCACCGTGCCGCCGAGCAGGCCGAGGCAAAGGGAGGTCGCACCGCGGCGCAGGGCGGTGATCGATGTGGCCACCATCAGGCTGCTGGTCAAAAGGATCAGGGTATTGGCGCCGCCGAACCAGACATTGAGCTGCGCTCCGCCCGCAACGAACGCCTGCGGGTAGCGGGCCAGGTAGACGCTGTAGAGGATGAACAGGCCGCCGAAGAGCAGCACCTCGGTGAAGAGGAACAGCCACATGCCGAACTTGGCGCCGGTATAGTCCTTGTGGACGTGACCGCTCACAGGATTCCCGCCTTCTTGAAATCATACGGCCCGTGGGTCACCACCGGGTCTGCCTCGAAATTCTCGGTGGGCGGCGGCGAGGGGACCTGCCATTCGAGGGTGGCCCCGCCCCAGGGGTTGGCGCCGACCGGCGCGCCGTACAGCACGCCGCGGATCAGATTGACGAACATCAGCACCAGGCCGACGGCGAGGATCCACGAACCGGCGGTGGCCAGCTGGTTGAGGCCGGTGAACTCCGGGACGTAGTCCCAGTAGCGGCGCGGCATTCCCATGATGCCGACGATCTTCATCGACAGATAGAGGATGCAGAAGCCGACGAAGATCACCCCCCAGGCGACGGTGGCCACGGCCTTGTCGTACATCCGCCCGTAGATCTTCGGCAGCCAGTAGTGCAGGGCGGCGAAAAAAGCCATGCCGGTGCCACCGAACATGGTGAAGTGGAAGTGGCCGACGACGAAGTGGGTGTCGTGGACGTGGATGTTGGTGGCCGCCGCGCCGACGACCAGTCCGCTCAAACCGCCGATGGTGAAGAGCAGGATGAAGGAGAGCGCGAACAGCAGCGGCGGGTCGAGGAGGATCGAGCCCTGGTAGAGGGTGGCCAGCCAGTTGAAGACCTTGACCGCCGAGGGGATGGCGACGATGAAGGTCAGGAACGAGAAGACCATCACGGCCAGATCGCTCATGCCGCTGGTGTACATGTGGTGGGCCCAGACCAGCGAGCCGGCGAAGGCGATGGCCAGGCTGGAAACGACAATCGCCTTGTAGCCGAAGGCCGGTTTGCGGGCGAAGACCGGGATGATGTCGGAGACCACCCCCATCCCTGGCAGGACCATGATATAGACCGCCGGGTGCGAGTAGATCCAGAAGAGGTGTTGGAACATGATCGGATCGCCCCCCTGGGCGGGGTCGAACAGACCGGTGCCGATCACCCGCTCGGCGAAGATCAGCGCCACGGTGATGCCGAGCACCGGGGTGGCGAGGACCTGGATCCAGGCGGTGGCGTAGAGCGACCAGGTGAACAGGGGGATGCGCGTCCAGGTCATCCCTTCGGCACGCAGGCGGTGAATGGTGGTGACGAAGTTGATGCCGGTGAGGATCGATGAGAAGCCGATGGTGAACACCGCGACCGTGGCCAGCGTGACGTTGGTGGTGGTGTGGGTCGAGAACGGCACGTAGAAGGTCCAGCCGGTGTCGGGGGGGCCGCCGCCGGTAAAGAGCGCGATGACCGCCAGGATTGCGCCGCCGATGTACAGCCACCAGGAGAGCAGATTCAGGCGCGGGAAGGCGACGTCGCGGGCACCAAGCTGGATCGGCATGATCAGGTTGCCGAAGGCCGCCGGGATGCCGGGAATGATGAAGAGGAAGATCATGATCACCCCGTGCAGGGTGAAGACGGCATTGTAAGTCTGCGCATCCATGATGGTGCGCCCCGGCGCCCACAGTTCCAGGCGGATCAGCACGCCGAGGGTGGCGCCGATGCAGAAGAAGGCGATGATGCACCACAGGTAGAGCAGGCCGATGCGCTTGTGGTCGGTGGAGAAGATCCAGCCGAAGATGCCGGGGTAACGGGCTTCGCCGAGAAAGCCGCGTGACGTTTCGGATGAGGCCGGTGCGGCGCTGGTCATGAGAGAGGGTCCTTGGGTTTCTTCTTGCCGGTCAGCAACAGCCAGGCGAGGAACAGACCGAGCGTCGTCAGGATCACCGTGGCCGAGACGCGCAGCAGGTTGAAGACATAGGTTTTCTGCTGCGGGTCGTAACTGAAGCAGTACTGCACCATTTTGCGGATGGTGGTGCCGACTACTCCCGCCTTGGCTTCGGCCAGTGCCAGGGCCAGATCCTTGGGGAGAATGCTGGTGCCGTGCAGGTAGCGGACGATCATGCCGTCGGGGGTGACCACGAAAATCGCCACCGGGTGCTGGAACTCGCTGCCAACGCGTCGAAAGTGGTAGCCGGCGGCATCGGTCAGCGCCGTGATCGCCGGTAGATCGCCGGTCAGGAAGCGCCAGCCAGCCGCCGGGACTTTCCCGTTGGCCGCCGTCAGATAAGTGTCGCGGCTGCGACGGGCGATCTCCGGCGTTTCAGTTTCGTCGAAACTGACGGAGAGCATCTGGTAGTCGGTGCTGGCAGTCAGCTTCAGCTGCGGCAGGACCTGGGCGATCTCGCCCTGCAGAAAGTGGCAGACGTTGGGGCAGCGGTAGTAGACCGGGGCGATGACCGTCGGTCGGGTAACCAGGTCGCGCAGGCGAACCAGGTTGCCGGCCTCGTCGCGAAAGTTCAGATCGAGAGGCAGACGGGCGCCGAGTTGTTCATCAATGCCGACCCGGTCGGTCGGGGCCTCGGTCACGGCCAACAGCCCAGACTTGTTGCTGATTTCCAGTTGACCTTGCGTGGTCTGGGCAGAAGGCTTGGCTGGCGGCACGACCTGGTGACGTTGGTCGCTGGCGGCCTGCCGGTATTCGGCGGAACGCGCCGGGAACGGCAGCAACAACACCGTCAGCAGGACCAGTGTCGGCAATAATTTGCCGCGAGTGGAATCGGTCGGTATGTTCATGGTGTCCGAAATGGTGAAAGTTCCAATAATGGTAACAGCTTCGGGATGGCTTGCAAGGGTGTGGCTTGCGACGGTGCGTTGCGTGGCCCGGGGGGTTCTGCTAGCATGTGCACACGGAGAGTGAGCCATGGACGAACTGAAAGAGCGCCTGATGGAGCTGGAGATCCGCTACACCCACCAGTCGCAAATGATCGAAGAACTGAACGAAGTCCTGACTGCCGCCTGTGCGCGGATCACCCGGCTGGAGCAGGGGAACCGCATCCTGCGCGAACAGTTCCGGCAGATGGCCCCCGACGATTTTACCCTCTCCCCCGACGAATGAACGCTCTACAGCGCATCCTGCTTGAGGCCGTACTGATTGCCGTCCTTGGTGCGGCGATCGGTCTGTCCATTAACCACCGGCTGGTGTTCGACGCCTTCGCCGGACGTTTGGCTGCTCCGACAAAAACCACCTCCGAGACACAGTCTCATCTGCCGCAGCCGGTGCTGCTCGCGGAAGTTCGCGAGCTGGCCTCTGGCGGTGCGCTGCTGGGCGATGCCCGCGATGGTGCCCTGTATGCCGACGGCCACCTGCCGGGGGCACTCTCCCTGCCGCTGGGGGAGGTCGAAGCGCAGTTGGTCGGGTTCCGTCAAAAAGTGGATACCGGGAAGACTCTGGTCGTCTACTGCAACGGTTACGGTTGTCCGGATTCCTTCGATCTCGGTCTGCGCCTGATCAAGGAAGGCTACCGCGATGTGCGGGTGTTCGAAGGCGGGTTCCCCGAGTGGCGCGATGCCGGATTGCCGGTTGACAAGAGGGTCAAGTGAAGCGCACCGGTCGAATCAGCTATCATCTCTGCCGCTTGCTGCTCGGTGGCGTTTTTGTCTGGGCCGGGGCGGTCAAGGCTTTCGATGTGCCGGCCTTTGCCGGACAGGTGGCGGCTTACCAACTGCTCCCCTATGCCTGGAACTACACGGTGGCCGCGGCCCTGCCGTATGTCGAGCTGCTGGCCGGCGGCCTGCTGTTTTGCAACCTCCGGGTCAAACCGGCCACCTTGCTGATGGTCTTGCTCAATGGACTGTTCATTGTGGTGCTGGTCAGCGTGCTGGCGCGCGGACTGAATATCGACTGCGGCTGTTTCGGCCCCGACGCGGGCACGACCCCCTGGCAGGCGCTGGGGCGCGATGCCGTTCTGTTGGCTCTGGCGGTCGCTGTCTATCGACAGCACGATCGCTATGTCCGGTTGCCGGTTTCACCCCCGGAGAACTGACATGGAGGACTGGCAGCAGAGCCTGGCGCGGAGTCTGCATGACCCTGCCATACTTGCCGTGCGTTTCGGGCTCGACCCGGCCGCCGTGGCGAAGGTTGCCGCCCGCTACCCCCTCCGGCTCACCCCGCATCTGCTGGCCCTGATCGGCCGGCCCGCCGATCCCCTCGGCCGGCAGTTACACCCCGCACCCCAGGAGTTGG
>VEPG01000059.1 GCA_012026975.1 Desulfuromonas sp. | reverse complement strand
ACCTACTCGGTGACCGTGTGCTCGACCTGAATGCGCGGTTTGACCTCGATGATGTAGTACTTCCCTTCCTGGTCCATCAGGATCTCGACGGTACCGGCATTGCGATAGCCGACGTACTTCGCCAGCGCCATGGCGTAGTCGCACACTTCCTTGCGCTTCTTCGGCGTCAGGTAGAGCGACGGAGCAATCTCGATGACCTTCTGGTGACGGCGCTGGATCGAGCAGTCGCGCTCGTAGAAGTGCACGATGTTGCCGTGGTTGTCGCCGAGGATCTGCACCTCGACATGCTTGGGTTTCTCGATGTACCGCTCCAGAAAGATCGTGGCGTTGCCGAACGCCGCCTGGGCTTCGGAGGCCGCCGATTTGAGCCCTTCGAGCAGCTCCTTCTGGTTGCGCGCCACGCGCATGCCGCGCCCGCCGCCGCCGGCCGAGGCCTTGACGATGATCGGGTAGCCGGCTTCCTTGGCGAAGATCAGCGCCTCCTCCTCGGAGCGGACCGGATTGGCGGTGCCGGGGACCACCGGCACGCCGGCCTCGATCGCCACCTTGCGCCCGGAGACCTTGTCGCCGACCCGCTGCTGGATCTCGGCGGTCGGGCCGATGAAGACGATCCCGGCGCGCTCGCAAGCCGCCGAGAAGTCGGGGTTCTCGGAGAGGAAGCCGTAGCCGGGGTGAATGGCGTCGATCTCCTTGCGACGGGCGAGATCGATGATCTCGTCGATCGCCAGATAGGCGTCAATCGGCCCCTTCCCCTTGCCGATCAGGTAGGCTTCGTCGGCCTTGTAGCGGTGCAGGGCCAGCTTGTCCTGCTCCGAGTAGATCGCCACCGTGCCGATCCCAAGTTCGGTACAGGCGCGGAAGATGCGAATGGCGATTTCGCCGCGATTGGCGGCCATGACCTTACGGAATTTCTTGACGGGCATGCGTTTCTCCTTGAGCGATCGAACAACCTTGGAATTTTACCAGAAATCAAACCTCGAAAAGTCTCGCTAAAATATTTAGCGCGAATAAAATTTTTCAATAAATATAAATAGTTAGACGATCTGCTCGGCCATATAAACAACGCGCAAGATCTCTGTCAAGCGCAAAAAAGCGTTTTATTTTAACCCATTGAAACCTTTGGTATATTTTACCGTGTTTCGCCGCAAAAACAGCGAGGGGGCCGGTTTTCCCGTCCCCCTCGCCTATTCTATTTTTCGAATTTATGGGCCGACTCAGCGAGCCAAGCCAGCCAGTCGCCTGGAAATAAGTCGCTTCAGATCATCCAGAGAGTGGCAACGGTTGATTTCCCCGGCGTTTATCCACTCAGCAACGGTCTCCCCGTTCTTCAACAGGATGGTCGGTAGCGCCAGAGCGGGGAACCCGTATTTATCAGCCAGTTCGTCACGGTGCAGGAACTCGAAGTCCGCCTCGAGCGATTCCAAATAAGTCTTCCATTCCGCGCGCATGCCGAAGTTCCCGTAGGTAATCGCACAGAGGTTGCAGGAGTAGGTCTCCGGGGAGAAGATCTTGTGGGCGATGTCGCTGACGGTATTGAACAGGCCGCTGTCGGCGTTGTAGACAAAGATAATGCAAGGTTTTTCCCTCATGGGACTTGACTCTTACTTCTCCTTCCGATCCAGGAACGGCTTGATCAGATCGATCGGGATCGGGAAGAGGATCGTCGAGTTCTTCTCGGTGGCGATCTCGGTCAGTGTCTGCAGGAAACGCAGTTGCAGGGCGCCCGATTCCGAGGAGATGACCTTGGCCGCTTCGGCCAGTTTCTGGCTGGCCTGAAATTCCCCTTCGGCATGGATGATCTTCGAGCGCCGCTCGCGCTCGGCCTCGGCCTGGCGAGCCATGGCACGCTGCATCTCGACGGGGAGATCGATGTGCTTGACCTCGACGTTGGAGATTTTGATCCCCCAGGCGTCGGTCTGGCGGTCGAGGATCTGCTGCAGTTCCAGGTTGATCTTGTCGCGATGAGCCAGCAGCTCATCCATCTCGGACTGGCCAAGGACACTGCGCAGCGTAGTCTGCGCCAGTTGGCTGGTGGCGTAGAGGTAGTTTTCCACCTGGATCAGTGCCTTTTCAGGCGCCATCACGCGGAAATAGAGAACCGCGTTGACCTTGACCGAAACGTTATCCTTGGTGATCACGTCCTGGGGAGGCACATCCATCGCCACCGTGCGCAGGCTGACCTTCACCAGTTTGTCGATGCCGGGGATGATGAAACGCAGGCCGGGGCCCTTGACTCCCGAAAAACGACCGAGACGAAAAACCACGCCGCGCTCGTACTCCATGAGAATACGGACGGCATTGGCGATGATGAAAATCGCCAGGGCAACGGGGATGGCATAGGCAATCAGCATATCGAACTCCTGTGGGTTGAATTGAAATCTCATCGCACGCCCCCTGACGCTGACGTCCGGACCTTGAGACGCATCTGTTCGCCGACAACAACGACCTCGATCTCCGCCCCTTCCTCAACCGGCTCATCGGCATAGGCATCCCAGTATTCACCATGCACGAAGACCCGTCCCTCCTTGTGAACGGCCGTGATCGCCCGGCCGCGTTCACCGATCATCCCCTCCTGCCCGGACACAACGTGCCGCCCCTGGCTGCGCGCCACGAACCAGAGGCAGAAGAGGATGAAGCCGGTACAGGACATCACCGTTGCAATGATGACGGAGAGGGAAATGCGCATGACCGGGTCCGGTGAATCGATCAGCATCAGTGAGCCCAGCGTCAGCGAGACAATGCCTCCCACCGACAGCATGCCATAGGAGACGACCTTGATTTCCAGAATGAACAGGACCAGCCCCAGCAGGATCAGCAGGACGCCGACGTAATTGACCGGCAGCGCCTGAAAGGCAAATAGCGCCAGCAGAATGGCCAGGGTCCCGATCACTCCCGGGAGGATCACGCCGGGCTGGGAGATTTCGAAAAAGATCCCGATGATGCCGAGCATCAGCAGCAGATAAGCGATGGTCGGGTCGCTGACGGCATTAAGAATTCGCCGGGACCAGCTCATGTCGCGCACAACCGGCTCGGCACCACCCAGTACCAGCCTGAGTTCCTTGCCGTCGCGCAGATAGCGTCGCCCGTCAAGCTGTTTCAGCAGGTCGGCGCGGCTGTCCGCCAGCACATCGATGACCTTGAGGCCGAGGGCCTCGCTGGCTGCCGTGGAGGCCCCTTCGCGCACGATCCGTTCGGCCCAGTCGATGTTGCGGCCACGCTGTTCGGCAATCGAGCGGGCATAGGCGACAGCATCATTGACGACCTTGTGCTTCATCGTCTCGTCCATACCGCCGCCGAGACCGATCGAAACCGGAGTGGCCGCGCCGATGTTGGTTCCCGGCGCCATCGCGGCAAAGTCGGCCGCCAGGGTGATCAGCGCCCCGGCCGAGGCTGCCCGCGCCCCGGCGGGAGCGACATAGACGATCACCGGGATGCGCGAGGAGAGAGTCGCCTGGATGATCCGGCGCATGGCGCTATCGAGACCGCCGGGGGTATCCATTTCGATCAGCAATGCCGGCGCGAGCGCCTCATTGGCCCGTTGAATTTCATCGACGGCAAAATCAGCGACAACCGGATTGATCGACCCATTGATGCGAACGACCGGGAGCTCCGCTGCCGCGGCGGCAGCGCAAACGACAAAACAAGCGAAAATTATTATGATTATCGCCCTGAGCATGGTTTTTAGTTTAACAACCGCATGGGAACTGTCAATGATATTTCCGTCTCCCCTTCTCTTGCCCAACGGCACCAACCGTGCTAAGGTTCCTCCGTCAATTACATGACGCATGCCGAGGGGGCAACGTGTCGGAAGCAGCCCGGATACTGTTGATTGACGATGAACCCGGCAGCCGTGACGGCCTGGGTTTGCTGTTGCGCCGCGAGGGGTATGACGTCGAAGCCGTCGATTCCGGCGAAATTGCATTGTCCCTCCTCAATGAGCACCCGTTCGAAGTCATCATCACCGACCTGTTCCTCCCCGGCGTCAGCGGCATCGACCTGCTCAAGCTCGTCAAGGAGATGGCCCTGCCGGCCAATGTCATTCTGATCACCGGGCAGGCTTCCGCGGAAACGGCCGTCGAGGCAATGAAGGGCGGCGCCTTCGACTATGTCACCAAACCGGTCAACTTCGAGAAACTCAAGGTCGTTGTTGCCAAGGCGGTGGAGAAGAGCCGGCTGGTTGCGGAAAACCTCTACCTGCGTCAGCAGCTGCGCGGCAAGTACAAGTTCGCCAGCATCATCGGCAACAGCCCGGCGATCCAGCAGGTCTTCACCCGCATGGAAAAGATCCTGCACACCGATTCCACGGTCCTCATCCTCGGCGCCTCGGGAACCGGCAAGGAGCTGGTGGCACGGGCCATCCACTTCAACGGGCCGCGCAAGGAAAAACCGTTCATCGCCATCAATTGCGGAGCGATACCCGCCGATCTGCTGGAAAGCGAATTGTTCGGACATGTCCGAGGATCTTTCACCGGAGCCATCGCCGACAAGCCGGGGAAGTTCGAACTGGCCAACGACGGGACGATCTTCCTCGACGAAATCGGCACCATGCCGATGCACCTGCAGATGAAGCTGCTGCGCGTCCTGCAGTAGCAGGAGATCGAGCGGGGCGGCGGCACCCGCCGGATCAAGCTCAGCGTCCGGGTCATTTCCGCGACCAATGCCGACCTCGAAGAACTGGTGCGTGACGGGCGTTTCCGGGAAGATCTCTACTATCGGCTGAACGTGATCCCGATCCACCTGCCGCAACTCAGCGAGCGGCGCGAGGACATCCCCCTGCTGGCCCGTCATTTCCTGCGCAAGGTATGCCTGGAGATGAAGCGCCCGCTGATGACCCTGACACCAGCGGCCATGCGTGCTTTGGAGGCTTACGGGTGGCCAGGCAACGTGCGGGAGATGGAAAACGTGATCGAGCGCTCCGTGGCCCTGACCGACGGCGAAGTGATCGATCGTCATGACCTGCCTCCACAGTTCATCGGAGTCGAGAATGACCTCGACGCCCTGCCGGTCCCCAACGTACCGCTCGAGGGGATCAATCTGCCCGAGACGATCGACACCATCGAACGAGCCATGATCCGGCAAGCACTCGAACGTTCCGGCGGCGTCAAGTCGCGAGCGGCGTTGCTGCTCGGTCTGAACCGCACCACCCTGGTTGAAAAGATCAAGCGCCTCGGCCTTCCGGCCGAGGCGACCGAATCATGAAATACTGACATCTTTGTCCGGAGAACACCATGAATCCACAGGAAACCTCGCTATTGGCAACCATGGCCGTCAGGATCATCTACTCAGTCATCATTCTGGCGGCTGGGGTCTGGGCGGGGAAAATCCTTGCCCACTTTGTCCAGAGCGCCCTTGAGCGCAGAAAGGCCGATCCGGCACTGGCCGGTTTTCTCGGCAACCTGATCAACGTTTCGCTGATCGCCTTCGCGGTCATCGCCGCGCTCAGCCAACTGGGCATCGAGACGATGTCGATCGTTGCCATCCTGGGCGCCGCCACCCTGGCCGTCGGCCTGGCATTGAAAGATTCTTTGGGCAATTTCGCCGCCGGCGTGATGATCCTGATTTTCCGTCAGTTCAAAACCGGGGATATCATCGAAGCCGCCGGCGTCATCGGCGAAGTGGAATCACTCGATCTCTTTTCCACCCAGATGCGCACGGCCGACAACAAGACGGTATTCGTACCGAACGGCAGACTGCTCAACGGCAACATCATCAATTACTCGATGAAAGGGACCCGGCGCCTCGATCTCGAGATCAATGTCAGCTACGATGCCGACCTCAGCAAGGTTCGCGAACTGCTGCAGGAGGTTCTGGGGGAGCACCAGCGGGTCCTCAAGGAGCCGGAAGCGACAATCGGCGTCCTTGAACTGGCCGAGAGCAACGTCAGGCTGGCCGTACGCCCCTGGGTCGAGAACAGCGATTACTGGACCGTCTTTTTCGATCTGCAGGAGATGATCAAGTGCCGCTTTGACGAGGCCGGCGTCAAAATCCCCTTCCCCCTGAGGGAAGTATATCTGCATCAGGAGAAACCGGCCCGACCGGTCAAGGTCGTCGGCTGAACGAAAAGGTCGCGGGCAATGACCATCCCGGCTGCCAGAATTCTTGTCCCGGTGCTGACCCTGTTGCTGGCGACCACTTCGGGCGCGGCGACTCCAGCCGAACCCGTCACGGGGACGGTCAGAGGCTGCGTCGAACTGGCGGGCCTTGCCGCCTACCGCGGCGTTGCCTCCCTCTGGCCCGCCGGACAGGGGAAGGCACCCGATCCGCGCCGTGCGATCCGCCCGCCGCAGCTCTCCCGCCCGCTTGACGCCGATGGCTGTTTCAATCTGCAGGCACCTCCCGGTGAATACTTCGTCGGCGCCATCGTCCGTCTGACCGAAGGCGGCTGGCAAGGGCCGCCCCGCCCCGGCGACATGGTGTTCCTCTCGCCGGACGCGACCGCCGGAAACGTCAAAGTGACGATCCACTCCAGCGAGACCATCGATATCGGTCGCCATGCATCCGGCTGGACCTATGCCGGGTTTGCCTCCACGGAATCATCCCTGACCATCTCCGGCCGCCTGGCCGGCCCCGACGGCAAACCCCGGCAAGGCTTGCTGGTCTTTGCCTTCGCCGACAGCGACATGTCACGAGAACCGGTGGCCGTATCGGAACCCTCCGACAGCAACGGCCGCTACCTGCTGCGCATGCCGGAACCGGCGACGGTCTATCTGCGCGCCCGCGAACACTACGGCCGCAGAAGCCCCGCTGAAGGCGGCTATATGGGCATGTACGGAAACGATGTGCCACTCCCGGTCACCGTTGGTTCCGAGGGTGACAAACAGGACCGCAACCTGACCGTGTTTCTTATCCCCCCCTTGAGTAGCCGACAGAAGCAGGTGACGGAAAAGCCCCCCCGCCAGAAAAATGATTGACGGTTTTTCATCAAATAGTATTGACAAGAAAAATTCACCTGCTCTAATATTGCGAAAGTTATAGAAGCAGTTATACCGGTTTTTTGCCAAACCTGCCGCGAGACAGGGACGGAAAGCCACGGATCTCCTAGAGACAGCCGGGCTGCATGCAAATGCAGTCCGGCTTTTTTTATTTGCTGTTGCTTTATTCGGGAACGAGGAGATTGACGATGCGTGGAACTCGACCAGTAACTTTGAATGGCATTATCACCGTACTGGCGGGGGTACTGCTCTCCCTCCTGCTGGCAAGCTCGGCATGGGCGCTGACCGCCACCGACTGCACCACCTGCCATGGCGCCGACGTCGTCGAAGGGCATCACGACACCGTTGACCCGAACAGCTATTTCAATCAGGGCCTGTGCAGCAAGTGCCATGTGGGGATCACCACCGGCAACGATTGTTCCACCTGCCACCAGTCGGCTGGCTACACTTTCAATTCCCACCATCTGCCGCAGACCGGACAGACGGCAATCAATTGCGCCCAGTGCCATACCGGCGCCGGCAATCCCAAGGATTGCAGCAGCTGCCACAAGGGCGAGGTGCCGCGCAACTTCCACCACACACAGCTGGCCGCCTACCGGAACACGACGACCGGCAAGCTTAACTGCACGACCTGCCATCCGGGCGCCAAGCTGACCAACGACTGCACGTCCTGCCACAACGCAGGGGCAGCCGTCTATCAGGCCACTCATCACAACTACGTCACACCGGCCACCAACAGCAAACCGGCCTGTACGACTTGCCATACCAAGCTGAAGCCGACCACCGGCAACTGTCAGGATTGCCACGCACCGCGCGCCAAAATGAGCGAGCACCACGCCCTGACCGGTGCGCCGGTCTACATGAGCTGCAGCTTCTGCCACACCGGCCTGTCCTCGGGCCCGAAGGAGACCCGGACCGGCTGCAACAGTTGCCACGCAACGGCCAACCTCCCGCTGCACCACGACAAGGTCCGGACCGAACGCTCCCTGGCCTGCAACCAGTGCCACAAGACAGCGGTTGCCGTCAGCGGCTGCGAGAGCTGCCACTTGGGCGGCACGACGCCGACCTCCAAAGCCATTCACCACGACACGACAGCCGGTTCTCCCTATGCCAGCGGCAATTGCGGTGCGTGCCACACATCCACGGGATACACGCGCAGCAACTGCAACAGCATTGCCTGTCATCCGGCGCTCTCACCCGCGTCCGGGGCCAGACACCACCGGAGCGACGTCATCTCCAAGTATCCGGTCTTCCAGAGCAGCAGCTATCCCGGCAGCGCCGACTGCAACATCTGCCACATCTTCTTTTACGTCTTTGTCAACGGTTCCTTCCAGATGCAAGTCGTTCCACCACCGGCGGAAGACTGCATCTTCTGTCATGAAAGGACCATCAATCGGGGCGATGTTCAGGGCAAGCACCACAACACGACCGCGTCGACCAGCGGCAACTGCGGCATGTGCCACAGCGGTGTGAGCACGTCAAGCAACGCCTGCACCACCTGCCACTCCGCCACCGGCCCAAAACCGGCCACATCGGCTACGCACCATGCGGCCGCAACCGCCAACAGCACCCCCTGCGCCAATTGCCACCAGGGGATTACCCCGTCGGCAGCCTGCGCCGACTGCCACACCACAAGCACCGGCAACGACTCCAGCCGCCACCATCTTTTCAAGAACAGTCAGGGGCAGCTCTACGCCTGCAATAGCTGTCACTCCGGCGCCGGCAATATCTACCAGTCCTGCAAGGGCTGCCATGAGAAAGTAACTGTCGACGGCAAAACAACCATCATGCCATCCAGCACCTGGCACCACATGACGACGGCTTACTCCACCGGCTCCTGCGCGACCTGCCACAAGACGACCGACGGCAGTTCCCTGCAGAAGGACTGCGCGTCCTGCCATCTCGCTTCAGGCCAGCCATCCACCGTCACCCGGCATCATTCCACCGATTCCTACCTGACGGGGAAATGTGCCGAGTGCCATGTCAACACAGCCGCGACGAATATCGTCTGCGCGGGTTGCCACACCAGCACGGTGAGCAAGCACCACAGCAAAACCGTGACTGTCAACAATGCCATTCAGCCGAAACCGTGCCGCGACTGCCACAGCACGATCACGCTGGCGACCGGCACCTGCGCAACCTGTCACAGCGTGCCGATGGAGGAGTTCCATCATGGCACCCCGCTGACCAAGGTCGGCGGCAACTGCGCCGTCTGCCACCGGAGCGTCAGCGATCCCAAAATCTGCGCCAACTGCCACACCAGCACCCCGCACCACGCCACCACCTGGTCGCAGACCGGCGACTGCGCCCACTGCCACGCCGTCCCGGCCTGGGCCGCCGATCGCCCGGCACAGGCAGCCTGCCGCGAATGCCACGGTACCAACATGCATGGCAAGGGCGGCCCGATCCAGAACTACGGTGCCTGCGCCGCCTGCCACAATCAGCTGCCCTATCACCCTGCCCCGCTATCCATCCCTGGCTATACCGGTTACGGTGCCGGTAAAGGCAAGTTCAACATCTTCTGGTCGAAATATGCCATCAAAGAAGGCCCCGGCGAGAGATTCAGTCCCAACGGCTACCAAGCAAACGACACGGGTGGCTACAAGATCAAGGCCCAACAGCTGACGTTCAGCACCAAGCAGATTTCCAGCAACGGCAAAACCTACACCGTCCCCTACTTTACCGGGGTGGCCAGCACCAACCTGGCGCTCAAGAAGACCGCTTCGGCCTCCGGTGCGGAGAGCGGCTATGGCGCGGCACTGTCAGTCGATGGCAATGTAACCACCCGTTGGTGGAAGAAGGTCAGCACGACCACCTCGGCCCAATGGGTGAAGGTCGACCTCGGGGCGCTTAAAACCGTCGGCAAGGTGGCCCTGCGTTGGGGGAGCTATTATGCGACCGAATATGAAGTGCGCGTTTCGACCGACAACAGCCGGTGGACCACGGTGGCTGATGCCAATTACGGCAAGGGCGGTCTGGAACAGTGGAACTTCAGCGGCCGCAGTGTGCGCTACATCCAGATTTACTGTCAGAGAGCCTCATCCTTGAACGGCTTCTCGATAGTCGAACTTGAGGTTTATGCTCCCTGATGTTGGTGGGGATTTATCAGGAAGGTATTTAATAAACAAAGGAGACGTGACATGAAGAAGTATCAGAAACCGCAAGTGGTGGGGAGCGGCAGCGTCCATCCCTGCTGACCAACCAGAAGGAGCCACGGCAATTGCCGTGGCTCCTTCACTTTCACTCGCCCGTTTTGAAAGAATCAACCTAAAGTGCCGTTTCGCGCATTCGCGTGACCACCAGCTTCATATCCGCCCAGACTTCGCGCTTGCCGTTGGGATTGCGCAGCAGATAGGCGGGATGGTAGGTCGGCATCAGGGGGATCCCCTGGTACTGCTGCCAGGTGCCGCGCACCCGACTGATCGGTGCCTTGCTCCGCAACAGGGTCTGGATGGCGAA
>VEPG01000093.1 GCA_012026975.1 Desulfuromonas sp. | reverse complement strand
CAAAGATACCGACCGCGACGCCGCGCCCGCCCACCGTACCGCCCCTGTCGCTCCGACCTGAGCTGCCGCTGCCGCCGCCAGACCCCGAAGAGCTTTACTGCCAGGCCATGGCGGCCTTCGACCGTGAGGACTTTGTCACCGCCGATCGTCTCTTCGACCGGGTGCTGGCGATTGCTCCGGAACAAGCCATGGCACTGGTTGGCAAGGGATTGCTCAGCGCCAATCAGGGCCGCTACGATGACGCCCGGCAGTGGTGCGCCCGGGCGATCCGCTACGACGATCTCTGCCCCGCCGTTTATCTGTTGCGCGGTCTGATCCTCGACATGGAAGAGCAACTTGAGCGGGCGTTGGTCGAGTACCAGAAGGTTCTCTGGCTCGACCGGGATTTCGTCATGGCGCTCTACCTTTCGGCCAAGATCCATGGTCGACTCAGGCAGACCGAGCAGCAGGGCCGTGCCCTGCGCAATGCCATCCGCGTGCTCGAAAAGCTCTCAGCCACCGACGTTATCCTGTTTTCCGGGGGGCTGTCACGGCCGGTCTTTCTCGATATCTGTCGGCGGGAACTGGCCGCCCTGCAATCCGTCGGCTGAATTCGCCGTTGCCGGCCTTTTCGGAGGAAGACAGGAGCTGTTGCCAGTAATTGTCGGTTGACGGTTCGTATCGGTAATTGACAATACTAAAACGTTGTTATATCATGGTCGAGGATTAATTTGATGATTTCCCCCGAAATTCCCTGACGGAAGCCAGGCATGAGTGAATCACGGACTTACGATATTCCTAGAATCCTCGACCAGATGCGCGCAGATTACTGGCAGAGTCTGGAAACGGCGGAACAGTCCGAACAAGTGGAGCAGACCGACTACATGGTGGTGGCGTTCGGTCCGCAACGGTTCGGCCTGCCGGCGGCAACCTGCCGGGAGGTGCTCAAGCTGCCGCGTATCGTCAAGGTGCCGCGGCTTCCCCGCCACTTGCCGGGGATCATCAATCTGCGTGGCGAGATTGTCGCGGTGACCGACCTGCGTCCCCTGCTGCACCTGGATGCCGGCGAACCAACCGCGGCCTTCCGGTTGGTAGTCATCGCCGATGGAGCGCAGAAAACCGCGCTGCTGGTCGAGCGGGTGGAAGGATTGTGCGCCGTGGCCGATCACACGGTGGAAGCGTTGGCCGAAGGGGTCACCCACGAAGCGGTCGACCTGTTCCGTGGCAAGGTCGATGACGCCGCGGGGCTGCTGATGCTGCTGGACACCAAACGACTTCTGGCCCGTCCCGAACTGGTGATCGACCAGAAGGGGACGGCCGGCACGATGGCAGAGTGACGGCTGGCGGTACCCTGCGGGCCGACGTTGCCGACGATCAGGATAAACGGTTGGAAAATTGTCGAGGAGAAAGCCTATGAATTGGATTACCAGACGCATCAGCGGGAAAATAGTCGTGGCCATGATCGTGGTGTTGACGATCATCATGGCCATCTCGACGGCTCTGATCGTTAATCGCGGCGGCGAACTTCTGCGCGAGGAACTGCTGGTCAAGGCGACCTCCCTGGCCAAGGTTGGCGCCAAGGCAATGGAGGGGGTGCTTGAGGAGGCGCTGTCGAGCGGCCGTTTCACCGAAGCCCAGCTGTTCGACGCCAACTACCAGGAGATCAAAAGCGGGCCGTTGGCCGGTGCCGCGATTCCGAAGTACCACACCGCCTACGACAGCTACATCGACCAGGCGATCATGGCGCTTCAGGACGAGTTTCTGAAGTCTGACGACATGGTGGCCTTTGCCGTGCTGGTTGACCACAACGGCTATCTGCCGACCCACAATACCAAGTATTCCAAGCCGCTGACCGGTGATGCGGAAAAGGACAAAGTCGGCAACCGCACCAAGCGCATCTTCAACGACCCCACCGGCTTGGCCGCCGCCAAATACGATGGCAAGGACGGTGCCGGCTACCTGCGCCAGATCTACAAACGTGATACCGGCGAAACGATGTGGGATGTGTCGGCACCGGTCTATGTCAAAGGGAAGCACTGGGGCGGCTTCCGCATCGGTTTCTCGATCGCCAAGACCGAAGCGACCATCGCCGAGATGCGCAACGGTTTGATTGTCACCATGGTGGTGGTCGTGCTGATCGCGGCGATCACCTGCTTTTTCGTGGTCAATCGCATGACCCGCCCGCTCAAGGAGCTGACCCAGGCGGCCAACCGCATCGCCGAGGGGAGTCTCGACGAGCGCATCGAGGTGGCGAGCGAGGACGAAGTCGGCCAGCTGGCCAAAGCCTTCAACCAGATGACCCAGGTAATCGTGCGCAACCTGCAGATCGAGATCGACAAGAGCAACCGCATCGTGGCCAGCGTCAAGGAAGCGATCCAGCAGCTCTCCACCAGTGCCAACGAACTGATGGCAATCTCCACCCAGCAGGCCTCCGGCGCCGCCGAACAGGCGGCGGCGGTGCAACAGGCGACCACCACCTCCGAAGAGATTGCGGCTACCGCCAAGCAGGTTTCCGAGAACGCCGGGCGGGTCGAAGCCCTGGCCGGCCACGCCAATGCCGCCAGCACCGCCGGTCAGCAGGCGGTCTCCACCGCGATCAGCGGCATGGAGCATCTCAAGGGGCAGGTCATGTCGATCGCCGAAGCGATGCTGCAGCTCGGCGAGAATTCCCAGAAGATCGGCGGGATCATCGACATCATCGATGAAATTTCCGATCAGACCAACCTGCTGTCGCTGAATGCGGCGATCGAGGCGGCCGGAGCCGGCGAAGCCGGCAAGCGCTTCTCCATCGTGGCCAACGAAGTGCGTCGGCTGGCGGATCGCACCGCCGAGGCCACCAATCAGGTCAAGGCGCTGATCGTACAGATCCAGCAGGCGACCAACAGCACGATCATGCTGACCGAGGAAGGGACCAAGGGGGTCGATGCCGCCAACGCTCTGGTCGCCAATATCTCGCAGGCGTTGGAGAAGGTGACCCAGGCGGTGGGCGAGACCACCGCGGCCGCCAGCGAGATCAAATTGATGACCCAGCAGCAGACCACGGCCAGCGAACAGATGGCGGATACCATCGCCGAAGTGCGCGATGTGGCAACCCAGGTGGCGGTCAGCTCCCAGGAGACCACCCAGTCGATCACCGAACTGACGACCCTTGCGGAGCGACTGCAGGATCTGGTGGAAGAAAACCTGCTGGACCAGGCCAAGGCAACCGTGCAGGCGGCGGCCGCCGAGATGACGCGGGTCCTGACCGAGGCGGTCGATTCCGGGAAGTTTACCGTCGCCGAACTCTTTGACGAGAATTACCAGCTGATCCCGAACACCAAGCCGCAGAAGTATCATACCCGCTACGACCAATACCTCGATGAAACGATCCAGGCGTATGAGGACGATCTGCTGACCGACACGCATGTGACCTTCGCCGTGCTGGTCGACCGCAACGGCTATCTGCCGACCCATAACAGCCGCTACTGCCAGCCGCTGACCGGCGATTTCGAAAAGGACAAGGTTGGCAACCGCACCAAGCGCCTGTTCAACGACAAGGTCGGCCTGACCGCGGCCCGTTATGACGGCAGGGACGGCAGGGGGTATCTGCAGCAGGTCTACGAACGCGACACGGGGGAACGGATGTGGGACATCAGTGCGCCGGTACTGGTCAAGGGCCGGCATTGGGGAGCGTTCCGCATCGGTTACCTGATGGATTGAGCGTGTCGGTGCCGGGATCCGGGCCGTCAGTCTCCGGAGCACGCACAGGCCATCCGCGATGAACAAGAACAAGTACGTCGAAATTTTTGCCCGCGAGGCGGAAGAGCACCTGGAGTTGCTGCGCCAGGGGCTGCTGGCCATGGAAAAAGGCGGGGCTTCCGGTGAGCAGCTCAATCAGCTGCTGCGCAGTGCCCACACGCTGAAAGGCTCGGCCAGGATGGTCGATCTGCTCGAGCTCGCCACGGTGGCGCACCACATGGAGGATCTGCTCAAGGAGCTGCAGGGCGGCGGGCGCGAGTTGTCACCCGCCGTGATCGATCTGTTGCTGGTTGCGACCGACGCTATTGAGGCGCTGTTGGCACAGGCCAGTGCCGGCGGGACGCTCAGCGTCAATGTGGCGCCGATCGTCGAGGCGCTGCAGGCCGGCTCCCTTCCCGAGCAGGGCTCTGCGCAGGCGGCGGCCAAAGCGGATTCGCCCGGTGTCGAACGGCGCCGGTCGGTTCGGGCCAGCGTCGAACGTCTCGACCAGTTGGCCAACGGCATGGGGGAGGTCCTCCTCAGCCGTCAGGCCCTCGCCGAGCGCCAGCGTCAGCTGCGCGGCCTCATTCCGGTGATGGATGCCTTCCTCGGCCAGTTGCACAAAACCGAGAACCATCAGCAGATGAAGGAGCTGCGCAGCTCCTTCGTGCGCATCGTCAGCGAGCTGGAACAGGATACCGTGCACCTCGGCTATCAGGCCGAGGATATCTACCAGCGGGCCATGGAACTGCGCCTGCTGCCGCTGGCGACGATTACCGAAGATTTCGAGCGCTCGCTGCGCGACCTGGCGCGGACCCTTGGCAAGGAACTGGATTTCACCGTGACCGGCAAGGAGGTCGAACTCGACCGGACGGTGCTCGACCTGATCAAGCCGATGCTCTTGCATGTGCTCAACAATGCGGTCGACCATGGCATCGAGACTCCCGAAACCCGGCTGCAGGGTGGCAAGCCCAGTTTCGGCCGGGTGCACCTGGCGGCTCAGTACGAAGGGGCTTTCATCCAGATCGTGGTGCGCGACGATGGCCAGGGGATCGATCCGGCCAGAGTGCGGGCCGCGGCGGTCAAGCGGGGGTTGCTGAGTGCCGATGAGGTGGCGCGGCTGAGCGACGAGGCTGCCCTCTACCTGGTTCTGCAGCCGGGCTTCTCAACCCGCGAATTCATTACCGACGTCTCCGGGCGAGGGGTCGGTCTGGATGTGGTCAAGTCGAACCTTGACCAGGTCAAGGGGAACCTGACGCTGACGTCGAAAATCGGCCAGGGGACCGAGTTGCGCCTGCGCGTGCCGAGCAGTCTGGCCATCTTCACCGGGCTGGTGGTCGAGGCCGACGATGAAACCTATGTCATTCCGCAACAGTACATCGTTGAGATCCTGCGGCTCGCCCCCACGGAGGTGCGTACCGAACTCGGCCGTGAAGTGGTGCGCCTGCGCGAGCGGACCATCCCCCTGGTCAGCCTCGCCGCCTTGCTCAGCGGCGTGAGTCGCACCGCAGAAAACGAATTGCCGACCGAGCGGGTCAGCGTGGTGGTGCTCAACTTTCGCGATCAGTTGCTCGGCTGTCTCGTCGACCGGGCCCTCGGTTTGCAGGATGTGGTCGTCAAAACCCTCGGCAGTCAGCTGAAAAGCCTTGATTATATCTCCGGGGCAACGCTGCTGGGTGCCGGGACGCCGGCCCTGATCATCTCGGTGGCGGATCTCTACGGGGCGCGCCAAACCACCGAAGGCACCCGCCTGCGCGAGGCGCATGCTGCCCAGCAGGCCAAAGCCCGACGCGGCCGGGTGCTGGTGGTCGACGATTCCATCACCACCCGCACCATGGAGAAGAACATCCTGGAAACCCATGGATATGACGTGACCATTGCGGTCTCCGGGTTTGATGCCCTGGAGAAACTGGCCGGCAACAGTTTCGATCTGATGGTCAGCGATGTCGAAATGCCGGGGATGACCGGCTTCGAATTGACCAAGAAGGTGCGGGAACGGGAAGAGACCCGTAACCTGCCGGTGATTATTGTCACCTCCCTGGCCTCCGCGGATGACCGGCGCCGCGGCATGGAGGCCGGTGCCCAGGCTTACATTGTCAAGGGAACCTTCGATCAGGGAACCCTACTGGAGACGGTCGAAACCCTGATCGACTGATAAGTCCCGATGATCCGTGTTCTGATTGCCGATGATTCCCCCCTGATCCGGGCCGTGCTGCGCGACCTGCTCGCGCGTGACCAGGAGATCCAGATTGCCGGCGAAGTCGGGGATGGCCGCGCCGCAGTCGCCCAGACTGCCCTGCTGAAGCCCGACCTGGTGATCATGGATGTGATGATGCCCGAGATGGACGGCATCGAGGCAGTGGCCGAGATCATGGCCAGAACGCCGACGCCGATCCTGATGCTCTCGGCCAATACCGATCCGACCGACAGCCGCAGCGCCTTCTCGGCCATTCGCCTCGGCGCCCTGGATGTCATGGCCAAACCGGCCGGGATCACCAGCGGTGCCTTTGACCACCTGGCCGATCTGCTGGTGGCCAGGGTTCGCTCCCTGAGCCGGATCCGGGTGATGCATCACTTCCGCTCGTCGCGACGGAATCTGCCACCCGCACCGGTTGTGCCGGAAGGGCGGCGGCGCATTCTGGCGATCGGCGCCTCGACGGGTGGGCCGAAGGCGGTTATGCAGTTGCTCAAGGAGCTGCCGGCAACGCTGGGGGCGGCGGTGCTGATCGTTCAGCATATCTCCGACGGTTTTGCGGCCGGCTTTGCCGACTGGCTCGACCGGGAAGTGCCGCTGCCCGTGGCTCTGGCCCAGGAAGGGGAGGCGCCGCCGCTAGGCCGGGTGCTGGTCGCGCCGAACGGCACCCACCTGACAGTCAACGGCGGCGGCCGGATCGCGCTGCGCCAGACCCCGCCGCTGCACAACTGCCGGCCGGCGGTCGATGCCCTGTTCCATTCCCTGGCCGAGAACGGTCAGGGCGCGGAGACGGTCGGCGTGCTGTTGACCGGTATGGGCACCGATGGTGCCGCCGGGTTGAAGGCCCTGCATGGGCAGGGGGCTTTCACCGTTGCCCAGGACGAAGCCACCTGTGCCGTGTTCGGCATGCCCAAGGCGGCGATCGACCGGGGAGCGGTCGATCAGGTACTGCCGCTGGCAGATATCGCGGGGGTGGTCAGGCCGCTGTTTACCACCTGATTTCAACTCGTTGCAGGCTGCCTTGATCTGTGCTATGAACAGGCGGCGTGCCCGGGAGTTGCCGGCACCGTGATTTCGACTGTTCCCGAGGTTCCCATGCCGCTGCGTCTCTACAATACCCTGACCGGCCAGAAGGAAGAGTTCCAGCCGCTGGTCCCCGGCCAGGTCGGCATGTACGTCTGCGGGGTGACCGTCTACGACTACTGTCACCTCGGCCACGCCCGCGCCAACATCGTCTTCGACGTGGTCTTCCGCTACCTGCAGTACGCCGGCTACCGGGTGACCTACGTCCGCAACTACACCGACGTCGACGACAAGATCATCAACCGCGCCAACGAGCGGGGGATCTCCAGCCAGGAGCTGGCGGAGACCTTCATCCGGGCGTTCGATGAGGACATGGCCGCTCTGGGGTTGGCCACGCCGACCCACCAGCCGAAGGCCACCGAGTTCATCCCGCAGATCATCGCGCTGGTGGAGAAGCTGATTGCCCGCGGCCTGGCCTACGAGTCGGCCGGCGACGTCTACTACAGCGTCGACAAGTTCGCCGGCTACCTCAAGCTCTCCAAGCGCACCATGGAGGAGATGCAGGCCGGCGCGCGCATCGCCCCCGGCGAGCAGAAGCGCAACCCGATGGATTTCGCCCTGTGGAAGGCGGCCAAGCCCGGCGAGCCGAGCTGGGCATCGCCGTGGGGACCGGGGCGGCCGGGGTGGCACATCGAGTGCTCGGCGATGAGCTCGACCCTGCTCGGTGACAGCTTCGACATCCACGGCGGCGGCCGCGACCTGATCTTCCCCCACCACGAGAACGAGATCGCCCAGTCGGAAGGGGCCTCCGGCCAGCCGTTTGTCCGCTACTGGCTGCACAACGGTTTCGTCAACGTCAATCAGGAGAAGATGAGCAAGTCGCTGGGAAACTTCTTCACCATCCGCGACATTCTGGCCAGGTACGATGCCGAGGTGGTGCGCTTTTTCATTCTCACCGCCCACTACCGTTCGCCGATCGATTTCGCCGACCAGCAGCTCGACGACGCCGGGCTTGCCCTGGCGCGCTGCTACGAGGCCCTCGACCAGGCCGGACGAGTGGCGGAGACGACAGGCAGCGGCGGGGAAATCCCTGCGGAGCTGAGCGAGGCGGTGGCCCGGTTGACTGAGCTCGACAGCCGCTTCCGCGAGGCGATGGACGACGACTTCAACACCGCCCAGGCGATCGGCCACCTCTTTGAAGGGGTGCGCGCGCTCAACCGTCTGCTGGCCGCCGACAACCCCGCCCTGCACACGGCGATTGCCGAGGGGCGCGAAGCCTTGCTGCGCCTCGGCGGCGTCCTTGGTCTGTTCCGGTCCAACCCCGCCGAGTGGCTGGCCCGGCAGGCCCAGCGGCGCCTTGCCGACAGCGGAATCGACGCGGCGACGATTGAGGCGCTGCTTGTCGAGCGCCAGACGGCGCGCAAGAACCGCGACTTCAAACGGGCCGACCAGATCCGTGACGAATTGGCGGCCCAGGGGGTTATGCTTCTGGACGGACCCGAAGGGACCAGCTGGAAACTGAAGTGATCAACCCTTGACCGGGTTCTGGAGGCAGAGATGAGCAAGAAAATCCTGATTGTCGACGATTCCCCCGTGGTGCTGGCCATGCTCGAAGACGCGCTTGCCGGCATGGGTTACGCGGTGACCGCCGCCAACAACGGTCAGGCTGGTCTGAAGCAGATCGAGGCCGGCAAGTTCGACCTGATCATCACCGATCTGTCGATGCCGGTCATGGACGGCATCGGCTTCGTCAAGGCGGCCAAGCAGCTGCCGAACTGCAAGTTCGTGCCGATCGTCTTCCTCTCCTCCGAAGAGGACGAGGCCAAGATTGCCGAAGCGAAAAAGGCCGGCGCCTCGACCTTTTTGCGCAAACCGTTCAAGGAGAACCAGCTCGCCACCATCCTCAAGGTGGTTCTCGGCGCCTGACGCGCGGCGTTTCGTCGGCGGATGGCCAGTTTCAGCCTGCAGAGTGACTTCCGGCCGCGTGGCGACCAGCCGCGGGCCATCGAAGAACTGACTGCCGGCATCCGGCGCGGCGACCACCACCAGGTGCTGCTCGGCGTGACCGGTTCCGGCAAGACCTTCACCGTGGCCAACATGGTCGCGGCGGTCGACCGGCCGACGCTGGTGCTGGCGCCCAACAAGACCTTGGCCGCCCAGCTCTACGGCGAATTCAAGGAGCTCTTCCCGAACAACGCCGTCGAGTACTTCGTCTCCTACTACGACTACTACCAGCCGGAAGCCTACGTCCCCTCCACCGACACCTTCATCGAGAAGGACTCCTCGATCAACGAGGAGATCGACAAGCTGCGCCACAGCGCCACCCGCAGCCTGCTCTCAAGGCGCGACGTCCTGATCGTCGCCTCGGTCTCGTGCATCTACGGTCTCGGTTCACCGGAAGCCTACTTCGGCCTGTTGGTGCGTCTGCACGAGGGGATGACCATCGAGCGCAACGCCCTGCTGCGCCAACTGGTCGACATCCAGTACCAGCGCAACGATGTCGATTTCCATCGCGGTACCTTCCGCGTGCGCGGCGACACGGTCGAGATCTTCCCCGCCTACGAGGCGGAGCGGGCCCTGCGCGTCAGCTTCTTCGGCGACGAGATCGAGACGATTACCGAGGTCGATCCGCTGCGCAACCGGATCCTCGGCCGGCTGCCTGCCACCGCCATCTTTCCGGCCAGCCATTACGTGGCGACCCGACCGGCCCTCGACCGGGCGATCCGCGCCATCCAGGACGAACTGCGCGAGCGGCTGCAGGAGCTGCGCGGCGCCAATCGCCTGGTCGAAGCCCAGCGCCTCGAGCAGCGCACCCTCTTCGATATCGAGATGCTCGAGGAAATGGGCTACTGCCAGGGGATCGAGAACTACTCGCGGCATCTCGACGGCCGCGCCGCCGGGACGCCGCCGGCCACCCTGTTCGACTACTTCCCCGACGACGCCGTGCTGGTCATCGACGAGAGCCACGTCACCGTGCCGCAGCTTGGGGCCATGTATCGCGGTGACCGCAGCCGCAAGGAAACGCTGGTCGACTATGGCTTCCGCCTCCCTTCGGCGCTGGACAACCGGCCGCTGACCTTCGCCGAGTTCGCCGCCAAGGGGATCCAGACCGTCTATGTCTCGGCGACCCCCGGCGACTACGAGCTGGAGCAGGCGCAAGGGGTGGTGGTCGAGCAGATCGTCCGCCCGACCGGACTGATCGATCCGCCGATCGAAGTGCGCCCGGCCTTGCACCAGGTCGACGACCTGTTCGGTGAAATCCGTGCCGTCGTGGCCCGGCAACAGCGGGTTCTGGTCACCACCCTGACCAAGCGCATGGCCGAGGAACTGACCGGCTATCTGGAGGAACTTGGCATCCGCGTGCGTTACCTCCACTCCGATATCGATACCGTCGAGCGCATGCGTCTGCTGCGCGATCTGCGCCAGGGGGTGTTCGACGTGCTGGTCGGCATCAATCTGTTGCGTGAGGGGCTCGACCTCCCCGAGGTGGCCCTGGTGGCGATCCTCGATGCTGACAAGGAAGGGTTTCTGCGCAGCAAGCGTTCGCTGATCCAGACCTGCGGGCGGGCGGCACGCAATATCGATGGCCGGGTGCTGATGTATGCCGATGTCGAGACCGGCTCGATCCGTGCCTGCCTGGAGGAAACCGCCCGCCGTCGCGCGGCGCAGCTGGCCTACAATGCCGAACATGGCATCACTCCGGAGACGGTGCGCAAGTCGCTGCGCAGCATTCTCGAAGACATTGCCGAGCAGGATTACCCGCAACTGCCGCTGGCGGCCGAAGCGTTGGAGAGCTACCGGACTCCGGCCGAGTTGCAGGCTGAGATCGTCCGGCTGCGCGGCGAGATGCTCAAGGCCGCCGCCGACCTCGAATTCGAGCGGGCCGCCGAACTGCGCGACCAGGTGACCCTGCTCGAAAAACAGGAGCTGCTGTGGCGCGATCAACGCTCCGGCGCGTGACCAAAGCCCTTCCCCCTGTTATGCTGTAATCCAAGAGAAAAACGAGGAGGTTCATCATGTCCCGCAGTCCTTCCGACGAGCGCCGCTCCCTGGAGGTGGCCGAGGCTGCCCGCGAAGCGCAGTGGCAGCGGCCGAGCATCGTCGGCCAGATGTTCATGGGGCGGCTTCCCGTCGAGCAGCTCTTCCCCTTCCCCGACCAGACCGCGGCTGATCGCGCCGCCGGCGATGTGATTATCGCCAAGGTGGCAAGCTTCCTGACCGAGCAGGTCGATGCCGACCTCATCGACGAAAGCCGCGAGATCCCGCCGCAGGTGATCGACGGCTTGCGCCAGCTCGGTCTGTTCGGCATCAAAATCCCGGTCGGCTACGGCGGCCTGGGGCTCTCCCAGATCAATTACAACCGCATCATGCAGCTGATCGCCAGCCACTGTGCCTCCACTGCCGTGCTCCTCTCCGCCCACCAGAGCATCGGTGTGCCGCAGCCGCTCAAACTATGCGGCACGCCGGAGCAGAAGGAAAAGTATCTGCCGCGCCTGGCCGCCGGCGCGATCAGCGCCTTTGCCCTGACCGAGCCGGGAGCCGGCTCGGACCCGTCGCAGATGGCGACCACCGCCGTGTTCGACGCGGATGAAAATGTCTGGGTCATCAACGGGGAAAAGCTGTGGATCAGCAACGGCCCAATCGCCGAACTGTTGATCGTCATGGCTCGCACCAACGATCCGCAGGCCGAACGCCCGGAGATCACGGCCTTTATTGTCGAGACCGACAGCCCAGGTTTCTCCGTGGAGCACCGCTGCGACTTCATGGGACTGAAAGGGCTGCAGAACGGCCTGCTGCGTTTCGCCAACGTGCGGGTGCCGGCGGAGAACATTGTCGATGGACGCGGGCGCGGCCTCTCCCTGGCACTGCGCACCCTGAACACCGGGCGGCTGACGCTGCCGGCGGCCTGCGGTGGGGCTCTCAAGCAGGCGCTGGCCATGGCTACCGAATGGTCCCGCGAGCGTCAGCAGTGGGGGGCGCCGATCGGCGAGCACGAGGCGGTGGCCGCCAAGCTGGCCGGGCTCGCCGCCGATCTCTATGCCGTGGAGAGCCTGACCTGGCTGACCTCGGCCCTGGCCGACCGGGAGGAGATCGACATCCGCCTGGAAGCGGCCATGGCCAAGCTGTTCTGCACCGAGGCGCTGTGGCGCGGCGCCGATGCTGCCCTGCAGGTGCGTGGCGGCCGCGGCTACGAAACCGCCCGCTCCCTGGCCGGGCGTGGCGAGGCGCCGATGCCGATGGAGCGCCTGCTGCGTG
The DNA here is from genome assembly GCA_012026975.1 of Desulfuromonas sp. Lineage (GTDB taxonomy): Bacteria > Desulfobacterota > Desulfuromonadia > Desulfuromonadales > BM103 > VAUL01. The sequence goes on along the minus strand of VEPG01000093.1, from coordinate 95,712 downwards.
ATGCGCGCATCAACCTGATTATCGAGGGAACCAGCGAGATCATGCGGCTGTTCATCGCTCGCGAGGCCCTTGATCCGCATCTGCAAATCGCCGGCGCCTCGGCAACTTCCGAACAGGTCGACTACCTTGGCGCCGCCAAGTTCTACGCCAAGTGGTATCCGAAGCTCTACTGGCCCAACTTCAAACTGGACGGCGAGGTGCAGCTGCCGGAAGCGCTGCGTCCCCACCTCCACGACCTGGAATGTGACACGCGTCGCCTGGCCCGCGACCTGTTCCACATGATCGCCCGCCACCGCCAGGGGCTGCAGCGGCGCCAGCTGGTGCTCGGCCGGCTGGTCGACTGCGGCGCCGAACTGTTCGCCATCGGCGCGGTGCTGGCACGGGCCGCGGCCCCTTCGGCGCCCGCCGAATCCCTCGCCCTGGCCGACCTCTTCTGCCGCCAGGCGCGCCGGCGTTTCGAGGCCTTGCGGCGGGATCTCTACCATAACGACGATACGGAGAACTACCGGTTTGCGCGGGCACTGCTCGAGGGCCGCTTTGCCTGGTTGACCGACAACATCGTCAGCACCTGGCGGCGGGATAAGCCACGACCATGAACGCCGATCACGATCTGATCATCCTTGGTGCCGGCACCACGGCACTGGCTGCGGCCCAATGTGCCGTAGAGCTGGGGGCGCGGGTCGTGATCATCGAGCAGGCGGTGCCGGGAGGCACCTGCATCAACTGGGGCTGCATTCCCAGCAAGACGCTGATCCACAAGGCCGCACTCCACCATGCCGCCCGTCGGGGGACGAATGCCGGCCTTAACCTGACACCGGGACCGGTTGACTGCGTGGCCCTGATGGCCGCCAAGCAGCAAGCCATCGACCGGGTCCGCTGTGAACGCTGCGAGCAACTCCTCAATGGCCATCCCTCCGTCCGGTTCCTGCGGGGGCACGGGCGCTTCCTCGGCCCGGGTGAGGTTCAGGCCGGCCCGGAGATCCTCCGCAGCGACCATATCCTGATCGCCTGCGGCGGTATCCCCCGCACCCTTGATCTGCCGGGGCTGCGCGAAGTCGGTGCACTCAACAGCTATTCGGTGCTCAATCTCGAGTGTGTGCCGCGCTCGCTGCTGATTATCGGTGGCGGGGTGATCGCCCTGGAGATTGGCCAGATGCTGCAGCGTTTCGGCTGCCAGGTGACGATACTCGAGCGCGGCGAGCGGCCGCTGGCGGAGTTTGACCCGCGCCTGACCGGGCCGCTGTGCGGCCTACTGGCCGCCGAGGGGTTGCGCCAGCATTTCGCGGTCGAAGTCGAGTGCGTCGAACCGGATGCAGAGGGCGTTGCGTTGCATGCCATGATCAATGGCCGCCGTGCGCGCCTGACCGCGGAGCGGCTCATGCTGGCGGTCGGCACAACACCGGCGACGGTTGGCCTCGGTCTGGAAACGGTCGGGGTCAGATGCGATCGGCAGGGGTTCGTGGTGATCGATGCGGAATGCCGGACCAATGTCCCGGGGATCTGGGCCGCCGGCGACATCACCGGCCCGCCGCTGCTGGCCCCGGCCGGGGAGCTTGAGGGACGGGTGGCGGTGGAGAACATGTTCGCCGGCCGGCACTGCACCGTGGACCATCACGGCACGCCGATGGCGGTCTTCATCGATCCGGAGATCGCCATGGTCGGGCAGAACGCCGCTCAGGCCGAGGCCGCCGGCCATGCGGTCGCCGAAGTTCACCTCGATCTGGCGGCGGTGGCCAAGGCCCATGTGGTCGGCGCACCGGGCGGCGGCCTGCTGCTCTGGGCCGACCGGCGCGACGGCCGGATCCTTGGCGGGCAGATTCTCGCTCCGCGTGCGGCCGACCTGATCCACGAGGTGGCGCTAGCGGTGCGCACCTGCCTGACCGTTACCGACCTGGCCGAGTTGGTCCATGTCTATCCGACCATCAGTGACGGCTGGCGGCTGGCTGCCCGTCGGATGTTGACGGATTATCCGGAGCTACAGGGGAAGGCCTAGTAGCGTCGACCCATCTGCCGACCGAACTCCTTGACGATCGCCGGGATGGCGTCCTGGAACAGTTCCTGGACATCAACCTGAACCGTGGTGACCTTCCCCGTGGCCAGTTCCAGGAACTCGAGCCGGAAGGCGACCTTCATAATGACCCCCTGGGTGGGAGCCGCATCCATGTCGCGTCGCAGGATCGTGCCGCTCATGAGGTAGTCCGGCGGAGCCGTCAGCTGGAGTGCCTGCTGCACCTCGGCCGGCGTTTTGCCGCGCCAGTCGGCGATTTTCGGGTACTGTTTGGGGAAGCGGTCGGGGATCGCCAGTTCCGCCGCGAACAATCCGTTCTGCTTGAAACTGCTGGCAAAATAGGCGTCATCTTCCCCGCGGCAGATGTAGAAGGCTTCCGGGGTCTTGTCGAACGGCCCGATGATGGCCAGGCGCGAGCCGGGGCGCAACGTGGCAAGGCTGCCGCTGGTGACGCGAAACTCCTTGATGCCGTTACTGGAAACCATCATGCTGCCGATGATCGGCCCGCAGGCGCTGAGCAGCAGGACCGCCAGCGCCAGGGCCGCCCAGAAAGTTTTTGTCCTCATCTCATTCTCCTTGTAGAATACGATGACACTTGAGACAGTCATCCGATGGCTGGTGCGCGATGCGGATCGTCTTGACCTCATGGCAGCCCAGGCAGGCCTGATTGTTCTGGGCGGTACGGTGAAAATCGGTGTTGGTACGGTGCGGTGCGAAGGGCGCCATGCGTGCGGGGCAGGCAGCGATCGCCGGCAGCATGACAAGGGTTAGGACGATGGGCAACAGTCGGTTCATGTGGAAAGCCCCCGATCGGTCATGGGTGGATGAATATTTTAAAGTGATATTTTAGCACGGATCGAACCATGAGCAACGGTGTGATCGCCAGATGGGCAGTGTGTAATCGCCCATGGGCCATTGCGGGTTCACGTCTCCGGCAAGGCCTGTTGCTAATGCTGGCGCTGCTGACCGCGTCCTGCCGGGGACCGGCGCCCCCCCCGGCATTTCCTGCCGGGACCGGAACCCTGTCCATCTTTCTCGAGGGGTTCCGCAACGATCAGGGGAGCGCCATCGTCTCGCTGTTTGCCGGGCCAAGGGGGTTTCCCGACGACGTTGCCGCTTCGAAATCGACCGTCAGCACGCCTATTCGGAATGGAAAGGCGACCGCTACCTTTGCCGACCTCCCTTACGGCGAATATGCCGTCAGTGCGTTGCACGACGAGGATGGCGACGCGCAGATGGCGACCGGTCTGCTTGGCGCACCCCGGGAAGGGTTCGGCTTCTCCGGCTATCCCGATTATCGCTTCGGGCGTCCCGCTTATGCCGAGGTCAGCTTCCTGCTGGTCGAACCGCTGCGGGAAATGACCATCGTCATGCGCTACGAAACCGGCCGCCGTCAGCATCAGGACGAAGGCCGCGCCGCCGAGTCGCGGCGGCCATCAGAGGAGTGAACTGACAGCATGGGTTACCGCAACCTGCAGCAGACGGTCGCTGACCTCGAGCGCACCGGCCGACTGAGGCGCATCGACATTGAACTGGATCCCTACCTCGAAGTCGGTGCTGTCCAGCGTCGCGTCTATCGAAACGGCGGTCCGGCCCTGCTCTTCACCCGGGTCAAGGGGACCCCCTTTCCGCTGCTCGGCAACCTGTTCGGCACCCTGGCGCGGGCCCGCTACCTGTTCCGCGACACCCTCGAGGCGATCCAGACCCTGACCGAGGCCAAAGGCGACCCTGCTCTTCTGCTGCACCGTCCCGGCAAGGCCTTCGGCCTCCTCCCCCATGTCAATCACTTGCGCCCGCAGCGAGCCAGTGGCGGCCCGCTGCTCAGGCACACGACGACAATCGATGCCCTGCCACCGCTGGTCTCCTGGCCCCGGGACGGCGGCCCGTTCATCACCCTGCCGCAGGTCTACAGCGAGCACCCCGGACGGCCCGGCTGGCGGCATTCCAACCTCGGCATGTACCGGGTGCAGCTTGCCGGCAACCGCTATGCCCCGGGGCGCGAGGTCGGCCTGCACTATCAGATCCACCGCGGCATCGGCATCCACCACGCCGCGGCGATCGGAGCCGGCAAACCGCTGCCGGTCAACATCTTTATCGGCGGCCCGCCGAGCCTGACCCTGGCGGCGGTGATGCCGCTCCCCGAAGGATTGCCGGAACTGGCGTTCGCCGGGCTGCTCGGCGGCCACCGCCTCCCCATGGTCGCCACCGTCAACGGTCTGCTTGCTCCTGCCGAGGCCGACTTTTGCCTGGTCGGCCACATCGATCCGCACCGCACCCTCCCCGAGGGGCCGTTCGGCGACCATCTCGGTTACTACAGCCTGGTGCACGATTTCCCGGTGATGACCGTCGACCAGGTCTATCACCGCCCCGGTGCCATCTGGCCGTTCACCACCGTCGGCCGGCCGCCGCAGGAAGACACCACTTTCGGGGCCCTGATCCACGAGATGACCGGTGCCCTGATCCCCGAGCTGATCCCCGGCGTGCGCGCCATCCACGCCGTCGATGCCGCCGGCGTCCACCCCCTGCTGCTGGCTGTCGGCAGCGAGCGCTATGTTCCCTACGACACCGGCCGGGAACCGCGTGAGCTGCTCACCCAGGCCAACGCTCTGCTCGGTCAGGGACAGCTGTCGCTCGCCAAGTACCTGCTGATCGCCGACGGCAGTGCGGCCCCCCGGCTCGACCTGCACGACATCGCCGCGTTCCTGCGCCATCTGCTGGAACGGGTCGACTGGCGCCGCGACCTGCATTTTCAGACGCGGACCACTATCGATACCCTTGACTACTCCGGAACCGGTCTCAACCAGGGCTCGAAGGTGGTGGTTGCCGCCGCCGGGGTGCCCCTGCGCACCCTGCCGACGGAGCTCCCGTCGGAATTGCGTCTGCCGGAAGGGTTCACCGCGCCGCGCCTGGCCCTCCCCGGCGTGCTGGTGGTACAGGGCCCGCCGTGGGCGGGGACGCGCGGCCTCCCGGCCGCCGACCTCGCAACCTTCTGCCGGGCCATTGTGCCCGCCGATCCGCTCAACCGCTTCCCGCTGGTGGTCCTGGCCGACGACAGCGACTTTGCCGCGCGGACTCTCGACAACTTCCTGTGGGTGACCTTCACCCGCTCCGATCCGGCCGCCGACCTCGACGGCGTCGGCGCCTGTTTCCAGGCCAAACACTGGGGGTGCACCGGCCCCCTGGTCATCGACGCCCGCTTGAAACCCCATCATCCCGCCCCCCTTGAGGACGATCCGGCCATTGAGCGCCGGGTCGATGCCCTCGGGGCACCAGGAGGCCCGCTGCATGGTCTTGTCTAACTGCTCTGTTGTTCCTGTCTCGGCGACTGCGCCGATCGACGAATCGTTCAGTCTGCCGGCGGCTATCGGCAACACGCCGTTGGTCGCGCTCACGCGGCTCAACCCCAATCCAGCGGTGCGCCTGCTTGCCAAGCTGGAAGGGAACAACCCCGGCGGTTCGGTCAAGGATCGCACCGCCTGGTGGATGATTCGCCAGGCCGAGGCCGCTGGCCTGCTCACGCCGGAGAAGACCATTCTTGAGCCGACCTCGGGCAATACCGGCATCGCCTTGGCCATGCTGGGCGCGGCGCGTGGCTACCGGGTCCGTCTGGTCATGCCCGAGTGCGTCAGCATGGAGCGGCGCGCCGTGCTTGAAGCCTATGGGGCCGAACTGGTGCTCTCCCCGGCCTGTGAAGCGACCGATGGCGCCATCCGCCTGGCCCATCGCCTTCTGGCCGAGGCTCCGGCACGCTACTTCATGCCCAACCAGTACGACAATCCGGCCAATCCGGCCGTGCATTTCGCAACCACCGGTCCGGAGATCTGGCGGCAGACGGATGGCGCCGTCGATGTCTTCGTTGCCGGGATGGGGACATCCGGTACGCTGATGGGTGTTGGCCGCTATCTGCGGACCCGCAAGTCCGACGTGCGGATTGTCGGCATCGAACCGCGTCTCGGTCATAAGGTGCAGGGGCTGAAGAACATGCAGGAAGCGATCGTGCCGGGGATCTACCGCGAGGAGGAGCTTGACGGCAAACGGATGATCGAGGATGAGGAGGCCTTCGAGACCACCCGCCAGCTGGCGGCGCACGAGGGGATCTTTGCCGGAATGTCGAGTGGTGCCGCCGTGGCCGGTGCCCTCAGGGTTGCGGCGGAGATGAGCGGCGGCACTATCGTGGTGCTGCTGCCGGACCGCGGCGACCGCTACCTCAGTACCGCCCTGTTTCGCTCGGTCTGCGCCAACTGCCGGCCCTGATCGGACATAACGCCTGAGCGTCTGAAAACGACGAAGGCCCGCTGCGTGAGCAGCGGGCCTTCGTCATAACAGCGCACCAACGATTATCTCCCGCCGAGCCCCTTCTCTCGCCCTTTTGCCGTATCCCGCGGCTGCCTGTGCAAAACCTGGTAGCAAATTTCTACCTGCAAAAGTAGCCGCCGGCTCATTGTACTCACCGTCAGGAATGTTTTACTGAGAAAAACAGGATTAGTAAAAACTAGCGACATCGGAATCCAAGACTAAAGGTTCTAAAAAAATCACGAGTTGGCGGGTCGGCCAACCACCAGGGGATGATCTTATGACGAAGCTTTTGCCCGCAATTTTGGCCTTCGTGCTGCTGCCGGTATTCGGCGCTTTTGCCGCGCCAGTCGAACTTGCAACCGAGGCGGAAAAGGTCAGCTACAGCGTCGGCTACCAGGTCGGCGGGGATTTTCAGCGCCAGGGATGGGAACTCAACCCCGAGGCTTTGGTCGAGGGGCTCCGCGATGCCATCAATAAAGGCGCGCCGCGCCTCTCTCCGGACGAGATGAAGACGACCCTGCTGAACCTGAAGAAGAAGCTGGTCGCCGAGCAGCAGGTTACCGCCAAACAGGAAAATGCGGCCTTCCTGGCAGAAAATGCCAAAAAGGCCGGGGTTGTTGTTCTGCCGAGCGGGGTCCAGTACCTGGTCATCAAGGAGGGGAGCGGCAAACGGCCGACCCTCAAGGACAGCGTGACCATCAAGTACCGTCTGGGCCGGATCAAGGGCAAGGAACTGGTGACCGACAATCAGGCCAGCGATCCGAAGAGTTATCCCTTGAATCAGGTTCTTCCCGGCCTGCAAGAGGTGTTGCCGTTGATGGGGGAAGGGGCGACGTGGCAGATCGTCCTCCCTCCGGGTCCCGCCATGGGGCCAAAGGGGGAGGCTTTGGAAAATGCCGGGGTTCTGGTCTACGACCTGGAGCTGATCTCCGTTCAGCCGGCCATGTAGCGCTAGGGAAAACAGGCCTGTTTTTTCGGGACAAAAGGGGTGCGAATAGTTGAGCTTCAGAGGGGTAGATGTCGATTTATTACATAAGCATCAAAGGGGACGGGAATTTATGTGCTGGCCATACGTTGTTCATCCTCCTGTTAACAACATATATTCGTACGATGTGCAATTGCAACCATAACTACATAGAAAAACTTGCTTATTGAATATATATGGACAGAACTCGTAATAATTCATTTTTTGTCAGGATTATAAGCGCTGGCATGCCGGCACGGTTTTTGCCGTCACACAGAGTTAACTATAGGTGTTTTCCATGTGCTGCATAACGGGAAGTTTTTCCACAACGGGGTTTTCTGCCAAATAACCGCAACAGGAGGTAACCGTATGTTAAGTCGAAAATTGAGGTTGAGGTTGAGGTTGACGTTGCTGATGTGGTTCTGCTGCTTATTGATCGTCGGTGGTCTTTCTCCGGTCTGGGCCGCGCCCTTGCCGGGCGGAACCCTCGATCCCCTGACCATTACCAAGTACGTCACACCGCTGGTCATCCCCCCGGTGATGCCGGCCACCACGGTGATCCCGCCGGTAGGGCAGCCGGCGGCCACCTACGACATTGCCGTGCGCCAGTTCCAGCAGCAGGTTCTCCCCGCGCCCCTGCCGCCGACCACCGTCTGGAGCTACGGGCGGGCGGAGGATGTGATCCCGCCGGGTTTCGTCGCCCCGGTCCCAATGGCCAGCGGCGTGAGCTTCAACTATCCGGCCTTCACCGTGGAGAATACCAGCGGTGTGGCCACGTCTGTTCGCTGGATCAACGATCTGGTTGATCCGGCAACCGGCAACTTCCGTCCCCATCTGCTGCCGATCGACCAGACCCTGCACTGGGCCAATCCGACCGGCACCGGCTGTCTCATGCCTACTCCGAACGGGACCGACTGCGAGACGGCCAACCCCGCGCCGTATACCGGGCCGGTTCCCCTGGTAACCCATGTCCACGGCGCGCATGTGAACCCGGACAGCGACGGCTATCCCGAAGGCTGGTGGCTCCCCGGCGCCAACAACATCCCGCCCGGCTATGTCTCGCGCGGCTCGGTCTTCACCCAGGCGAACAACGCCAACACCATTCCCGGCTCGGCCTTTTACAGCTATCGCAACGACCAGGCCGCCGCCACCATCTGGTACCATGACCATGCGCTGGGGCTGACCCGCGCCAATGTCTATGCCGGCCCGGCGGGCTTCTGGCTCATCCGTGGCGGCCTCTATGATACGGCTCCCGGCGTCCTGCCGGGACCGGCGCCGACCGGCGCCGACGACCCGAACTTCGTTCCGGCCACCCGCGCGAATATCCGCGAGATTCCGGTGGTGATCCAGGATCGCTCTTTTGACTGGGCGGATGCTGCCGGCATTACGCTGCCGAACGCTACCGGCGCAACCCAGGCGAAGCTCTTCTACCCGAACGACCGCATCTTCTTCGACGGCTTCGCCGGGCCGTACATCGGCAATGCCGGGACGCCGACCGGTCCCTCCGACCTCTCCGGCATCTGGAACCCCGAGTTTTTCGCCAACACCATGGTGGTCAACGGCACCACCTGGCCGAAGCTCGATGTCGCCCAGGAACGCTACCGCCTGCGCCTGCTCAACGGCTGCAACTCGCGGACCCTGAACCTGTCGATGTTCATTGTGACCGGCCCCGGCCCCGACACCATCATGGGCACCGCCGATGACCTGCTCGGCGCCGAGGTTCCCTTCTACCAGATCGGCGGCGATCAGGGCTTCCTTCCCAAGGTCGTCAAAATCGTAACGGGCCAGTTCACCTCTCTCGCCGGCAACGGCAACGTTCCGCCACCGGTGGCCGCGCCCCACCCGGCCCAGGCCCTGCTCCTGTCGTTGGCCGAACGCGCCGACGTGATCGTCGACTTCAGCAATGCCGTCAGTTATCCTATCGGCACCCGCATCCGCATGTTCAACACCGGCCCCGACGCCCCCTTCGGCGGCTTCCCGTTCGATCCGCTCACGGGCGCGCCGCTTGCGTTGACGGCAGCCGACAAGGCCGATCCCGACACCACCGCCCAGGTCATGGATTTCGTCGTGACCACCGCGACCCGGCTTGGTGGCGACCCCTCTACGCCACCGGCGAACCTGGTCCTGCCGGCTGAAGCTGCTCTTGGCGCCGCCTTGAATATGCGGTCGCTCTCGCTCAACGAAATGTCATCCGACCAGGTCTGCGCCCAGTTCGATGCGGTCACCGGGGCGTATCTCGCTTTTCTCTTCAGCGTTCCCCCCGGCGATCCCACCTTCCTGGCGACCTGTCAGGCGACTCCCGTGGCCGCGGGAACCATCGCCGATGCCATGGGCCCGCGCGAAGCAGTGCTGGGGATAGTCACCAAGGATGGCCTGGGGAACCGGGCGGCCGTTCCGATCCATTGGCACAACCCGATCACGGAATACCCGCTGCTGAACAGCACCGAGATCTGGGAGTTCTACAACACCACCATGGACGCCCACCCGATCCATATGCACCTGGTCGGCTTCCAGGTCGTCAGCCGCCAGGATATCGACATGATGACCCTGGCGCCGGTCGCCGGGACTAACATTGGGCCGTTGCCCAACGAGCGCGGCCGCAAGGACACGGTGATCAGCTACCCGGGCCAGGTGACCCGGGTCAAGGCCCTGTTCGACATCCCCGGCCTTTATGTCTGGCACTGCCATATCCTCGAGCATGAAGACAACGAGATGATGCGGCCCTATATGGTCATCGCGGGCGGGACGCCGGCTTTGCCGGCCACCGGCGCCACTCTGGCGGCGGATCTCCTGACACCCAGTCCGCAGCCGGTTGGCACCGTGGTCACTTTCAACGCGGCTGCCACCGGCGGTGACGCCGCCGGTCCTTACGAATACCGCTTCTCCTGGCGGGCGGCGGGGTCCGCGACCTGGACATTGGGTCCGGCCTATATCGCCAACGCGACGACATGGAACTGGAATACCACGGGCCTTGGCATGGGAATCTACAAAGTCCGTGTCCAAACCAGGCATGTCGGCAACCCTGCGGCCGTCGAGGCCCAAACAGTAATAACCTTTAAACTTTCGTCGCCGACGCCCGCTACCGGCGTCACCCTGGCTCCTGATGTTGCGACGCCCAGTCCGCAGTTGGTCGGCACCGCGATCACCTTCAACGCGGCCGCCACCGGCGGTGATATCACAGGTCCTTACGAATACCGTTTCTCCTGGAAAGCGGCGGGCGCCGCAACGTGGACGGTCGGGACTGCGTCCTACGGTGCTGGCTCGTGGCTTTGGAACACGGTAGGTCTTACCCCGGGATGGTACAAGATTCTTGTATCGACCCGGCATACCGGTAGTCCGGTAGGTTCCGAAGCACAACAGGTGATAAGCTTCAGACTGAGATGACGTAGCCAGGTTAACGCTCAAAGGCAAAGGGCCCGCTGCCGAACGGCAGCGGGCCCTTTGCCTTTTTAGTGTGCGGCTTCGGCTTATTCGCCGCGCAGCGTCTTGAGAATCGACGGGTTGGCCTCCTCCATCGCCAGCATGGTGTGGCAGGTATTGCAATCAGCGGAGATCGTCCTGCCGTCGGCGCTCTTGTGGCGGTCGTCGTGGCAGCGGAAACAGCCGATGTTGAAATCTTCGCCATGCCCAATCTGTTTCACATAGGTTCCCCAGCCGATGTTCATTTCCGGGAAGACATTCTGCGCATAGGCCGTCTGGGCGCCGCTGATCGCCTGAGCCAGGAGTTGCGGTTTCTGTTTGATCAGCTCCGCCTGGTTGGCCTGGTACCACTTGGTGAGAGTCTCGGCGATTCCGGTCTGGGCCGCTTCGCTGCTCGGGTACTTGGCGGTAACCGCAGCCAGTGCCTGGCGTTTGATAAACGGCAGGCCACTGGGGATCGCCCCTTCAAGAAGCTTGCGATCGAGCGCGTCCTCGACGGACAGGTAGACGTGCGACGGCCGGTTGTGGCAGTCGATGCAGTCCATTTCCCGGTCTTCCGCTTTGCCGCTGGCGGCACCAAGCAACTGTTCGGCGTCAGGGGTGCGGAAGACCACTTCCTTGCCGTCCTTGGTCTTCAGCCGGACTTCCGGAATCACCATGCGGCTGTGATCAGTGGCCTGGTAGGTGATGCTGTTCTCGGGGGCGACGTGCCAATGGATGCCGTGGGAACTCTGTGCACGGTCGCCGGCGCTACCGATCTTCATCAACAGAACGTCATGGATGACACTGTTTTTCTCGTCGTCGAGGAAGCGATTTTTCACCACCAGCTTGTCACCGTGGAATAGTTCGGGACGATGGCATTTCTCGCAGGTGTCACGGGCCGGGCGCAAGCCATGCACGGGGGTGGCGATCGGGCGCGGATAGGTGTTGGCCACGACTGCCAGCAGCTGGCGGGCGCCGGAAATCTTCGATTTGACAAACCAGTCGGCCCCGGAACCGATATGGCACTCCACGCAGGTGACTCGCGAATGCGGACCGTTCTGATAGGCGGTGAACTCCGGGTTCATGACCTTGTGGCAGAACTGTCCGCAGAAGGTGGTCGATTCCATGTAATGATACGCCCGGTACAGGAACAGGCTGAAGACCGTGAAGTTGATCGAGGTCAGCAGGACGATCAAAAAGACGTTTCGCCGCAGACGTCCGAACAGTTGCGGTTCGGTGAAGTACTTGCGCAGGTATTCGAGGGTGAACAGATGCACTTCGCGGGTGCCGCGGAAGATAAACGAACCAACGAAGATCATGGCAAGCCCGCCGAGGAAGACCGGGCCGAGCAGCAGGTAGACGGCGCCGCCGAAGTAGGGATTCTTCACATGCCAGAGGGTGTCGACCAGCATGTAGCCCAGCAGCAGCGGTGTCACCACGGTGACCAGCATGGCGCCGACCAACGCTATCCGGCTGCGGCTGATGCCGAGGAAAAAATCCTTAACCATATCAAACTGTCCCATGAACAACTCCTCTGTAAGAACATCGGGCCGGCAACTGCCGGCGCGTTAAGTATTAATTGCTCCCCTCTCTAGCAAAATTCCTAAAATAAAACAAGCAGAAAGGGACTGTTTTTAACTCTAAAAACGTTAAGACCACTCTAACTTATTGTTGACAGGGAAAAGCATTTAATGCTAGTTATAACAGATATCAAGGAGGTCGCTATGACAACACAACCCAAATCGTATCTCATGCCCCTCATTTCTGCCCTCGCCGCAGTCGCCTTTGTTACTGCTCTCGTCATTGCCTGGCCGGCCTTGGCGCATATTGCCGGGAAACTTTTCAAGTAAAACGACCTGAAGGGCCTGGAGAGGGCCGCTAGCACCACTACCATAATTCATGAGCGGCCGCCCCTTAAGGGACGGCCGTTTTGTTTTGCCGGACAGCATGGGTCAATCAGTGCGCGTTCTTGTCCTCCATGAAGGCCGGGACGATCATGTTGAGAAAATAAAAGATTACGAACGGCGTGGTGATGACCATCAACGCCCCCGGCAACCCTTCCTTGAAGGTCTCGATGTCGTGCGGAATGATCGGCAGATGGTAGTGCATGAAGCCGTCGAAGGTCAGCGAGAACGCCTGGCCGCCGATGACTACGTTCCAGCGCATCATGAAGACGCCGAACAGGACCAACAGGCTGGCAAATACCGCTCGCCGTACGGTCAATCCCGGCAGTAGCAGGATGAGAAATGGCAGTATGTTGCCGATCCCGTACTGCATGATGAAGATCTTCACAAAGTCATGCTCATAAATGACGTCACGCAGAATGTCCCATGATTTGACCGCCGTATAACCGCGGAAGATGATGTCGAGCAGTTCCAAGGTGATCGCCAGGGTCATAAAGATCAGCAGGTACTTGGCGGTCATGGTGACTTCGTGGCCCTGCACGCTGCGCAGATGGTCGACATCGACGACATGTTCGCCGTGCGCCACGGCATCGGGGAGCAGGAAATTCTTGCCGCGGCGCGCCGCCCACTTGCGCAGTTCCATGAAGATCGCATAACTGACGATGCACAGCGCAATCCCCGAAACCACCGCCGAACAGATAAAGATTACCGGCATCAACGGCGTCATCCACAAGGCATTGGCCTTGACCGAGCCGAAGATGAACCCAGCGTAGCCGTGGAGGAAACAGGCGACCGGGATGCCGATGCCGGCCAACAGCTTGACCGCCTTATGGTCGGCCTCGAGGGCCTCGGGACTGAGATCGCGGGCGCCGAGGGCAATGATCCGGTAAATCATCTTTAGTATGCTCTCAAAGCTGCTGCGCCCGGTTTTCGCTTCCAGCCGCAGCAGTGATTCGACGAAGAACTTGCGGTAGACGAACCAGATCTCGGCGCCGACGATGCAGGCGTAGGTCATGAAGACGATGCCGAACGCCGAGATCGCCGAGGTGAAATGCGGGGTCATCATGACGTGGATGCCGCGTAGCGGCTGCTGCAGATGCAGCAGCAGGGGGAGCATCGCTACCGGCAGCAGGGCGAAGGAGAAGACCAGTGCGTAACGGGCGATCTCCTTGAGCTTTTCGACGTTAAACACATGGTAGAGCGAGGAGAGAACGAAGGCACCGGCGACCAGGCCGGTCATGTACGGGTACATGACAATCTGGATCGACCAGTAGACGTATTCATTGGGCAGAACGAAGAGATCCTTGATCGTCCAGGCCTCGCCGTGGACCACCATCTGGGCAACTTGCTCGACCATGGCTAGCGCACCTCCTCGTTGAGCCCGATGTAATAGACATTCGGTTTGGTGCCGTATTCGCTGCGCAGGACGCCGACCCGTTCTTTCAGAACAGCCTTGGCCACCGGGTCGTTCGGATCGCGAAGGTTGCCGATCTGCCGGGCACCGAACGGGCAGGCCTGGGCGCAGGCGGTGTTGCCGCCCTTGCTGATGCGGTGGTAGCAGAAGGTGCACTTGTCAGCCACGCGTTCGACCGGGTGAAAGAACCGCACGCCGTAGGGGCAGCCCATGATGCAGTAGCCGCAGCCGATGCACCACTTGCGGTCGACCAGCACGGCGCCGTCGGCGGTCTGATAGGTGGCACCGACCGGACAGACCTGAACGCAGGCAGGAGTGCTGCAATGATTGCAGAGTTTCGGCACGAAAAAAGCCTGGGCAACCTCCTCGTCGGGAACCGCCCGCATCCCCGACGCGTTCTCGTCGAGCAGCTTGCTGGTATAGCCGTTGAGCGCCCCTTGCGGACAATCCCTGATGGTCTCCCCGCTTTTGGTCATGACGTAGCGTTCGACCCAGGTGCGAGTGACATTTGCTTCCAGCGGGATATCGTTTTCGATCTTGCACGCCTTGACGCAGAAGCCGCAGCCGACGCACTTATAGGTATTGACCAGAAAACCCCAGCGCAGACTCGGTTGGGAGGCCAGCAATTCTCTTGGGTCGAGGAATTCCAGGGTCGAGAGGGACAAGGACGCCCCGGAAACGAACACGGCCGTGTTCTTGAGGAAGTCGCGCCGTTTCATGGTCACATCTCCTCCAGGCTCGGGTTGTGCGGGTTGTGGCACTCGGCACACGCGGTTCCCGGGTTATGCTGTTCGGGATCGATGCCGGGTATGTTGTTGCGACCGCTCGACGGCATGTAGAGCTTGGCATGGCAACGCAAGCACTGGCCGCGGCTCCGGTCAACAGTCAGTTTCTCCGGCTTGTCGGGGTGGCCGAGGGCCGCCCCGTGACAGTTCTCGCAGGGAATGATGGCGTGTGCCGAAGCTTTCAGGCTCTTGACCTTGTCGTCGTGGCATTCGTTGCAGTAGCTGCTGTTCTTGTACTTGGCGGGGTAATCCTTCCATTCCTGCTCGTTGCCAAGGCGGTGGAAGCCGAAGGTGTAGCCGCGCTCCTGCGCGCCAAAATCGGCGGGGACATACGCCAGTCTGAACAACAGGATGAAGATCACCAGACTCAGGACGACAAACAAGGGGCGCCAGACGTGTTTTTTCACCGCGATTCTCCCTGTTCAAAACGGCACGTTTCTGTCAAGAAATAAAACATAGTTTGTAAGTTACTATACGGCAATACGGTTGTCAACCTACGGTGCGCCCCCGGAAGGTTTCTTGTTCTTGGCCAGCCATAGACGATGCCCCTATTTCCGGCAGGGCTGAAAAGACCAAGGTTGGTTGAAACCAATAGCATTATACCAATTAAAAACGACCTAACAACGGGTTGCGAGAAATCTTTGCAGCCAGGTGCGGATCATGAGCATTCATTGCATCGTCCAGGAGAAGGTCGGTTGACATTCTGAAAAAAATAAAATACTGTTTTACATGATTGGTGGAAAATGGATTAATTTACCGGCGAAACGATTTGTCAGAGTTGGTGCCGCGTGAGGTTGCCATGACAGACGTGAATGGAGATCTGGAGCTGAGGGTATCCCGCCTGGAAGCCCAAGTTGCCGAGTTAACCGCCGCCCTGTCTTTCCTGCGCGATAAAACTCCGCAACAAACCGTCGCCTCGTTGGCACACGAACCGCCTTGGGGCGCCTCCTCGGCGGATGGCGCCTCCGAGGAACTGTTGTCCTGGGTTGATCGCGCCTATATCCTGCCGCGCCTTGCCACCACCAGCTTCATCCTGGTGGTGGCGCTGGCTTTGCGTACCCTTACCGATGGCGGAGTCATCGAGCTGCAGCTCGGCACCCTGCTCGGCATGGTCTATGCCTTCCTTTTGATTGCCTACAGCTGGTTTGCCTACGGCAACCGGAGCGCACAGGCACCGGTCTTTGCCTTGTGGGGAACCGTTGTCATGTGTGCGGTCGTGGTCGAGACCCATCGGGTTTTTCAATCGTTGCCAACCCTGGTTGCCTACCTGCTGCTGGCCTTCACTGGCTGGGCGACCGTTCTCATGAGCCGTCGCTTCCGGGTCGCGCTGCCGGTTTTCGTCGGGACGATCGGCATGAGTTTCGGCGCCTTTGCCATCAACTACCCGGATCCGGTCTTTCCCCTGCTGACCGTCATCATGGTCCTGGCCAATGCCTTTGCCGCCTATGCGACCCGCTTGCTGCGGGCCTC
This sequence comes from Desulfuromonas sp., assembly GCA_012026975.1. GTDB lineage: Bacteria > Desulfobacterota > Desulfuromonadia > Desulfuromonadales > BM103 > VAUL01. The sequence goes on along the minus strand of VEPG01000093.1, from coordinate 79,469 downwards.
ATGGCTGCGCTGGATACTCTTTGTGCTGACCCTGTTCATGGTGCAGGTCTGGGCGCTCAAGCTGGGGCTCTTCCTTGACAAGATGGAATCCCTGGATTTCTCTATGAAAGGTTTTCTCCCGGCGGTCTGGGGAATCGTGCTGGCCTTGGCCGGCATTGCCCTGGCCGGGGTTCTCGGCAAAATCCAGGACAAGGTGTCAAAGTTCGACATCGTTTTACCGGCCCTCAATGTGTTGTGGTTTTTTGGTGCGGGGTCCTATGCCCTTGGACTCAAGCTTGCCGAGCCGTGGCTATTCGGCCTGCCGGCGGTCTTTGTCGGGTGTGCCCATCTCCTGGTGGCCTGGTGGCTGGTCCGACGGGGAGGTGAAACGGCGCCTGGCACGACTTCGTTTGCTCTCGCCGGCGGGGTTCTGATCGCCCTGGCGCTCCCGTCCGCCGTTGGCCACGCTCTGATAGCGTCGACAGCCATCGCTGCCCTTGCCGTGGGTCTGGGGTTTGTTTCCCTGCGCAGCGGTCCTGGCGGAATGCGCCTGATCTCCTATCTGCTGCAATTTTATGCCAGCGTATCGTTGATCGTATTGGTCCATGCGACGGAGACAACAGCCCCGTCGCTGGTCGGCGCGGCGGCTTCCGGTTTGCTGGCATTGATCGGCGCCTATCACTATTACTGGTCACGTCGCAATCCGCCGCCGCCCGGCGGGCCGCTGACCGATCGGTTCAATCGCGATGACCGCTGGGCCGCGTTATTACTGGTCGCTGCGCTGCTGAGCGGATTTTTCACCTTGCGCATGGGCCTTTACCAGATGCTGCAGGCGTTTCAACTGGCGACGCCACCCGTTTTCAGCAGCGGCCAGTCGCTGCTGATCAACCTGACGGCAATGACGCTGCTGCTCATCGGTTTGCGCCAGCGCAGCAAGGAATTGCGCAACGTCGGCGCCCTGATTACGGTCGTGGCAGTCTGCAAGGTCTTTCTCGATCTGTTCAGCTTCAAGGGACTCCCGCTGCTGGTCAGCATCTTTTCCTTCGGCGTGGTCGCTGCCCTTGCTTCTTTTGTCCTGGGGCGCTGGGGCAAGGTCGTAGCCGAGCAAGGGTTGAAGCCCGAAGTCGAGTGAAAACCCAGGTGTGAACCGACGCTGAAAACAAAACGGGGCGGCCCCTAAGGACCGCCCCGCTAATTTACAGCATATCTCCGCGCAGCCTGATCAGTGCCCGCCCCCGGATTTGAAGGCCAGGATCATCAGGAACAGGCAGGCCACGCCGGTGAATACGGCAAGGTAACCGAAGCCCTTGACGACGAAGTCATACGCCGGCCCGCTGACCCGCTTGCAGGCGAACTCCTCGGTAATCCCCTCTTCCTCATAACGTTTCCACTGGTCGCCGCGCTCCTCGATAAACTCCTCTTTGGCCATCTGACCATTGAAGATGACGAAGTCCATCGGGAACTTCTCCGGCCGGCCGTGCGTGTTGTAGAAATGCACGGTGAAGATGAAGCCGGTAGCCAGCAGGGCTTCGTCAGAGTGGATGATGGTCGCCACGTTGAACATCCACCCCGGCAGGAAGGCGCCGAAGAATTCGGGGAACCAGAGCATCAATCCCGAGCCGCCGATGGCGAACATGCCCCAGAAGACCGCCAGGAAGTCGAATTTTTCCCAGTAGGTCCAGCGCTCGAAGGTCGGCTTCGGGCCCATGAACAGGAACCAGCGGACCATTCCCACAACGTCGCGAATGTCGCGCAGGTTGGGACAGAGCGAATCCGGCCCGAACAGGCGCTGCAGCCACATCCCCTTGACATCCTTGCGGATGAAGAGGAAATCGACGCTCATGATCAGGGCCGAAATGAAATAGAAGAAGGTCAGAACGGCACAGGCACGATGCAGCAGGCCGGCATTGTAGGTCCCCCCGTAGAAGTTCATCATGACCTGGGCCCAATGCTGGTTGCTGAACTTCAAGGGCAGGCCGGTCAGGGTCAGGCCGAGGAAGCTGATGATCACCGTCAGGTGCAGGAAGACGTGACGCCGCTGGAAGCGCCGGTACTGCTTGTGCGGCTCGCTGATCGCATGCCCCACGTGATGCCCTTCGTGCAGTTCCGCCAGCTTCCGACGGTTTTCCACAAAGCCGCGCCACATCCAGAGCAGGGTGTGAATCCAGAACACGGCAAAGGTGCCGACCAGCAGACCGGTCATACTGACGAAGGTCCAGTAGAGAATCGGGTATTTGGCGCTGTCAGTCATCTCGCCGTGAGAGTAAAACTTGGCAAAAAGAAGCGAGGCGCCTTTGTGGCACTGCGCACAGGTGTTGACCAGGTTGGCGGGGTTGACGCTCGATTTGGGGTCGCTTGCCGGCAAAACCGTATGCGCGGTGTGGCAGTCGGCGCAGCCGGCGACCTTGTCCGGGAAGCCGAGCCGGTAGTTCTTGCCGTGGTAGCTTTCCATGTAGGTGGAGACCGCGACGCTGAAGACGCCGTTGCGTGTCATCATCTCCTTGTCGGCATGGCACTTCATGCAGACCTTGGTATGAAATTCGCGGTTCACATGACTTTTCGGATCGCCGAGCTGTTCGATGCGATGCAGGCCGTGACAATCGCTGCAGGCGGCCGAATCCTGATTGCCGGCGGCGACCGCCTTGCCGTGAACCGAATTAAGGTAGTCCTGGTGGTCATCATGGCAACTGGTGCATTTGGCGACAACCTTGTTCTTATCTTTTTTCCAGGGCCGAAGCTTGTGGATGTCGTCATGGCAGTCGGCACACTTCACGTCGTTGAGCTGGTGTACGCTGGCAAAGTGGTCGGCGGATTCCTGCTTGTGGCAGCGCACGCACTTGGGCGGACTCGGCATAACGTTGCCCGCCATATGCTGTTCCAGCGAGGTCACTTCCATGTGACAACTGGTACAACCATTCTGGCCATGCACCGATCCCCCGAATTCAACCGGGGAGACGACATCCTCATGACATTTGAGACAGGTTTCGGGCGCGATGGCCATGCCGCTCTCGGCGGCAGCCAACGTCGGCACCAGCAGCAGTGCTGCCAGCAGGAAGAACAACAAACGTCGACAACTCATGGGAGAAAACCTCCTGTCTTCAGGATGGATCGAGAGAGAATGGGGGAAAATCGTCAGCGAAACATAAAGATTTGAAAAAACCCAAAAAAAACGGGGAAGTAACCTGTATAGGAAAAATATACAGCATAAGATTAACGGGTGTTTATCACAGGGTTGTTTAAAAGTCAATTGTGAAACCGACCTAAACACAGCCGTATGAAAGAGTTCTTCGGTGCACTTGAGCTTGTGTGTCGGAACCGGTTAAGATGCCAACCGAGGGGAAGAAACCGTTCGCAAGGAGAAGCCTCGATGTGGAATAAATGGCGTGGTCGGTTGCTGGCAGGGGCGGCCCTGACGGTTTACGTGGTGGGAGGCCTTGGAGTTATGGCCGGTCTGGTGCTGATCGGTATTGTCGGTGACCGTGATCTCTGGGGCTGGGGACAGGCCAACTCGATCGGCTATCTCTGCTTCGGCGTTGGTTTGTGCTTCACCATTCTCGGGGTATTGGTGATGCGCATCATGCGCAACCGGCACATCGCCTAGCGCAGCCATCGGCAAAGAAAAAAGGGTGTGACCGATCGGTCACACCCTTTTTCCGTTTCCGGTAAGCCGTTCTTAGTGACCGGCGGCCGTGCCGGCCAGTTGCAGAACCTGGGCGGTGAACGGGTTGGCGAAGAGGATGATCATGGCGACAACGAATACGTAAATCGCCAGGGATTCGATCATCGCCAGACCGATCAGCATGATCGTCATGATTTTGCCGCTGGCGCCGGGATTACGGGCCACGCCTTCGACCGCGCTTTTCACTGCCAGACCTTGACCAAGACCGGTCCCGAAGGACCCGATCGCCATGCCGAAACCGGCTGCGATCATACACCACGCGAAAAATTGCATTGTCCTGCTCCTTTCCTTCTGCTGCGTTGTTAGTGGTTTCCTATACGGTATAGGACGCTGACCCGGTATCCGGGTCTAGTGGGCTTCCTCGAGAGCGCCGGCAATATAGATCATCGCCAGCAGCATGAACACGAACGTCTGAATGAAGGCGACCATCACCCCCATCAGCATCATCGGCAGGGGCACCAGAATCGGCACCAGGGTGAAGAAGATCATCAGCACGATCTCATGACCGTACATGTTGCCGAACAGACGTAGGGTCAACGACAGCGGCCGTGCCAGATGGCCGATCATCTCGATCGGCACCATCAGCGGGGCCAGCCAGATGACCGGGCCGCAAAAGTGCTTGAAGTAGGCCAGACCGTGTTCCTTGACGCCAATGATATGGGTCATGGCGAACACCGTCAGCGCCATGGCGGCGTTGGTGTTCAGATTGGCGGTCGGCGGATAGAAGCCGGGGATCAGGGCGACCAGATTGGACGTCAGAATAAAAAAGGCCAGGGTGGCGATCAGTGGGAAGTAGGCCTTGCCGTGGTGTCCCATGGTCTCTTCGATCATCCCCTCGATGCCGGCAATGATCGGTTCGAAGAAGTTCTGCAGCCCGCCGGGAACGGTTTTGATGCTGCCTTTGACCAGCAGGGCCACGCCGATGAGCAGCAGCATGACAAACCAGGTATACATGACGTGCTCGCCGAGGTGCAGCTGCAGCTGCTCTTCGAGCCATTTCAGGAAAAGAAACGGATGGATCATGACGGGCCTCTATGCCTCCTCTACTTCAGGGCGCGCTGGAACGTGAGCCAGAGCAGATTGATGACCACTACCGAAAGGCCGATGGCCAGTCCGACGGGGTGAATTTTTACAACGGCTATCAGTAACGCCAGCACGCCGGCCAATACCAGCAGTCGCACCAGATAGCCAAACTGGTATCGCGCCCGTGTGCCGTGTGCCGGATCAGCCAGCAGGCGCCTGAGTGAGCGGTGCAGCCAGGCAAAGCCGGCAATCGCCACCAGCCCCCCGGCCAGGATCCCCGCCGAAACCGGCCAATTTGCAAACGGCAGGCTGACAGCCAGCAGTATCCCGAGAATGACCCAGTTGCGACGGCTCAGGGATGACGGCAGCTGCTCAAGTTCCATCGCCATCCTTGCCGTTCTGCTCGCGCAGAGCCCGGCGGGTCAGGATAAAGATGTTGCGGAAGCCCGCGGCAATGCCAAAACCCAACCAGATGAGGGTCATCCATGGCTTCGTGTCGAGCCACTTGTCCAGGTAGATCCCGATGAACAGGCCGATAAACGAGGCCGCCACCATGGAGATCCCCACCCCGGAGAGAAAACCGAGGGAGCGGAACAACTGGCGCTTGTCATCAGCCATGCAGCCACCGGCAGGATTTCCCCGGACCGAAAAGCGACCTTTGATAGCACATGGCTTCGCTGCCTGTCAACCCCGGGAATTGTCGCATTAAAGCGCCCGGAACGCCTTGCGTGCCGTTGCGATGGTGCGGTCGAGATCTTCCCGTGAATGGGCGATGCTCATGAAGCCGGCTTCAAACTGACTCGGCGCAATATTGATCCCCTCATCGAGCAACTGGCGGAAAAATTTACCGAACGCGGCCGTATCGCTTTTGACGGCATCGGCGAAGCTGTTGACCGGTCCCTGCTGGAAGTAGGTGCAGAACATTCCGCCGACACGGCAGAAGCAGGTCGGCAAGGCGCACTCCTTGGCCGCCTCGCGCAGTCCTTGTTCCAGATAGGCGCTTTTCTCCTCGATTTGTTCGTAGAAACCCTCTTCTTTCAGGAGAGTCAGGGTCGCAATGCCGGCCGCCATGGCCAGGGGGTTGCCCGAGAGGGTGCCGGCCTGGTAGACGCCACCGACCGGGGAGAGCTTCTCCATGATGGCGCGTTTGCCGCCAAAAGCTCCGACCGGCAGCCCGCCGCCGATGATCTTGCCGAGGCAGACCAGGTCGCCATAGACCTTGAAGCGTTCCTGGGCGCCGCCATAGGCGACGCGAAAACCGGTCATCACCTCATCGACGATCAGGACAATCCCCTCCCGGTCACAAAGCTGACGCAGCCCTTCGAGAAAGCCCGGCTGAGGTGCGACGCACCCCATGTTGCCGGCGACAGGTTCGAGAATGATACAGGCGATTTGTCCCGGGTTGGCGGCCAAAAGTGCCTTGACCTCATTGAGATCGTTATAGGTGGCGGTGAGTGTGTGTTTGGCAAAATCGGCAGGGACGCCCGGTGAAGTCGGCACGCCGAAGGTGGCGGCACCGCTGCCCGCCTTGACCAATAGGCTGTCGGCGTGTCCGTGGTAACAGCCGTCAAACTTGAGGATTTTGTCGCGGCCGGTATAGCCGCGCGCCAGACGGATGGCGCTCATGGTCGCTTCGGTCCCGGAGGAAACCATACGGACCATCTCCATGTTCGGATAGGCCGCACAGACCATTTCCGCCAGTTCGATTTCACGTTCGGTCGGTGCGCCGAAGGATGCTCCGGAACCAGCCGCGTCACGGATCGCCTCAACCACCTTGGGATGGCAGTGGCCGAGAATCATTGGTCCCCAGGAGCCGACATAATCAATGTAGGCATTGCCATCGGCATCGTAGATTTTCGAGCCTTGCGCGCGGCTGATGAAGATCGGGTCACGGCCGACCGATTTGAAAGCGCGTACGGGGCTGTTGACCCCGCCGGGAATCCGTTCCTTGGCCTTGGCAAAGAGCGCGGTTGATTTACTGTAGTCCATGACGGCCTCCAGGGTCGGTTTGTTTGGGTGAACTGCCGGAGTGAGCGGAACGATTCGCCGTGAATCCGGTCAATATAATGAATAGACACAAAGCAAGAAACGAAAGGAAAAGCGGCGGGGTGACCGCCACCCGCCGTCTGTTAGCATAGAGCCCTCTGGAGAGTCAAGTTGACGAAGGGGTGCCGACAGTGACGAAAAGGTGGCGTCAAAATGCCCGCACAGCCACAGAAAATAAGGATTAAATACTTCCAAGATCAGCCATTTAAGAGTTTTTTCACTCCCTTTATCGTCTTCCGCAAAAGTCATATAAAGCCGCATATAAAGGGCGTTTGCGAGATTGGTTTTTGTATACAGTATGCGGTATTTTTCGCTTGACAAGCCCATTCAATTGTCCTAACGTGCAGGCGGCCGAGGTGCTTGTTAAACCTATCCTTGTGCCCTCTGTTTCGGGATCCGTTCATCGGTCAGGAGGACCTTTCGATGCTGGACAGTTACCTTCCGATTCTCACGCTGATCATTATTGCCATCGCTTTTGCCGTCGGTTCGACGATCTTTTCGCGCCTGATCGGCGAGAAGAAGCCAACGGAAGTCAAGCTGGCACCTTACGAGTGCGGCATGCCGCCGGTCGGTTCGGCCCGCGAGCGCTTCTCGGTCAAGTTTTATATCATCGCGATGCTGTTCATCGTCTTCGATATCGAGGTGGTCTTCATGTACCCCTGGGCGGTGATGTTCAAGCGTCTCGGGATGTTCGGTTTTGCCGAGATGGGCGTATTCATCCTGATCCTGCTGGTCGGTTACATCTACGTCTGGAAAAAAGGAGCACTGGAATGGGAGTAGAAGAAACCCTCGGCAACAACGTCATCACCACGAGCCTCGACAAGGTTGTCAACTGGTCGCGGTCCCGTTCCCTCTGGCCGATGACCTTTGGTCTTGCCTGCTGTGCCATCGAGATGATGGCGACAGGGGCGGCCCGTTTTGACCTTGACCGCTTTGGGGTTCTGTTTCGTGCATCGCCGCGGCAGGCCGACCTGATCGTCATCGCCGGTACCGTGACCAAGAAGATGGCGCCGGTCATCAAGACCGTCTATGAGCAGATGCCGGAGCCCCGTTACGTCATCGCCATGGGCGCCTGTGCCTGTTCCGGCGGGGTCTTCGACACCTACAGTACGGTGCAGGGGGTCGATGAGTTTCTGCCGGTCGATGTCTATGTTCCCGGTTGTCCGCCGCGTCCGGAAGGGCTCCTCTACGGGATCATGAAGCTGCAGGAGAAGATCATGAAGGAGCGCAACTCCTTCGGTGCGGCGATCGGTATCGGTGAGCGGATCAGCGAGATCTAGGCAGCTCCCGCCTTCCCATTTATTCAACAGAGAGACCCAGTTATGAGCGCACAGGTTGCGGTTGACAAGTTGAAGGCCAAGTTCGGCGAGACGGTGCTCGCGGTCAGCGAGTTCCGCGGCGAGACCACCGTGGTCGTCAAAAAGGACGAGATTGTCGCAGTCTGCACATTTCTTAAAAAGGAGCTCGGTTACAACTTCCTGACCGATCTCTGTGCAATCGACTATCTCGGCCAGGCGCCCCGCTTCATGATGGTTTACCAGCTGTACAACATCGGTGTTCATCAGCGCCTTCGCATCAAGGCGGCGGTTGAAGAGGACGATGCGCGCATCGACACGGTGAGTTGTGTCTGGGCGACGGCCAACTGGCTGGAGCGCGAGTGTTACGATCTCATGGGGATCGTTTTCAACAATCATCCGGATCCGCGCCGCATCCTTATGCCCGACGATTGGATCGGTCATCCGCTGCGCAAGGACTACCCGGTGCAGGGCCCCGATCGCGAACCGTATCAGGGACGCCTGCAGTAACCCGTTAGCAACCCCCCGAGTTTCTCTATATAGAACAAGAGGCGGATTTTATGGCGACTTTCGAAACCATGACCATCAACATGGGCCCCCAGCACCCCTCGACGCACGGGGTTCTGCGGCTGGTTCTGGAACTCGACGGCGAAATCGTGGTCAAGGCCACGCCGCACATCGGTTTCCTGCATCGTGGTGTGGAAAAGCTCTCCGAGCACCGGACCTACCACCAGGTGCTCCCCCTGACCGACCGGCTCGACTACCTGGCGCCGATGCACAACAACCTCGGCTATGTCCTGGCCGTGGAGAAATTGTTCGGGCTGACCGACGCCATTCCCGAACGTGCCCAGGTCGTCCGGGTGATGATGGCTGAACTGACCCGCCTCAAAAGCCATCTGGTGTGGTTGGCCTGCCATGCGCTCGATATCGGCGCCATGACCGTGTTCATTTACTGCTTCCGCGAGCGCGAGCACATCATGAACTTCTATGAGAAGCTCTCGGGTGCGCGCATGACCTCCAACTACTTCCGGGTGGGTGGTCTTTCGGCGGATCTGCCGGATGGTATCGAGCAGGAAATCCGCAAGTTTATCGATGAAATGCCTTATCACATCGAAACCTATGAAGGGCTGCTGACCGGCAACAAGATCTGGCAGAAGCGTATTCAGGGTAATGGCATGATCAGCGCCGAGGACGCCATCGATCTGGGCGTGACCGGCCCGACGTTGCGTGGGTCCGGGGGCGACTGGGACCTGCGCCGCGACCAGCCGTACAGCGGTTACGAGAACTACGATTTCGAAGTGGCCGTGAGCAATGGTTGTGATACTTGGGCGCGCTATCATTGCCGTCTCAAGGAGATGCGCGAGTCCTGCAAGATCATCCGCCAGGCCCTCGACAAGCTCAAGCCCGGCCCGATCCTGGCCGATGCCCCGAAGATCTGCCTGCCGCCGAAGAAAGACGTTGTCAACTCCATCGAGGGGCTGATTCATCATTTCAAGATTATCTCCGAGGGGCCCAAGCCGGAAGCTGGCGAGGTGTATGTCGGGGTGGAGAATCCCAAGGGTGAAGTTGGTTTCTATATCGTCTCTGACGGTTCGCCGCGCCCCTACCGGATGAAGATTCGGCCGGCATCGTTCATCAACCTGCAGGCCCTGCCCAAGATGTGCGAGGGTTCGCTGATCGCCGACGTCGTCGCGGTCATCGGGACCTTGGATATCGTGCTGGGCGAAATTGACCGCTAATCGGCATTTCGTGCCGAGCGAGGTGCAAGAGCTATGAGCGAAGCAGTGGAAACCGCCACCGCAGAGCAGGAAATCGATCTGGCTGGCGCCAACGAGATCCTCGACCATTATGTGGATATGCCAGGAGCGCTGATGCCGGTGCTACAGGCGATTCAGGAACATTACGGCTACATTCCCGAACCGACCGTGCATCTGGCGGCCGAACGCCTGAATGTCTACAGCAGCCAGATCTTCGGGGTGCTGACCTTTTACGCGCAGTTCCATCTTGAGCCGCGCGGCAAGTACATCGTTCGCGTCTGCAAGGGGACAGCCTGCCACGTCAGGGGTGCCAACCGGATCGGGGACACCCTCAAGGAGCGGCTTGGTATCGGTCATGCCGAAACCACCGAGGATCTCAAGTTCACCGCCGAGTACGTCGCCTGTATCGGCGCCTGCGGGATGGCGCCGGTGATCATGGTCAACGATGCCACCTACGGCAGCATGACTGTGCAGAAGATGGACGAGGTTATCGAGAAGTACAAGAAGATGGATTAACCGTAATACGGATCGAGGATTTATATGGCCGAAACTGCGGAAAACATCCAGGTACTGATCTGCACCGGAACCGGCGGCATCGCCTCCGGCTCCCTTGAGGTTGTCAGCGCCTTCGAGGCGGAGTTTGCCAAACATGGCGTCGAGGCCAAGGTGGGCAAGCGCTGCGAAGTCAAGAAGACCGGGTGCCGGGGACTGTGCGCCAACGACGTGCTGGTCGATATCGTTCTGCCCGGCCAGGAAGCGGTGACTTACGATTTTGTCACCCCGGAACTGGTCCCGCAGATCGTCGAGGAGCATGTCCTCGCCAACCAGGCGGTGGAGAAGAAAGTCGCTGGCAAATACTACCACGACTTCCTGGCGAAGCAGCAGCGCATCATCTTCTCGCGTTGCGGGACTATCGATGCCGAGAGCATCGATGACTTTATCGCCCACAACGGCTTCACCGGCATCAAGAAGGCCGTGACCATGACCCCCGAGCAGGTCATCGAGGAAGTCAAGCGCTCCGGTCTGCGCGGCCGTGGGGGCGGTGGCTTCCCGACCGGCGTCAAGTGGTCGTTCTGCAAGGCGTCGCCCGGCGACAAGAAGTTCCTGATCTGCAACGCCGACGAGGGCGACCCGGGGGCGTTCATGGACCGCTCGGTTCTCGAAGGCGACCCCTACGGCCTGATCGAAGGGATGATGATCGGCGCCTATGCCATCGGCTGTACCTTCGGCTACGTTTACTGCCGTGCTGAGTATCCGCTGGCGATCAAGCGTCTGCAGAAAGCCATCGATACCTGCTATGAGCGCGGCATCCTCGGCAAGAACTGCATGGGTTTCGGTTTTGACTTCGACATGAAGATCAAGGCTGGTGCCGGAGCGTTCGTCTGCGGCGAGGAAACCGCCTTGATGGCCTCCATCGAAGGGCAGCGCGGCATGTCCCGTCCCCGCCCGCCGTTCCCGGCGGTGCGCGGCCTCTGGGGGAAGCCGACCAACATCAACAACGTCGAGACTTTCGCCAACGTTTCCTACATCTTCTATAACGGTGCCGACTGGTTCGCCTCGATCGGTACCGAGGGGACCAAGGGGACCAAGATCTTCGCCCTCACCGGCAAGATCAAGCACACCGGCCTGGTCGAAGTTCCCGCCGGCACCACCATGCGTGAGGTTATCTACGACGTCTGCGGCGGTATCCACAAGAACCGCAAGTTCAAGGCGGTGCAGGCTGGCGGCCCGTCGGGCGGCTGCCTCCCCGCCGAAGCGCTTGACGCCCAGGTCGACTATGACTCGTTGATCAAGGCCGGCGCCATGATGGGTTCCGGTGGTCTGGTCGTCATGGACGAAACGACCTGCATGGTCGACGTCGCCCGCTTCTTTCTCAACTTCACCCGTGTCGAGTCGTGCGGCAAGTGCATTCCCTGCCGCATCGGCCTGAAGATCATGCTTGAGATCCTCGAACGGATCTGTGCCGGTGAAGGGAAAGAAGGGGACATCGAGCTGTTGCAGGATATGGCCTACGACATCAAGAAAAGCTCCCTGTGCGGTCTCGGCCAAACCGCACCCAACCCGATTCTCTCCACCATTCGCTATTTCCGCGACGAGTACGAGGCGCACATCAAGGACAAGTACTGCCCGTCCCATGTCTGCAAGCCGCTGCTCAAATTCGCGGTAATCGAAGGCGTCTGCAAGAAGTGCGGACTGTGTGTCAAGGCCTGCCCGGTCGACGCTATCCGCTGGGAGAAGGGGCAGACCGCTTTTATCGAAATCGACAAGTGCACCCAGTGCACCTCCTGTTACGACGCCTGCCCGTTCATGGCGATCGAGTAGTCGAACAGACCGGCAAAGGGGATAAGTGACTCCATGGTCAACCTGACGATCGACGGCAAACAGATTACGGTCTCGCGGACCGCGACTATTTACGAGGCGGCACTCGAGGCAGGAATCAATATTCCGGTTCTCTGCTACGCCAAGAAACTTCTTCCGTTCGGCGCCTGCCGTGTCTGTCTGGTGCAGGTGGAACAGATGAAGGGACGCTTGATCCCGTCCTGCACCACGCCGGTGAGCGAAGGGATGGTGGTGACCACCACCTCCGAAGAGATCCTCAAGGTGCGCAAGACCGTGCTCGAATTTCTGCTGGTCAACCACGTCATCGAGTGCCCGGTTTGCGACAAGGGCGGCGAATGCGACCTGCAGGAGCTGACCTACGCTCACGAGGTGGTTACCAACCGCTTCCAGGGAGAAAAATTCAACCTGGAAACCGACGAGGTCAATCCGCTGATCGAACGCAACATGAACCGCTGCGTGCTGTGCGGACGTTGCGTAAGGGTCTGCGACGAAATCGTGGGCTACGGCTCTTATTCGTTCATCAATCGCGGTTTCGAAACCAAGATCGCGACGGCCTACGACCGTGGCCTCAACTGTGAATTCTGCGGCCAGTGCGTGTCGATGTGCCCGGTCGGCGCGATCCTGCCGCGACCCTTCAAGTTCAAGGCCCGCCCCTGGCAGCTTAAGGAAGTCGATACGGTTTGCGGCTACTGTGGCAATGGCTGCACCGTAACGCTCGGTGTGCTCAACAACAAGGTCGAAACGATCCGCTTCAACGACAAGATCGGCGTCAATGACGGCAATCTCTGCATCCGCGGCCGCTTTGGCTACTCCTATGTCAACAGCGAGGAGCGCCTGACCACGCCGCTGGTTCGCAAGGGCGGACAGTTGGTTGAGACAAGTTGGGACGAGGCGCTGCAGGTCGTGGCCGATGGCTTCAAACAGGCTCAGGCCGGTTTGGGCATCCTCTCGGGTGCACGCCTGACCAACGAGGAAATGTTCCTGCTCAAAAACCTGGCCAAGGTTGCCGGTACCGCCAATCTCGATCACTCCGGTGGCGAATGCTACAAAGGCGTCACCGAGGGGGTCGCCGGCGCACTCGGTATTGCCGCCTCCACCGGAACCTTCCCGCAGGTAGAGGCGTGTGAGGCGATCCTCGCCATCCGCTCCGACTTCTATGAGACCCATCCCGTGTTCGGCATGGTGGTCAACCAGGCGGTCAAGCGCAACGATGCGCAGCTCTGGCTCGTCGCTGACAAGCGCGGCAAATTTGCCAAGCTGCCCAATGCCAAGAACCTTCTGCATCGTCCTGGCATGGAGTTGGACGTGCTCAACGGCTTGGCCCGGGTGCTCCTGGACGAGGGGCTGGCTCAGACCGAGGGGGTCGAGGGCGTGGCCGAACTGAAGCAGGCGCTGGCCAACTTCGGCAGCGATCAGGTTGCTGCCCGCACCGGGGTCGAGGCCGATGCCCTGCAAAGCGCGGCTCGCCAACTGGCTGCCGCCAAAAAGAGCGCCATCCTGCTGGCGTATGGCCTTCCCTACACGGCCTACAGCCGCGAACTTGGGGTTGCCGCCGCCAATCTGGCGATCCTGCTTGGCATTCCCGGGCGTGATGGCAGCGGGCTTTATCTGTGCGGAGAGAAAGCCAACAGCCAAGGGGCGATTGACCTTGGCATCGTGCCGCAGACGGGGGGGCTCGGCGCCCAGGCAATGCTTGATGCCGCCGCCAATGGCAAGCTCAATGCCCTTTACGTAGTTGGCGAGGATATGCTGACCTCCTATCCCGATCACGGCAAGGTTGAGAAGGCCTTGGAGAAAGTGCCGTTCCTGGTCGTGCAGGACATCTTCCTCTCGCCGACCGCAGCTAAGGCGCACGTGGTGCTGCCGGCTGCAACCTTTGCCGAGAAGGATGGGACCTTTACCAACGCCGAGCGTCGCATTCAGCGGGTGCGGCCAGGCATTCCCCTCCCGGGGCAGGCTAAAACCGACGGCGCGATCATTGCCGATCTCATTGAAAAACTTGGCGGCAACCTGGCGTTCACCGGTTCAGCGGCGATTTTCGCCGAAATCGGTCGCAACATACCGGTTTATGCGTCAGTCAGCTTCAATGGCATTGGTCCTCAGGGTTTTGTCTGGGGTGGAGAGATCCTGACGCCGTCGCGCCGCCGTCTGCAACCCATCGGTGGTGCCGTCCCGGTAGAAGGCGCATTCCAGTTGCTCACCGGCAGCGCCCTCTATCACAGCGGCACGGTATCGACCCGTGCCAAGGGACCGCAGGCCGTCGTTGCCGAGCCCTATATCGAGTTTGGCCGCGAAGATGCTAAAAGCTTGGCACTTAAGGATGGCGACCTGGTCAAGGTGGCGGGGAACGGCGTTGAACTGCGGCTCAAGGTCAAGGTTGACAACCGGTTGCCGAAAGGGGTGCTGTTTGCTCCCTACCATTTTGCGGCGGCCGGGATCAATCGACTTTACAAGGGCGAGGCGGCCGTTTCAGTGACGGTCAGCAAGTAAGGCGATATACGGGATAACTCCGATGGAATGCCCCAAGTGCCAGGCGCGGGTGACGACAAGCGCCAAGTTCTGCGACCAGTGTGGTCTCAATCTGGTCGAGAATGTCGAATTTCTGCATCGCAAGGCGGTTGATCTTTACCACCGCGGGCAGATCGACGAGGCCTTGGCATTTTGGGACCGCGCGCTCGCATGTGAACCGGGCTTCAGCAAGGGGCACTATTACCGGGGTCTGGCACTCTATGACCACGGTGACCTTGCAGAGGCAGTGGAGGCCTTCCAGCAGGCACTCGCAGGCGAAGCCGAACCGTTCCGGGTCTGGTTCAAGCTGGGGATGGCCCAGTACGGGTTGGGTAATCTGGAGGCGAGTGTCGAAAGCTTTCAGCGCGCCCATGCGATCAATCCGGGTAGCGCCGAAACCTTGTACCGGTTGGGTTTGTCGCATCTGCGCATGTCGGAACTTGAGGCGGCACGGACCTCGTTGGAGCAGGCGGTTAGAATCAATCCCAAATATACCCGGGCCCTTTACATTCTGGGGATGGTGGTGGCGCAGCAAGGGGATCAGGGTGAAGCGGTCGACCTGTTCCGGCGGGTTGAAGCTGTCAGCCCGACCTACACGGCGGCCCGTTTCGAACTCGGTATGGCGTTGTTCCGCCAAGGGAAGCTGCAGGAGGCGGTTGAGCAGTTCGAAGGCGTTGAGGCGGTCAGCCCGCGCTTTGCCCCCGCCCCGTACATGCTTGGCGAGTGTCACCGCAAGTTGGGAACTTTCGGAGAAGCCGTCGCTGCTTACCGGCGCATGTTGGAACTCAATCCGGACGACGCCGAAGCCTGGGTGCGGATTGCCGAGTGCCAGCTGCAACAAGATATGCTCGATGCTGCCCGCGAGGCAATCGACAAGGCGCTGGCCATAAGCCCGCAACATGCCGAGGCTGGCTATCTGAAGAAACATCTGGGCGAGATGGTGACGCCGCATAAGCCCGGTTTTTAGTGGCAAAAACGTTCACAGTCCAAACGGAGCGAGGAAGAGGATTGTCATGACGGAAATGCTGAGCATGTCGAACAACGCCCCCCTGTTCGTGGGAATGATGCTGCTGAAGCTGTTGGTGGTCTTCGGGGTGACCATGCTGATAGTGGCCTACGCCACTTGGTGTGAGCGCAAGGTCATTGGGCACATGCAGACCCGCCTCGGTCCCATGCGCACCGGCTGGCATGGTTTGCTGCAGCCGATTGCCGATGGTCTCAAGCTCTTCTTCAAGGAAGACATTATTCCGACGCAGGCAAGCAAGGTATCGTTCCTGCTGGCGCCGATGATGATCCTGGTCCCGGCGCTGATCACCATCGCCGTTGTACCTTTCGGCCCTGACATCACGATCCAGGGTTTCAAAATGCCACTGCAGATCACCGACCTGAACATAGGGGTGCTCTACATCCTGGCGTTCGCCGGTCTGGGTGTCTACGGCATCGTGCTTGCCGGTTGGAGTTCGAACAGCAAATACGCGCTGCTTGGTGGCGTGCGTGCGACGGCCCAGATGATCTCTTACGAACTGGCCGCTGGCATCACCATCATCGCCGTGTTCATGCTCAGTGAAACTCTGAGCCTGCGAGAGATTGTCGCCCTGCAGAGCGGCTCGGTCATTGACTGGTATGTCTTCAAGCAACCGCTGGCCTTTGGTCTGTTCATCATCACCGGCCTGGCCGAGATCAACCGGACCCCGTTCGACATGCCGGAGGCTGAAAGCGAATTGGTTTCCGGTTTCTGTACTGAATATTCGTCGATGAAGTACGCTCTGTTCTTCATGGCCGAATACGCCAACATGATCGTCATTGCCGCTATCGCCTCCACCTTGTTCCTGGGTGGCTGGTCCGGCCCGCTTCCGGAAGCCCTTGGCGTGGTCAACCTTCTCGGGAAGGTG
Source organism: Desulfuromonas sp. (assembly GCA_012026975.1). GTDB lineage: Bacteria > Desulfobacterota > Desulfuromonadia > Desulfuromonadales > BM103 > VAUL01. Next base: position 62,950 of record VEPG01000093.1, on the reverse strand, counting down.
TTCGCAATCATGTTCTTTTTCATCTGGCTGCGCGCCACCTTGCCACGCGTGCGCTATGACCAGCTGATGCAGCTTGGGTGGAAGATTCTGATCCCCCTGGCGTTGGCCAACCTGGCTGTGACAGGCCTGGTGGTCGTCCTGCAGCAGTAAACGATCCGAGAATACGAGGTCAAACCCATGTTCACAGCAATCGCCAAAGGCCTAGGCATTACCTTCAAGCATATGTTGCCGGGGCATTCGACCACCGTGCAATATCCGGCTGTCAAACTGAAGATGTCCGACCGTTTCCGCGGTCTGCATCGCCTGGTGCCGACCCGGGACCGCGAGAAATGCGTAGCCTGCTATCTCTGCCCGACAGTATGCCCTGCCAAGTGCATCACGGTCGAAGCGGCGGAAAACGACAAAGGTGAAAAATACCCGCGGGTTTACAAGATTGATCTGTTGCGCTGCATTTTCTGCGGCTACTGCGTGGAAGCCTGTCCGGTCGAAGCATTGGAAATGACCGATGCCTACGAGCTGGCCGACTACCGGCGCTCAGATTTCGAATTCACCAAGGAGCGGCTGCTCAAGTAAGCCGGAGGAGCGTGTAAACCATGGAGACAATCTTCTTCTATCTTGTTGCGCTGGTCACTGTCGTTTCGGGATATCTGGTGGTGCGCTGCCAGAACCCGGTCAATAGCGGCCTCGCCCTGGTCAACACCTTCTTCTGCCTGGCGATCTTCTACGTCATGCTCTATGCGCCGTTCATGGCCGCCATCCAGGTTATCGTCTATGCCGGGGCGATCATGGTGCTGATCCTCTTCGTCATCATGCTGCTGAATCTTGGTACCGAGGAACGCAAGCGCTACACCCACGGCGTGGTGTGGGCCGCCATCGCCAGCTTGCTGGTACTGCTCAACGTCGTGTTCTTCATCAAGCGCGGCCGGGTGACCGGTGCCGAGGGTGATGTGACCGATTTCCTGATCACGACTGAGGGCCATACCGAACTGATCGGCAAGGCTCTGTATACCGATTTCCTGCTCCCCTTCGAAATTGCCTCGATCCTGCTGCTGGTGGCGATTGTCGGGGCGGTGGTGCTGGCCAAGAAGGACGTCTAACCCCTACTCGGGATAACGGGAGATTCACAGATGAGCGTTTACCACTACCTGACTGTCAGCGCCATTCTCTTTGCCCTCGGGACTTATGGTGTGCTGACTCGGCGCAATGCGATTGTCATCTTCATGTGCATCGAGCTGATGCTCAACTCGGTGAACCTGACCTTTATCGCCCTGTCCCGGCATCTCAACAGCCTGGACGGCCAGATCTTCGTATTCTTTGTCATGACCGTAGCAGCGGCCGAGGCGGCTGTCGGTCTGGCCTTGATGATCGCCTGCTTCCGGAACCGGGAGACGATCGATGTTGACCAGATCAATCTGTTGAAGTGGTGAGACTCTCCTGTCTGGTTTTGTGAACGGCTTACTTTGTCCGGAGGATAGATAGATGTACGACAAACTGTGGCTCATCCCCTTCTTCCCGCTGGTCGGCTCGATTATCAACGGGTTGTTCGGCAAGCGCTTCATCCGGAACGAGGCGGCGATCGGGGCAATCGGCACCGGCGCGGTGTTCCTGTCGTTTCTGGTTTCCTGTAGCTGTTTCTTTACGCTGCTTGGCGATACGGAGAAGGTGCACCAACAGGTGATCGCCTCCTGGATGTCGGTTGGTCAGCTGCAGGTTGACTGGGGCTTCCTGCTCGATCCGCTGTCGGCGATAATGCTCTTGGTTGTGACCGGGGTCGGTTCACTGATCCACCTCTACTCGATCGGCTACATGCACGGCGAGGAAGGGTTCTACCGGTTCTTCTGCTATCTGAACCTGTTCATCTTCTCTATGCTCATGCTGGTTCTGGGGAACAATGCCCTGGTGATGTTCGTTGGCTGGGAAGGCGTTGGCCTTTGTTCCTACCTGCTGATCGGCTACTACTTCGAGAAGAAGAGTGCCGGTGATGCGGCGAAAAAAGCTTTTGTCATGAACCGCGTTGGTGATTTCGGTTTCCTGCTCGGACTGTTCACCATCTTCTGGACTCTCGGCAGCAAGCACAACGTGTGGACCATCAATTTTGTCGAGATCAGCGAGCAGGCGCACTTGCTCTCGGGTGATATGCTGCTCGGTGTAGGCGTAACCACCGTTGCGACCCTCTGTTTCTTTCTCGGCGCCACTGGCAAATCGGCGCAGTTGCCCCTCTACACCTGGCTGCCAGACGCCATGGAAGGCCCGACCCCGGTCTCGGCCCTGATCCATGCGGCCACCATGGTCACGGCCGGCGTCTACATGATCGGGCGCATGAACGTGCTGTTCGCCATGAGTCCGACCACCATGGCCGTGGTAGCCTTGGTCGGTGCAGTCACTGCCATCTTTGCCGCGAGCATCGGCTTTGCCCAGAACGACATCAAGCGCGTGTTGGCCTACTCGACCGTCTCCCAGCTGGGCTTCATGTTCATGGCCATGGGCGTTGGCGCCTTCACCGCCGGCATCTTCCACCTGATGACCCACGCCTTCTTCAAGGCCTGCCTGTTCCTCGGTTCCGGTTCGGTCATCCACGCGATGCACCATGCCCTGCATCACGCCCACGTCGACGACGACCCGCAGGATATGCGCAACATGGGTGGCCTGCGCAAGTTCATGCCGATTACCCATGCGACCTTCGGCCTCTCCTGCCTGGCCATTGCCGGCATCCCCTTCTTCTCAGGGTTCTTCTCCAAGGACGAGATCCTCTGGTGGGCCTTCGCCTCGACCCGTGGCATGAAGGTGGTCTGGGTGATCGGCGCCATCACGGCATGTATGACCGCCTTCTACATGTTCCGCTGTCTCTACATGACCTTCTACGGTGAGCAGCGCACCCACAAGAAGGCCAAGGACCACGTCCACGAGTCTCCCTGGGTCATTACCGTGCCGCTGGTGGTGCTGGCCGGCTTGGCCACGGTTGGCGGCCTGGTCGGTATTCCGCACGCGATTGATCTTTTCCACGTTGGCAATAAACTGGAGCATTTCCTCGCCCCGGTCTTCGAGCATTCCCAGAAACTCCACGAAATTGAGGCCCATGGCAGTGCCGCTACCGAAATCAGCCTGATGGTTCTGTCGGTAGTCATTGCCGTGGTCGGTATCAGTATCGCCACCTGGATGTATCTCAAGCGGCCCGATCTGCCGGGTAAATTTACCAGCAAGTTCTCGGGGCTGCATCGCTGGGTTTATAACAAATGGTTTGTTGATGAGGCCTACGATGTACTTTTCGTCAACAGCACCAAGAAGCTTGGAACTTTCTGCTGGAAGGGCTTCGACGTCAAGGTCGTCGATGGTATCGTCAACGGCACCGGCAAGCTGGTCAGCGTCTTCTCCACCGCGCTGCGCTATACCCAAAGCGGTCTGGTCCACAACTACGCCCTGACCATGGTCCTTGGCATGGTGGTCATGGTGGCGATCTTCATCCTGCAATGATGAACCACACCGTTCACGTGATGAGATAAAAGGAGCGCAGACCCATGAGTAATCTCCTCAGCCTGATAACCTTCTTCCCGCTTGTCGGGATGGTTGTCCTCCTGTTCCTCCCCCGAGAGTCCGACCGTCTGCTCAAAACGGTGACTCTGGTCATCACCCTGATCACGTTCCTGATCAGTCTGCCGCTGGCTTTCGATGATGCCTTTCGCACCTCGGCGGAAATGCGCTACGTCGAGTTTGCACAGTGGATCAACATTGGTGAGTACTTCCGCATGAACTACTACGTCGGTATCGACGGTATCAGCCTGTGGCTGGTCATGCTGACGACGTTCATCATGCCGATCACGGTGCTTTCGACCTGGCATGCGGTGGAGAAAAATACCAAGGGTTTCATGGCCCTGCTGCTGCTGCTCGAAACCGGCATGCTCGGCGCCTTCATCGCTCTCGACGTGTTCCTCTTCTACATTTTCTGGGAACTGATGCTGATCCCGATGTACTTCCTGATCGGCATCTGGGGCGGCAAAAACCGGATCTATGCGGCTGTCAAGTTTTTCATCTTCACCGCCGTCGGTTCGCTGCTGATGTTGGTGGCGATCATCTATGTCTACTACTATGCGGTTAAGGCGGGCCTGCCCTTTCAGAGCGGCTTCAGCATTGCCCACTTCTATCAGCTTGACTTGCCGGCGCATCTGCAGACCTGGTTGTTCCTGGCCTTTGCCTTTAGCTTTGCTATCAAGGTGCCGATGTTCCCGGTGCACACCTGGTTGCCTGACGCACATACCGAGGCACCGACCGCCGGTTCGGTCATCCTGGCTGCTATTCTGCTGAAGATGGGGACCTACGGTTACGTGCGCTTCGCCATCCCGCTTTTCCCGGTGGCGGCCATGAAGTTTACCCCGCTGTTTGCCACTCTGGCGGTGATCGGCATCATCTACGGGGCGTTGGTGGCGATGATGCAGGATGACGTCAAGAAACTGGTTGCCTACTCGTCGGTATCGCACCTCGGCTTCGTCATGCTTGGGGTTTTCGCCATGAACCTGCAGGGGCTCTCCGGCGGCATGCTGCAAATGATCAACCACGGTATCTCAACCGGCGCACTGTTCCTCATCGTCGGGTTCATTTACGAGCGCCGCCATACCCGCCTGATCGCAGACTTCGGCGGGATCTCCAAAAAGATGCCGGTGTTCGCGACTATTTTCATGATTATGACCTTCTCCTCGGTCGGTCTTCCGGGCACCAACGGTTTCGTCGGCGAATTCCTGATCCTGCTGGGAGCCTTTGAAAGCGGACTGCGTTGGTATACGGTCTTTGCCACCACCGGCGTGATCCTCGCCGCAGTCTACATGTTGTGGATGTTCCAGCGGGTCATGATGGGCAAGATCACCAACCCGAAGAATGAGGAGCTGCAGGACCTGTCGGGCCGCGAGATCGCAGTGATGGTTCCGCTCCTGGTTTTTGTCTTCTGGATTGGCTTCTACCCGAACACCTTCCTGGAAAAGATGAACCCATCACTGGAAAATCTCATCCAGCAGGTCAAGGGGAAACAGCAGGTCGCCTTGCTGGTTGAGGCTCCGACCCCGTCGGTTGCCAAGATCACGGTCAACGAATAAGCCCAGAATTAACGTCGCTGAGGAGCCTGTTCATGGAAAACCTGGTGCAAATCGCCCTGCAGAATGTCAACCTGGCGGCCATCATGCCGTCTCTGGTCCTGGTCTGCTTCGGCATGGGCCTGCTGTTGATCAATGTCTTTCTTCCCCGTGGCACCACCCGTCCGGCGGTGTGGATCAGCCTGGTCGGAATTGTCGTGACTGCCGGCGTGGTCGTGCAAGGGTGGGGTTCGCCGCAATACGGTTTCTCCGATGCGGTGGCACTCGACAATTTCGCGACCTTCTTCAACGTGACCTTCCTGGTGGCGGCGGCACTGACCATTCTGATGTCGGACGAGTATCTGCACCGCGAAGGCTACCCGGTCGGTGAATACTATCCGCTGATTCTGTTTACCACCGCCGGGGCAATGTGGATGGCGTCGGGTACCGACATGATGACCATCTTCCTCGGTCTGGAAGTGATGTCGGTCAGTCTTTACGTGCTGGCCGGGTTCTTCCGTGGGCAGGTCGCTTCCAATGAAGCCGGTCTCAAGTACTTCCTTCTTGGGGCATTCTCCACCGGCTTCCTGCTCTATGGTATCGCTCTGATCTACGGAGTGACCGGCTCGACGCGCTTGACCGAAATCGGCGTCTACCTCAACTCGCATTCTTCCCTGCTGACGAACCCGATGACCTTGGCCGGGATGGCCTTGCTCTCCATCGGTTTTCTGTTCAAGATCGGCGCGGCGCCGTTCCATATGTGGGCGCCTGACGTCTATCAGGGTTCGCCGACCCCGATTACCGCCTTTATGAGTGCCGGTCCGAAGGCAGCCGCCTTCGCCGCCTTCCTGCGGATCCTGGAATACTGCTTCTTTAGCGTCAAGCCTGAGTGGACGGCAATGCTCTGGGTGCTGGCCGTGCTGACCATGACCGTGGGCAACTTCGTTGCCATCTCCCAGACCAACATCAAGCGGATGCTGGCCTACTCCTCGATTTCGCATGCCGGTTATGCCTTGGTCGGCCTGGTCGCGGCCAATGAGATCGGCTATTCCGGCGTGCTCTTCTACATGCTGGCCTACACCTTCATGAATCTGGGTGCCTTTGCGGTACTGGTATTGGCCGGCAAGAAGGGTGAGGAGAACCTGACGCTGGAAGGATTCGCCGGGTTTGGTTACAAACGGCCGTTCCTCGGCGTGGCGATGACCATTTTCCTCTTCTCGCTGATGAGTATCCCGCCGACGGCGGGGTTCGCCGGCAAGTTCTATCTTTTCGCCGGGGCCATCAAGGCCGGGTACATCTGGCTGGCCGTGATCGGCATGTTGAATTCGGCCGTTTCCTTCTACTACTACCTGCGGGTTATGGTTTACATGTACTTCCGCGAGCCGACCGAAGACTATGCCTGGGTCAGCATGCCGATCGGTGTGCTGGTGACCATCGTTCTGGCCATCATCGGCAGTCTCTACCTCGGTGTCCTGCCGAACGAAGTCATGGCCATGGCCAAGATGGCGATCTTCTAGGAGAGAGTTCTCGAGCATTTCAAACCCCCGACGATTACGTCGGGGGTTTTGTTTTTTCAGGTATACTCAGAAAAGAGCGGAGCGCGGGACAAACGAAAGAGTCCCAGGCAGGAGCAGAGTTTAGCATGTCCTCTGACGATCTGAGAAGTTTCATTCACCTGCTCGAACAGGCCGACCAGCTGGCGCGGATCTCGACCCTGGTCGATCCATACCTGGAGCTGGCCGGCATCGTTGACCGTGTGAGCAAGGGCGCGGGAAGAGGCCGTGGTCTGCTGTTCGAGACGGTGCAAGGGACAGCCATGCCGGTTGCGGCCAATCTGTTCGGTTCCCTGGAGCGGGTAGGGTGGGCGCTTGGCACCACCGATCTGGAAGAGACGGCACATCGGTTTGCGGCCGACTTATTGGCCACCGGGGAAGTGGATGGCGAATGCGCTTTGCGCATATTGAGCGGTAAAGAGGAATGGCAACCGACCATTGGCAACAATCCGGTCTGCCGTACAGTCAACCATAGCAGGCAGGGATTGAGGGTACTGCCGCTGGTCACGGCCTGGCCGGGAGACGGTGGCCCGTACCTGACGATGGCCCAAACGTATTCCAGACCTCCGGACGGCGGGGCACTGAACTGTGGTATGTACCGCATTCAGATTCATGACAGCCATACGGCGACAATGCGCTGCCGGTCCGGCAGCGGAGCTGCCCGTCATCTGGCTGCCTGGCATGCCCGGGGTGTGGCGATGCCCGTGGCTGTGGCGCTCGGGGGTCCCCCGATACTGAACTGGGCGGCTGCGGCCTCGCTGCCGGGCGATGTCGAAGAGGCCGCCTTTTGCGGGTACCTGCGGGGACGGCCGTTGTCATTGAGCAACTGCCAGAGCTGTGACCTGCAGGTTCCGGCCAGCGCCGAAGTGGTCATCGAAGGGGTTATCGAGCCGGGAGCAACCAGGAGCGAGGGGCCGTTTGGCAACCACACCGGCAGTTATGATGTCGAGACGGTCGCTCCGGTGCTGAAAGTGTTGAGCGTGCACGCCCGGGAGGGGGCCATCTGTCCATGGACGCTGGTCGGACCGCCGCCGATGGAAAATATCCAGCTTGCACGGGCTACGGCCGGTCTTTTCCTGCCGCTGGTCAGAATGAGTCTGCCAACCTTGCGCAGCCTGCACCTGCCAGCCGAGGGGATGTTCCACCGCGCCGCACTGGTGACCGTCGATCCGGACGAAAAACGTCCCCTGAAAGAGGTTGCCCGACTGCTGTGGGGTACATCGTTGCTGAAGGGCGCCCGGCTTCTGGTCATTGGTGCCGCCGATCATGACCCCCGCGATCCATCGGCAGTGTTCTGGCGGGTATTGAACCGGACTGACTGGCAGCGTGACCTGTTGATAGAAAACAGCCAGATGGCCATCGATGCCCGTCGGTTGCCATCCGGTGAGCCGGTGCATTGCGATCCGGGAGTGCTGGCCAAGGTCTATGCGCGCTGGCATGAGTACGGTCTCGATGGCGACGACTGATAAGGAAGGCAGGGTCATGCGACATTTGCTGCTGTTGCTCTTCTGGCCGGGAGTTGTGCTTGCCGCCTCACCGATACCGACGGAACTCTATGCTGAAGTCGATCATGCCTTGCGTCCGGCAAAGGTGCTGGCAGCGGCGGAAGAATACCGGGGAAGGACGCTGTTGCTGGGGGGTGCCGTCGAGCGCACCATAAGTGAGCCCGGAAACGTGATTGTGGAGATGGTCTGCTACAGCCTGACGGATGATGACCGGCCCGTACAGCCTGACCCGTCGCTGGGGCGCGTGCTCATCAGTGGCGCGGGACTTGACGGGGCGAAACTGCAGCCGGGGCGCCTGCTCACCGTGGTCGGGAAAATCGTCGGCTGGGAGCAATCCGGTAGCGGCGCGCTCCCCTTGCTCACGGTCAAATTCATCCATTCCTGGCCGACGGCCGAAGAAGAGGCTGCGGCGCGGGAATCTCTGCGCAGATATGATGGCTGGTGCGATCCGTGGTACCGCGACCCCTGGTATGATCCCTGGTATTATGGCCCCTATCCGCGCTGGCGTCTCGACGGGCATTACTATCGCCACTGGCATTGACAATCCTCGGGAAGTTCCCTCGGCGAGCCGTGCATGGCATTTATCGTGCGGTGCAGGCTTGAACCCGCCAGGCACGCAGTGTAAAGTGACCGCTTGCAATAGATCTCAGCAATAAAGGTGAAAAATACAGTAATGGGCAGCACAGTTTGGACAAAGGTCGTCACCCTGTTGGAGATGATCAAATTCTCCCACACGGTGTTCGCTTTTCCGTTTGCCCTGATGGGGGCGATTCTGGCCGCCCTGGCCAGCGGCAAGCCGCCGACGGCAGCCCAGATCGGCTGGATCTGCCTGGCGATGGTCGGCGCGCGTACCGCGGCAATGGGGCTGAACCGTATCATCGATGCCCGCATCGACGCGCAGAATCCGCGCACGGCCATCCGCCCGCTGCCGGCCGGCAAGGTAACCCTGGCCGAATCGTGGGTGATGGTGGTGGTGGCAATCGTTCTGCTGCTGGCAGCGGCGGCAATGCTCAACCCGCTGTGTCTGGAGCTGGCTCCGGTGGCGATCGGCTTTTTTGTCCTGTACGCCTACTGTAAGCGCTTTACCGCCTTCGCTCATGTGGTGCTCGGGCTCTGTCTGGCGGCGGCGCCGGTGGGCGCCTGGATTGCTCTGCGCGGCGATATCGACTGGCCGGTGCTGGTACTGGGGGCGGCGGTCCTGCTGTGGGTGACGGGCTTCGACATCTTCTATGCCCTGCAGGATGTCGACTTCGATCGGGCCAAGGGGCTGCATTCGATCCCCGTGCGCCTCGGCACAAAGAACGCCATCCTGCTCGGCAAGCTGCTCCATGGCGGGATGATTGCCCTGCTGCTGTTGCTCCCCTTCGGGCTGCCGCTGGGGTGGCTCTACTACGCGGGGATTGCCGTGATCAGCGCCCTGATCGCTTACGAGCACCAACTGGTCCAGCCGCGGGACCTGTCGCGGCTGGATGCGGCGTTTTTCAATATGAACGGCTACATCAGCGTAACGATCTTCGCTTTTACCCTGGCGGACGTCCTGGTCTGACATGAAACATATCCTGGTCGCCATCACCGGAGCTTCCGGCTCGGTCTATGGGCTGCGCCTGACCGAGGCGCTGGTGCGCGCCGATTGCCGGATCAGCGTGCTTCTCTCCGAACCGGGGCGGCAGGTCCTCAACCATGAGACCGGGCTCGGCTGGGATCTCGATCCCGTTCAGCGGCAGCGCCAGGTGCGGGCGCATTTCGGCTCGGACCGGATCGACTGTCTGGACAATGCCGACCTGTTCGCAGCCGTGGCCAGCGGTTCCAATACTGCCGATGCCATGGTCATCATTCCCTGCTCGATGGGCACCGTGGGGCGGGTCGCCGCGGGGCTCAGCGAGACGCTGCTGGAGCGGGCCGCCGACGTCATGCTCAAGGAGCGCCGGCCGCTGCTGCTGGTACCGCGCGAAACGCCCCTGAGCGTCATCCACCTCGAGAATCTGCTGCGCCTGGCGCGGGCCGGCGCGATCGTCATCCCGGCAATGCCGGCCTTCTATCATGGCCCGCAATCGCTCGACGACCTGGTGAACTTCGTGGTCGGCAAGGTGCTTGACCAACTCGAGATCGGACATGAACTGTTCAAACGGTGGAATGGAAAAGACAGTGCTGATAGTTGAGTAAAATCGGAAAGATATAAGCTAACAATGGAAAGCTTGTTAAGGACGGTAAGAAGCAAGGTGGAAAGCGGCGGGCGACTTGACGACGCCGAAGCCCTTGCACTGTTTGCTTGCGGCGATCTTCTGGCGATCGGCGAACTGGCGGCTTTGGCCAATGCCCGTCGGAACGGCGACACGGTCTATTTCAACGTCAACCGCCATGTCAACTACACCAATCTCTGCATCAACCGCTGCACCTTCTGCGCCTTCTGCCGCGAAGCCGGCGACGACGGTGAGTATACACTGGCGCTCAATGACATTCTGACCAAGGCGGCCGAGGCCGTGGCCGGCGGGGCGACTGAGTTGCACGTGGTCGGCGGCTTGCACCCCGATCTCCCCTTCGACTTCTACCTGGAGATGCTGGCCGCCATCAAGGCCGACGCCCCGCAGCTGCACATCAAGGCCTTCACCGCGGTTGAACTCGATTATTTCAGCCAGCTGGTCGGCCAGCCGGTCGCGGTCGTGATTGACGAACTGAAAGATGCCGGGCTCGACTCGCTTCCCGGTGGCGGCGCGGAGATTTTCGCCCCGGCGGTGCGGGCGAAGATCTGCCCGGAAAAGATCAGCGGCGCACGCTGGCTGGAGATCCACGAAGCGGTGCACCGTGCCGGCCTGAAGAGCAATGCCACCATGCTCTTCGGCCACCTGGAGAGCCCTGACGACCGCGTCGACCATTTGCATCAGCTGCGGCAGCTGCAGGATCGCACCGGTGGCTTTCAAGCCTTTATCCCGCTGGCCTTCCAGCCGGACAACACCCGGGTGCCGGGGGCCAAGGGGGTCGGCGGCGTCGATGCCCTGAAGACGCTGGCGATCAGCCGACTCTACCTCGACAACTTCCGCCACATCAAGGCCTACTGGGTGATGCTCGGGCTGAAGATCGCCCAGGTCTCCCTCTGCTTCGGGGTCAACGATCTTGACGGCACCGTGGTCGAGGAGAAGATCGGCCACGATGCCGGCGCCGATTCCCCCCAGCAGCTGGACCGGGAGCAGTTGATGTCACTGATCCGCAAGGCGGGCAAGGTACCGGTGGAACGTGATACTCTGTATCGCGAGGTGGGGCGGGCGGCGCGATGACGGAGGTGACTGCCCGAACCTTGGCCGCCGGCCGGCCGCTCGCGCGCAACGAGGCGCTGCATCTGCTGACCAAGGCCGATCTTGTCCAGGTCGGCAGGCTGGCCGATGCCATCCGCAAACGCATGCACCCGCACGGCCGGGTGACCTTCGTCGTCGACCGCAACGTCAACTACACCAATGTCTGCACCACCCAGTGCCGGTTCTGCGCTTTCTACCGCGACGCCGGCCACCCCGATGCCTATGTGCTCGGCTACCACGACATTCTGGCCAAGGTGCGCGAACTGGTCGACCACGGCGGCACCCAGTTGTTGATGCAGGGAGGGCTACACCCCGATCTCAAACTGGACTGGTTCGCGGATCTGTTTCACCAGATCCGCGTGCACTTCCCGACGGTACGGATCCACTCGCTCTCTCCGGCGGAGATTGTGCATATCGCCAAGCTTTCCGCGCTGACCATGGAGGAGTGCCTGGCGCGGCTCCACCAGGCCGGGCTGCAGTCGCTCCCCGGCGGCGGCGCCGAGATCCTGGTCGATGCGGTGCGCCAAGAGGTGTCGCCGAACAAGATCGGCTGGCAGCAGTGGGCGGCGGTGATGCGCGCGGCCCACGCCCTGGGGATGCCGACCACCGCCACCATGATGTTCGGTGCCAGGGAAAAGGCCGAGGACATCGTCGAGCACCTCTTTCGCATTCGCGAACTGCAGGCGGAAACCGGCGGCTTCACCGCCTTCATCCCGTGGACCTATCAGCCGGGGAACACCGAGCTTGGCGGCGAGACGGCGAGCGGCGTCGAGTACCTCAAGGTGCTGGCCCTGTCACGCATTGTCCTCGATAATATCCCCAACATCCAGGCCAGCTGGGTGACGCAGGGGGCGATGATGGCGCAGGTGGCGCTGTTCTTTGGTGCCAACGACCTTGGCGGCACCATGCTCGAGGAGAACGTGGTCGCCGCCGCCGGCTGCACCTTCCGCCTGTCGATCGACGAGATCATCGAGCTGGCCAGCGGTGCCGGCTTCACCCCGGCGCGGCGGACGACGACCTACGATATTCTGCAGGAATACTGAAGGAGCCCCATGACCCTCCTCCGCCCCAACATTGCCGCCATGGCCGGCTACGTTCCCGGTTTCCAGCCGCCCGATGCCGAGCGCTGGATCAAGCTCAATACCAACGAGAACCCCTATCCGCCATCACCCATGGTGCGCGCGGCGATCCTCGCCGAGGTCGGCGTTGCCGGCGAGAATCTGCGCAAATATCCCGACCCCGGCAGCCGGGCGATGCGCGAAGCCGCCGCGCAACTCTACGATGTGCCGGTCGAATGGGTGATCACCGCCAACGGTTCCGATGAGCTGCTCAACAATCTGATCCGGGCCTGCGTCGGCGAGGGGGAAGAAGTCGGCTACGTTCATCCCTCCTACTCCTATTACGCCACCCTGGCCGAAATCCAGGGGGGGCGGGTCAAGACCTTCGGACTGACCGAAGACTTGCGCATTCGCGATTTCCCTGAGCGCTACGAGGGGCGACTGTTCTTCCTGACCACCCCCAACGCTCCGTTGGGCTTCGCTTTCCCGTTGGCATACATCGACGAACTGGCGGGGTGCTGCACCGGGGTGCTGGTCATCGACGAGGCTTACGTCGACTTTGCCGAGTTCAGCGCCATGGAGCTGGTGAAAAGGCACCCGAACGTGGTGGTGACCCGCACCTTCTCCAAGAGCTACTCGCTCGCCGGGATGCGCTTGGGGCTGGCCGTGGCCCGCCCGGAGATCGTCGCGGCGCTGGACAAGATCCGCGACCACTACCATCTTGACCGCCTGGCCCTGGTGGCCGCCACCGCAGCCCTTGGCGATCAGGTGTATCTGCGGGAAACGGTTGCCAGGATCCGCGCCACCCGCGTCCGTTTTGTCGCCGGGCTGCAGGCACTCGGCTACAGCGTCATCCCCTCGCAGGCCAACTTTGTCTTCGCCTCCCCGCCGGACCGCGGCGGCAAGCGGATCTATGAGGCTCTCCATGCGCGAAAAATTTTGGTGCGCTACTTCGCCGACCCGGTTCTTGCCCATGGCATGCGCATCACCATCGGGACGGATGAGGAGATGTCGACAACATTGGCTGCGTTGCAGGAAATCGGGTGATGACAATAAATTGTAGGGGCACGGCGCGCCGTGCCCCTACGGAATTCCCCTTCGATCCGACCGAAGTCGCTCCGCGCCTGCTTGCCTGGTATGGCGCGCACGGCCGCAACCTCCCCTGGCGGCACACCCGCGATCCCTATCGCATCTGGCTTTCCGAAATCATGCTGCAGCAGACCACGGTGACGGCGGTTATCCCCTACTACCAACGCTTCCTGGCAGCCTTTCCCGAGGTGACCGCCCTGGCCGCGGCACCGCCGGAGCAGGTCATCGAGCAGTGGGCCGGCCTCGGCTACTATTCCCGGGCGCGCAATCTGCATCGCGCCGCGCAGCTGGTGGTCGGGGAGCACGGTGGCCACTTCCCGCAAACGGTCGAGGCCCTGGCCGCACTCCCCGGCATCGGTCGGTCCACAGCCGGAGCGATTGTCTCGATTGCCTTCGACCGCCCGGCCCCGATCCTCGACGGCAACGTGCGCCGCGTGCTGATCCGGCTCTTCGCCTATGCCAGCGACCCGCGCGGCACCAAGGCCGAGCACGCTCTCTGGAGATGGGCCGAGCTGCTCACCGCCCGGGAGCGGCCGCACGACTACGCCCAGGCGATCATGGACCTGGGTGCGACCGTTTGCACGCCGCGCGACCCGGACTGTCCTGGTTGTCCGCTGGCAGCGCTTTGCCAGGCTCGCCGGCACGGCCTGGAGCGGCAACTGCCGGCGGCCCGTCCCCGCAAAAGCGTGCCGCTGCGCCGCCAGGTGGCCCTGCTGGTCGAACGCGAAGGACGCTACCTGGTGCGTCCACGCCCTGCCGAAGGTTTTCTCGGCGGCCTCTGGGAGTTCCCTGTCGCTGACTTGCGCGACCACGAGACCCCGCTGAGCGCGGCCGGTCGCCTGGCTCAGGAGTTGGGGGTCGTTGGCCGGCAGGCGGCCGTCGGCAGGCTGAAACATGCCTACAGCCACTTCACCCTCGAGCTTGCCTTGGTTCGGGTGACGGGACTGGGCGAAGAACGGGTGGCGGAAGGCGGCTGGCAATGGCAGGGGCCGGGAAGATTGGCGGAAACGCCGCTGCACGGCGCCCACCGCAAATTGTTGGAGCGGTTCGTTCTGACGGGCGCTTCGGGGGATAGCAATGAGTAGCGCGCCCCTGCTGCTGATAGTCCGCCAGCGTCAGACCCCCCACCCCGAACTGGAGGAACTGACCGGCCAGCTGCAGAGCGGTTTCGGCCTCGATGCCTACACCTCCCGGCAGCGCCTGCTCGGTCCCGGACTGGCACAGCTCTTTCAGGGTGAGCAACCACAGCTTGACAGCATCGCCGTGCTGCTGCGCCGGCACGGCTACGTCTGCTGGGTGATCCCCTCGCCCCGCCCCACCTATGCCCCATGGCGGCTGCGCAGCCTGACGGTCGGCAACGCGGGCGTCGATTTTCTTTGCGAGGGGGACAAGCGGATTCGCCTGGAACAGGGGATGACGGCCGTCGGTGTGCTGGCCGATCTTTCCGGGGAACTGGCGGGGCAACAGGTCAAGCGCATGCTGGCCCGCAACGCCTATCTGGGCCGCGAGCAGGCGACCATTTTCACCCCCGAGGAGACACGTCAGGCGATTCTCAAGGGGCAGCCGATATTCGACTGCTACCTGCTGGATCCGCAGGGAGCGGTCAGCTGCGCCTTTCGTGTGCTTCCCGGCAGGTTCAACCCGGAAGGACTCGGCGGTCGCGCCAGTCTCGGGGCCGCGCGCAATCTTGAGGCGGTCATCGACCTGGTCGGTGAATACGCCGGTACTTTCCGTCTGCACACCGGTTTCGGCCTCAGCCAGCTCCCCGGCTGCCTGCCGCAGCCGGCCAGGGACAATCCGGCCGTTCTGCAAGGCAATCTCGGCGCCCTGACCCGCTACGGCTGGCTGGTGGCCGGCCTTGACGAACCAACTCCAACCGCGGGTGACGGTGACGTTTCTCCCGGGACCGTGCTGGCTGCGGGTATGGCAGGGGCGGCAGGCTTGACCGGGGTGGCTGCCGGGGCCGATGGATTGCGGCAGGTGGCCGCTGCCGTTGACGAGGCCGTCGGTGATCAGCCCACTGCCGTCAGGGCACGGCCAGCGACTTCCCTGCCACCCCCGCCGGACCGTCCCGAACAACGCCGCTTCTCCATGCGCCAGGCGCTGTGGGCCGGGATCACCTTCTGCGGCGGCACATTGGCGGCCATCGTTGGCAAGAGCGGGGTTCTTCATCCGTTTTTTGACACGGCCCTGCATACGGGAGCCCTGCCGGGAGTCGCCGCTGTGGCCTGCTGCTGGGGGGCTTTCGCCTGCCTGCGGCTGAAGCGTTTTGTCGAAAACACCCCGACCAGCCGCATCCGTTCCCTGGCCATGGGGCTGGTCGGAGTCCGGGGGCGGGCCATCCGCCGTTATGCGCTGGTGGCGCCGATGACGCAGGGGGCCTGTGTCTGGTACCGGCTGCGCAAGTACCGGCGCGACAACAACGGCTGGAAGCTGACCAGCGAAAGCGACAGCAATCACGTACCGTTTGTTCTCGATGACGGCAGCGGCCGGGTCGTGGTCGACCCGGCCGGGGCGACGATCAAGGTCAGGACCGAGCAGACCGGTTATCCCGGCGAGAGCACGCTGCTCGGCGCGGCCGTCGAGGGCGGCCCGGACGAAAAGTGGGTCGAGGAATTGATCTATGAGGGAACCACTCTCTATGTATTGGGTGATGCCCGCCCGGCACGCGGCGTGGGACCGGGTCTGCGCGAACGGACGGTGGACGTTCTGCGGCGCTTCAAGCTTGACCCCCAGGCACGGCGCCGTTACGATACCAACGGGGATGGTCGGCTCGATGCCGATGAGTGGCAGGCTGCCCGCGACGACGCCGAACGGCTGGCGGCCGCGGAGCAGCTCAACGAGAAGAAGACCCCGGCCGTTGACCATGTGCTGCTGGCCAAGCCGCCGGCGCGGCTGCCGTTCCTGATTGCCGAGGGCCAGACCGGTGCCGAACTGGCGGGCCGGTACGGCTGGATCGGGGGCGTGCTGCTGGCGCTTGGGGTTGCGGCCTTTGGGTTTACGCTGAAACTGGCCCTGGAATTTTTCGGATTGCTCTAGGAGGTGACGGAGATGGCAGCTTTGATCGTTTTGGCCGTAATCGGGTTCGTTCTGGCGCTGGTGGCCTTGTACGTGATCACCGTCTACAACGGTCTGGTCCAGCTCAAGAACAACATCGAACGCAACTGGAGCAACATCGATGTGCTGCTCAAACAGCGCTTCGATGAGCTGCCCAAGCTGATCAAGGTCTGCGAAGGGTACATGCAGCACGAGCAGCGCACCCTGGAAGCGGTGATCAAGGCGCGCTCGCTGGTCGGCCAGGCGCGCGGCGACGAGGAGAAGATGCGCGCCCAGAACGCCCTCACCGAGACGCTGCGCTCGCTGTTCATGGTGGTTGAGCGCTACCCCGATCTCAAGGCCGACCAGGCCTTTCGCCAGCTCGGCGCGCGCATCTCCGAACTGGAAGATCAGATCGCCGACCGCCGCGAGTTTCTCAACGACTCGGTCAACCTCTACAACATCCGCATCGAGCAGTTTCCCGACCTGCTGGTTGCCCGCCCGTTCAACTTCACGGCCCGTCCCCTGTGGCAGATCGATCCGGCGCACCGGGAGGATGTCGCGGTGGCGTTCCGGCCGGCCTGACGGAACGCTTTCCCGCTTGGCAATCTCCCCGCGCTTGCGCTAATCTGAGCGGATAATTGTTCATCCGCGAGGTTCCTTGGCCTTTTCCGACCTGCTCCAGTTTCTCTTCGCCGGCCTGACCAGCGGGGCGATCTACGCCCTGATCGCCCTCGGCTTCTGCGTGGTGCACAACACCATGGGATTCGTCAACTTCGTTCAGGTTGATTTCGTCTCCCTCGGCGGCATGCTCCTCTACAGCGCCCTCTTTGCTCTGGGGCTGGCCATGCCGCTGGCGCTGCCGGCGGCGATCGTCGGGGTGACCGTGGCGGCGATGCTGGTCGAACGGCTGGGGCTGCGCCCGGCACGCAGCGACCATCCGCTGGTGCTGATCTTCCTGACCATCGGCCTGTCGATTATGCTGCGCGGGCTGATGGCGCTGAAGTGGGGGAAAAACCGCATGGCGGTGCCGCCGCTTTCCGGGGACGAGCCGCTGCGTCTGTTCGGCGCGGCTTTGCTGCCGCAGACCCTCTGGGTGCTGACGCTGACCGCCGTGGCGATTGTCACACTGCTCTGGTTCTACCGTCGCACCCGGCTGGGGCTGGCGATGCGCGCGGTCGCCGCCAACCCGACGGCTGCCGCGGTGGTCGGCCTGCCGGTCGGGCGGGTGAAGATGCTGACCTTCGGGTTGGCCGGAGCCCTGGGCGGACTGGCCGGGGTGCTGGTTACGCCGATCACCACGCTGCGCTACGACGTCGGCGTGCTCCTCGGCCTGAAGGGATTTGCCGCGGCGATTCTCGGCGGCTTTGGCTCGCTCCCCGGCGCGGTGCTCGGCGGCATCGGCCTGGGGGTGCTGGAAACACTCTCCGCCGGCTACGTGAGCAGCGCCTACAAGGATGTCTGCGCCTTCGTGGTGCTGCTGCTGGTTTTATTCATCCGTCCACAAGGATTGTTGGGAAAATGACCGAACTGTTTCTGATGGGGAACGAGGCGATCGCCCGCGGGCTGATCGAGGCCGGCTGCACGCTGGCCAGCGCCTACCCCGGCACGCCCTCCACCGAGATCGTCCAGGCGGTGGTCAACTTCCGCGATCTGGCCGTCGACCCGCTGCACATCGAGTGGTCGGTCAACGAGAAGATCGCCTTCGAGGTGGCCCTGGCCCACAGCTACACCGGCAAGCGCGCCGCGGTGGCGATGAAGCAGGTCGGCCTGAACGTCGCCGCCGACCCGTTCATGCGCAGCGCCTACCTTGGCGTCAAGGGGGGGCTGGTGTTGATCGTCGCCGACGACCCCGGCCCGCACAGTTCGCAGAACGAACAGGACTCGCGCCAGTTTGCCCAGTTCGCGCGCATCCCGGTGCTTGACCCGGCCTCGCCGGCCGAGGCCCGCGACATGATGGCCGAGGCTTTTGCCCTCTCCGAGGAGCTGGAACTGCCGGTGATGCTGCGGCCGACCACGCGCATCTGCCATGCCCGTCAGAATATCCCCCCCCGCGAAGTGTCGGCCCTCGGGCGCAAGGCCGAGTTCCGCAAGGAGCCGGCGCGCTGGGCTGCCACCCCGGCGTTCCTGCCGGCGCTGCACCGGACCCTCAACGGTAAGATCGACCGGCTGGCCGTGGACGAGCGCTTCCGCCCGCGGGTCACCCCCGGCGACGGTTCGTTCTCCGGCGTGTGCGTGGTCGCCGCCGGCATCTGCTTCGCCACGGCGGCCGATCTGCTCGAAGCCCAGGGGCTGCTCGGCCGGGTCGATCTCTGCCAGGTGCGCATGCCCTACCCGCTGCACGCCGGCTTCATCGCCGACCTCAAGCAACGCTACCAAAAGGTCCTGCTCCTCGAGGAAACCTATCCGGTGATCGAGGCGCAACTCAACCATCCCGGCCTCAGCGGGCGCGGCGATGGCACGGTGCCGCGCGAGGGGGAACTGACTCCGGACGTGATTGCCGCCGCCCTTGATTGCTTCCTGGGTCGGCCGCACCCCGAGGGAGCCGCACTCCCGGCCGCGCCCGGTCGGCGGCCGAGTCTCTGTCCGGGCTGTCCCCATCGCGCCGCCTTCCACGCCATCAAGACCCTCTTCCCCAAGGGGATCTTCCCGAGCGACATCGGCTGCTACACGCTGGGGCTGAACCTCGGCGCGGTCGACACCGTGCACTGCATGGGCGCCTGCATCAGCCAGGGGGCCGGCTTCTACCACGCCTACGCCCAGGACGGCGGGGAGGTGCCGCCAATTGTGGTGACCATCGGTGATTCGACCTTCTTCCATGCCGGCATCCCGGCGCTGATCAATGCCGTGATCCAGCAGGCGCGCATCGTGGTGATGATTCTCGACAATGCCACCACCGCCATGACCGGCCATCAGCCGGTGCCGCATCTGGGGCTGGCCGCCGACGGCTCGCCGGCCCCGGTGGTGGCGATCGAAAACCTGGTGCGCGCCTGCGGGGTGCGCTTCGTGGCCGAAGGGACGCCCTACGACCGGGGAGCTTTCGAAGAGCTGCTGCGCGCGGCCCACGCCCACACCCGCGCCACCGACGGCGGCGTGGCGGTGGTGATCTCCCGGCATCCGTGCCTGATGGACCGCCGCGCCTGCCTGACCCAGAAGCGCTACCGAATGCAGGTCGAAAGCAGCTGTACCGGCTGCCGCCGCTGTCTGAAACAGTTCGAGTGCGCCGCCATCGTCTTTAATGAAGCCACCGGCAAGGCGGCCATCGATCCCGACCTGTGCGTCGGCTGCGGCACCTGCGTGCCGGCCTGCCCGGTCGGCGCCATCGTCGCCATTGAGGAGGAGGCGCCATGAGACAGCAGATCGTGGTCAGCGGACTGGGCGGCCAGGGGGTGCTGTTCCTGACCCGGGTGATTGCCGAGAGCGCCCTGCGGCGCGGCGCGGCGGTGCTCACCGCCGAGACCCACGGTATGGCCCAGCGCGGCGGCAGCGTCCTTTCCACCATCAAGGTCGGGGCCTTCCGCAGCCCGCTGATCGCCCGCGGCACGGCCGATCTCGGCCTCTTCCTGGCGGCGGAGAACCTGCCGGTGCACGGCCCCCTGCTGCGTCCGGATGGCGCGCTGGTGGTCAGCACGGATCAGGTCGGTGCATATCGGGCGGTGGATGCCGCCGCCGTGGCGCGCGAGCTCGGCGCCCCGGTCCTCGCCAACCTGATACTGCTCGGTTTTGCCGCGGCCGATGATCTGCTCTGCGTCGGGCGCAGCGATATCGAGGCGACCATCCGCGCCATTTCACCGCCGAAGCTGGTCGAGGCCAATTTGGAAGCTTTTCAGCGCGGACTGGAGTTGGCAGGCAGCCGATGACGCGGCGTGAACGCTTCCTCTATTTTTTCTACCTGCACCGCACCGGGCTGACAGTCTCTGCCCTGACCCTGGCTCTGGCCGTCTATCCGCCGCTCTGGGGGAACCCTTACCTCCTTGGCGTCACCAACCAGATCGCGCTCTACGCCATCGTCGTTCTCGGCCTCAACCTGTTCATCGGCTACGCCGGGCAGATTTCCCTCGGCCATGCCGCCTTCTTCGCCCTCGGGGCCTACGGTTCGGCGCTGCTCAGCGGCGAGGCCGGGGTGACGCCGTGGCTGGCCCTGGCCTTGGCGGTGCTGGCGGCCTCGGGCGTCGCCCTGCTGGTCGGCATCCCGACCCTGCGCCTGCACGGCCACTACCTGGCGATGGCGACCCTGGGCTTCAATCTGGTCGTCTACCTGGTGCTGATGCAGTGGGACAAAATGACCGGCGGGCCGAGCGGCTATGCCGGCATTCAGCCGCTGGCGCTTGGCGATTTTGCCTTTGCCAGCGACCTGCGCCTGCATTACCTGGTCTGGGGGGTGGCCCTGCTCTGCCTGACCCTGGCGCTCAACCTGGTGCGCAGCGGCGTCGGCCGCGGCCTGGCGGCGGTGGCCGGCGACGAGGTGGCGGCGGCGGCCTGCGGTGTCGATACCCGTGCCGCCAAGGTCAAGGTCTTCGTTCTCTCGGCCGCGTTCGCCGCCCTGGCCGGCGGGCTGTACGCCCACGGCTTCGGCTTCGTCAGCCCCGAAACCTTCGGCATTTTCGCCTCGGTCGATTTTGTCGCCATGGTGGTGGTCGGCGGGCTCGGTTCGGTGTGGGGGAGCCTGTTCGGCGTGGCGCTGCTCACCTGCCTGCCGGAATGGATCGATCGTTTCGAAAGCTACAAGGAGATCGTCCACGGTGCCATCCTGGTCGGCGTGCTGATGTTCCTGCCGCAGGGGCTGGTGACCGGCCTGGTCGATCTGGCGCGGGTGCGGCTGGCCCGCTGGAAGGCCCGCCATGCTTGAACTGCGCGGGATATGCCGCAACTTCGGCGGGCTGGCGGCGCTGAGCGAGGTTTCCTTCCGCGCGGCGGCCGGGGAGGTGACGGCGCTGATCGGCCCGAACGGCGCGGGGAAGAGCACTCTGATCAACTGTGCCACCGGCGTCGACCGTCCCGATGCCGGCGAGGTCCTGCTCGGCGGCATCGCCATCACCGGCCAGCCGGCGCACCGCGTGGCCGGACTCGGTGTCGCCCGCACCTTCCAGAACCTGCGGCTCTTTCCGCGCCTGTCGGTGCTCGACAACGTGCTGTGCGGGTTGACCGTGGCGGCGGGGCGCAGCCTGCTCGGCGCCCTGCTGCGGCCGCCGGCCCTGCGTGACCGCGAGCGCCGGCTGCGCCTGCGAGCCCTGGCCGCGCTCGACCGTTTCAATCTCACGGCGCTGGCCGACTGGCCGGTCGGGGTCTTGGCCTATGGCGACCGCAAGCGCGTGGAACTGGCCCGGGCGGTGGTCGGCGAACCGCGGCTGTTGCTCCTCGACGAGCCGGTCGCTGGCTTGAACGCCACCGAAACCGCGGCGGTCGGCGCCGAGATCCGTCGTCTGCGCGCACAGGGGTACTCCGTGCTGCTGGTCGAGCACGACATGGAACTGGTGATGGGCGTTGCCGACCGGGTGGTGGTCCTCGACGGCGGCCGCTGCATCGCCCAGGGCACCCCTGCCGAGGTGCGCCGCAACCCGCTGGTGCTGGAAGCCTATCTGGGCAAGACCAGTCTGGTGGCCTGAACCGATGCTGACCGTCGAGAATCTGCACGTCCATTACGGCGCCGCCGAAGCGCTGCGCGGCATCGACCTGCAGGTGAAGGCCGGCGAGACCGTCGCCCTGGTCGGCGCCAACGGCGCCGGCAAGACCACCCTGCTGCGTGCGTTGATGGGGCTGGTCAAGCCGAGCGCCGGCCGCATCCTGGTCGACGGCCAGGAGGTCACCGGCCTGGCGTCGGCGCGCATGGTCCGCTGTGGGCTGGCACTCTCCCCCGAGGGGCGCGAACTGTTCGGCACCCTCACCGTGCGCGAAAACCTGCGCCTCGGCGGCATCGCCCTGCAGCTTGCCGAAAACGAGATCGTCCGGCGCCTCGATGAGGTCTGCACCCGCTTCCCGCGGCTGCGCGAGCGTCTCGAACAGCCGGCCGGCACCATGTCGGGCGGGGAGCAGCAGATGGTGGCCATGGGGCGGGCGCTGATGGCCCGGCCGCGCCTGCTGCTGCTCGATGAACCGAGTTTGGGGCTAGCCCCCTTGGTGACGGATGAAATCTTTGCTATCATCCACCAGTTGAGCCGCGCCGGGACGACCATCCTGCTGGTCGAGCAGAATGCCGCCCGGGCGCTGACGGCCTCGGCCCGGGCCTATCTGTTGGCTAACGGGCGCATCGTCGATCACGGTGAAAGCAGTCGCCTGCTCACCGATCCGAGCCTGCGCCGCGCCTTTCTCGGCGCCGCTTCGGAACAGAACCCCGCCGCCAGCCGCCTCGGCGCGGCGGGACTTACCAACATTCGTCTCGAGAAACCGGATATGAGCCACCAGACCTTCATGCCGTCATTCAGCACTGTCGAAGAGCTGGCCGCCCACCAGCTCAAAGGGCTGCAATGGACGGTGCGCCACGCCTACGAGGGCTCCGGCTTCTACCGCGAGCGCCTCGATGCCGCCGGCATCCAGCCGGGAGGGATCACCACCCTGGCCGACCTGCGGCGGCTCCCCTTCACCAGCGCCGACGACCTGCGCGACGGCTACCCGTTCCCGCTGCGCGCCGTCCCCTTCGAGCAGATCGTGCGCATCCACGCCAGCTCCGGCACCACCGGCAAGCGCAAGGTGCTCGCCTACACCCAGAAGGATCTCGACGACTGGGTGCACTTCTTTGCGCGCTGCTACGAGATGGCCGGGGTCACCTCCCTCGACCGGGTGCAGGTGGCGGTCGGCTACGGCGTCTGGACCGCGGGCATGGGCTTCCAGCTCGGCGCCGAAAGGCTCGGCGCCCTGGCGATCCCGGCCGGCCCCGGCAACCTCGACATGCAGCTGCAGTTCCTTCTCGATTTCCAGTCGACGGTTTTCTGTTCCACCGCCTCGATGGCCCTGCTGATGGCCGAGGAGATCCACCACCGCGGCATTGCCGACCGGATCGCGGTGAAGAAGGTCATCTACGGGTCGGAGCGCTCCTCGGTGTCGATGCGCCGGAAGATCTCCGAACTATTCGGAGGCGCCGAGCTTTACGACATCACCGGCCTCACCGAGCTGTACGGCCCCGGCACCGGCATCGAATGCTCCGACCACGACTGCATCCATTACTGGGGCGACTACTATCTGGTCGAGATCATCGATCCCGAGACCTTGCAGCCGCTCCCGGACGGCGAGTGGGGGGAGATGGTGGTGACCACCCTGTGCAAGGAGGCGGCGCCGCTGATCCGCTACCGCACCCGCGACATCACCCGCATCATCCCCGGGCCGTGTACCTGCGGCTCGCTGCTGCCGCGCCACTCGCGGATCAAGGGGCGCTCGGACGATACCTTCAAGTTCCGTGGCGTCAACATCTACCCGTCAAGCATCGATACCCTGCTTTCCGCCATCCCCGGTCTCGGTTCCGAATTCCAGGCGTACCTCTCCCGCGACGGGGCGAGCGGCCGCGACCTGATGCTGCTCAAGGTCGAACGCGGGCAGGGCGTTGACGCCGGCCGGGTGCCGGAGCTGATCCACGAGACGCTGCATCAGTTCAAGAAGCAGTTGATGGTTACCCCGGAGATTGAAATTGTCGCCTACGGCGAACTGCCGCGTTCCGAACGCAAGAGCCAGCGAATTTTCGATCAACGCATCACCGACGAGGTCGTCTAGGACAGGCATTCCCACTTTTTCGCGAGGAGGAACAGGATGAAACGGATACTGGCAATTCTCGTCACAATGATTTTCTGTGCCGGCACGGTGCTGGCGGCCGAGCCGATCAAGGTCGGTGCCTTCTTCGATCTGACCGGGCCGGCGGCCAACATCGGCATTCCGACCAAGCTGGTTGCCGAGATGGTGGTCGACAAGATCAACAAGGCCGGCGGAATCAACGGCCAGCCCTTGCAGCTGGTGATCGGCGATACCGAGGGCGACCCGGCCAAGGCAACCACCATTGCCAAGAAGTTCATCTATCAGGACAAGGTTGCCGCAATCGTCGGCCCGACCCGTACCGGCACCGGCATGGCGGTGAAGAAGCTGGTCGAGGAGGCGGGGATGCCGACTTTCATGACCGTCGGCGGCGACCCGGTGATCATGGGCGGCGAGAAACTCGGCCCCTACACCTATGTGTTCAAATCGCCCCAGCGTTCCTCGACCGCGGTCAAACGCCTCTACGCCTTCCTCAAGGAAAAGGGGCTGAAGAAGGTGGCCCTGCTCACCGCCGCCGATGGCTTCGGCAAGGACGGCATCGGCTGGCTGCAGAAGCTCGCCCCGGAGTTCGGCCTGGAGATCGTCGCCGAGGAATCGTTCGGCCCGGATGACACGGATGTCACCGCGCAGTTGACCAAGCTGAAGAACTCCCCGGCTCAGGCCATCGTCTGCTGGACGATCGGACCGGCCGGCGCCATCGTTGCCAAAAACCGCGCCCAGCTCGGCATCACCCTGCCGCTCTTCCAGTGCCACGGCCAGCCCGACCCGAAATACATCGAGCTGGCCGGCAAGGCTTCCGAGGGAGACCGCATGCCGGCCACCAAGTTGATGGTCGCCACCGAGCTGCCGGACAGCGATCCACAGAAACCGGTCATCAAGGAGTTCGTCAAGCTCTATACCGAAGTCTACAAATACGACAAGCAGTTCCCGATCAACACCCATTCCGGCTACGCCTGGGACGCCATCACCATCGTTGCCAACGCCATGAAAAAGGCCGGTACCGAACCCAAGGCGCTGCGCGCCGCGATCGAGCAAACTAAAGGGTACGTCGGCGTTTCCGGCGTCTACAACCTCACGGCCGAGGACCACAACGGCCTGGATGTCGACTCGATGGTGATCGTCGAGGTGAAAAACGGCAAGTTTGTTCTGGCGAAGTAGGTGTCGCCGGCAATCCCCATTTGGGGAATGCCGGTCTCCAGCGTATTCCCCAAATGGGGAGTTTGTCGAGAAGCATTTTAGAAAAAACGTTTAATTACAGCATCTTGCAATTTGGCATGCGGGTTGCTATCTAATTTTACCATCTTACAGTTTCGCCATTGCGGCGAACACTTATTCCAAAGGAGACTGATCCGATGAAGAAGCTTCTTGTTGTTCTGGCGAGCCTGGCCCTGGTGGCCACCCTGACGGCTTGCGCCAAAGCCCCGACCGAAGAAATCAACGCCACCAAAGCCGCTGTTGACGCCGCCGTTGCCGAAGGCGCTCAGCAGTACACCCCGGAAGACTACAAGATGGTTGCTGATGGTCTTGCCGCTGCCAACGCCGAAATCAAGGTTCAGGAAGAGAAATTCTTCAAGAACTTCGACAAAGCCAAGCAGATCCTGGCCAAAACCAAAGCTGACGCCGAAGCCCTCAAAGGCAAGGTCGCCCAGCGCAAGGAAGAGCTGAAGCAGGCTGCCATCGCTACCCTCGCCCAGGCCAACACCGCCCTGGCCGAAGCCAAAGCCCTGCTCGCCAAAGCCCCGAAGGGCAAAGGCTCCAAAGCTGACATCGAAGCCATGCAGACCGACCTGGCTGGCGTCGAGGCGATGATCCCGGAAGTGCAGCCGATGATCGACGGCGGCGACTTCATCGGTGCCAACGAGAAGGCCAATGCCATCCTCGCCCGCATCACCGCCGTTAGCGACGAAGTGAAAGCTGCTATCGAGAAAAAGAAGTAATTGGTAGGAAGTAATTGAAGCCTATCAGTATCGTAGCGACCATTGGGCCCGCCCTGAGTTTTCTCAGGGCGGGCTCGATTCTCACCGCTTGCCTTCTCTCTCTGCTGTTGACAGGATGCAGCGAGCCGCCGATTCCACCAGAGGTTGATCTGGCAGTCAGCCAGGATCAGAACCTCTGGAAGGTCGGTGTCCCCAAATATGCGCCGCGTGAATATGAAGAGTACGCCGCGACCCTGCGGGCCGGACAGGATATGCTCACGGCCGAGCGCTCCAAGTTCATCTGGTTCCAGGACTATGACCCGGTTGCCAAGTTTTTCGGGGATGTCATTGCCCATGGCGAGCAGGTCCGCACGGCTGCCCTGACCGCCAAAGCCCGGGAAACCACCGACCTCTCCCTGCAGATTATCAAGATTGGCGACCGCCTGCGTATCCTGCGTAATCTGGCCGATGACGTCAGGGACAAGAAGCTCTCGACGCGCAGCATGGCCCGCGCTGAAACCCTGCTCAACGAAGCCAAGGGGCATGTCAAGAACGGCGACTGGACCAAGGCCCGCCGTGCCATCAGCGAAGCCAACCTGAATGTCGACAGTGCGGTCAACTCGACCCGGAAGATGGTGGCCCGTTTTGCCGACGGCCAGCAGATTGCACACTGGCGTGGACAAGTGGCCAACGCTATCCAACGTTCCCGCAACAACGGTGGCTATCTGATCGTGGTCAACAAGCTCGACCGCGAACTGACCCTGTACAAATCCGGTCAGCAGGTCAAAACCTACTCAGCGGGCATGGGGATCAACTATCTGGCGGACAAGCTCTACTCGGGCGACCGGGCGACTCCCGAGGGGGAATACCGGATCACCCGCAAACTGCCGGCCAGCAAGTATTACAAGGCGATGCTGATCAACTATCCGAACGAGGAAGACCAACGGCGCTTTGCGGAAGCCAAACGCCGTGGAGAAATCTCGAAAAGAACCCATATCGGCGGCCTGATCGAAATTCATGGGGGTGGAACGGCCGGTCTGACCTACGGCTGTGTTGCTCTTGACGACCGGCATATCCTGGAGCTATACAACACCGTCGAGGTTGGCACGCCGGTGGTGATTGTCGGTGCCCTTTCCGCCAACAATTCGCTCTGCTCGACACTGGATAGTCTCTGCAATGCAAATTGACGGCAAGCATTGGACCGGAAGCCGGATTACCGGCCTGGAAGGTCAAGCTCCTCCTCCCGAACAGAGACCGCGGCGCCGCTGGTGGCTGTGGCTACTGGTCGGTTTTTTCTTCGCGATCGTGGCCGCATTCGCCGGTGTTTTTGCCTATGGCTGGCACCTCGGACATCGTCCGGCCAACGCCCAGGCCGGAATAGTCATCAAGGATGACAAAGGGAAACCGATCGCCCCGGAAAAACTCGCGGCGACCAATGCCAAGCTGGAGAAAAAGATGGCGGCCCTTGCTCCGAAAGGGCAATACATCGTTATCGATACGGCGAACAACCGCGTTTACCTGCGCGATGGAGACCGCACTCTGCGCGAGATGGTCGCCTCCTGCGGCAGCGGCAACGTGTTGGTCGATCCGGTCGGCGGCCGCACCTGGACCTTCGATACGCCGCGTGGCCAGTTTCAGGTAAAATCAAAAGTTAACAACCCGGTGTGGATCAAGCCGGACTGGGCCTTTATCGAGGAAGGCGAGCCGATCCCGAGGGATCCCCGGCAGCGTGCCGATGCCAACGTCATGGGCGACTACGCCCTTGGCATCGGTAACGGCTACTTCCTCCATGGTACGCTGTACAAGCGTCTGCTCGGCCGCAATGTTTCCCACGGCTGCGTGCGCCTCGGCGACGAGGACCTTGAATTCCTCTTCAAGACGGCCACTCTCGGCACCAAGGTAATCATTTACTGATGCGGGTCCTCTCGACAATCCTTCTAGTCTTTCTGCTATGGGTACCGGTGGCGGCTGCGGACGAATTTGCCGAACTGACCCAGACCAACCGGCTGCTGCAGGCCGAATATGAGCTGGCTAAATCACAGAAGCTCTATTTCATCTTCGATCTGCAGGCGTCAGAGATCTTCTACAGGGTCAGCGGCATCACCGTCGCCAAGCTGCCGATCCTCTCCCTGCGCAGCTGGGGGCGTCCGGCTGACGGCATCGCCTATACCCTGACGAAACGGACTGCGCGCAAGGAACCGGAACGCGAGAAGATTGCCATCCCCGATGGCAAGGAGGAAGCAAAGCCGGCCACGCCGCCACCGCCGCCGAAACCCGGCGAGGCGCCGAAGGCTCCGGAGCTGCAGGCACTGGAAATCGCCGACATGCCGACCGAGTATACACTACAGCTGGACGATGGCACCTTGCTCACCGTGCGTTCAACGCTGTCGGAGAAGGCGGATTTCAAGGAGAAGCTCAGATACTACTACGATAAATATTCGTGGTTTTTTACCCGCTCACTCATTTCCATCTCGCATCATCGGCAGGGAACCTCCTATAATGAAATGCTCCTGACCTTGCCGGAACGCGAGGCGCGCATGCTCTACTGGTCATTCCAGGAAGGCGGGCGCTGCCTGGTCCACTGGCCCTAGCCACAGCCTCCCGGCCAAAGGTCGGATCACCCGCGTTTGCGGGCCATTCCCAACACGGAGAAACTTGCCGGGTGAAGCGTTTGCTGCGCCGGACACGGCTCACTCTTTGGCGGCATTCCCTGCGGCTTCGCCTCGTGGGGATCATGCTCTTTACCTCCGCCTGTCTCATTACCATTCTGATTACCTTTTTCTATCAGACTGAAAAAGGCTTCTACAACGAGTTCGCCCGCCAGAACGAGGCGCTCTCCAGGGCGGTGCAGATTGCCCTGGAAGGAACTGCCGGGCGCACCCCGGCTGACTTCAAGAACCTCGACAATTACCTGAAGCAACTTAATATTCGCGGCGTTCAGGAAGTCTCGGTCATCAGCAGCGGCGGCCGCATCGTCGCCAGCACCGATTCCGAAAATGTCGGCAAATGGATCACCGAATGGCGGAAACAACTGATCACTAATGCCCGGCGCGGCGAAACCGTGACCGAGGATGAACAGTTCTACAATGTCATTCTTCCGGTTGGCCCCGATATCAAGCCGCTCGGTTATGTTCATCTCACCTTGAGTACCGAAAACTTTTCGATGTTCCTGCGGCTGAGCCTGATCCGGCGGGTCGCCATGGCGCTGGCCATTCTCGGCGTCGGCACGATCGTGGCCATCGTCCTGGCCGGCCGCTACTCACGCCCGATCGAACAGATGGCCGCCGCCGCCGGCAAGGTGGCGGCCGGCGATTTCGACCAGTCCCTGCCGGTGGCGCGACGCGACGAGATCGGCCAGTTGGCGCGCAGCTTCGATCACATGATCGCCCGGCTGCGCGAGGACCACGAACTGCGCCAAAGGGTGCGCACCGCCGAACATATGGCCACGGTCGGCCAGTTTGCCCGCAGCATTGCTCATGAGATCAAGAACCCGTTGAACTTCATCAGTCTCTCCGTCGATCACATGCGCGACGCCTATCTCCCGGCCGATCAGGAGAAAGCGGCCCGCTACGAATCGCTGATCGACAACATCAAGGGCGAGGTGGCCAGAATCAGCCGCTTTGCCGAGAGCTTTCTCGAATACGGCCGCCCCTTCGAACTGCACTGCCGGCGCTGCTCGCTCAACACCCTGCTCGACGAGGTGCTGGAGCTGGTGGATGCCAGGGCCGCGGCCGGGCAAGTCGAGATCCGGCGGGACATCGTCCCACTGCCGGAATTGATGCTCGATCCCGAGTTCATCAAGACGTGTCTCTACAACATCGTGATCAATGCATTCGAGGCCATGCCGTACGGCGGAGTGCTGACGGTGCGCGGCAGCGCCGCCGAGGGACAGGTGACACTGGCTTTTGCCGATACCGGGGAGGGGCTGAGTGCCATGGATCTCGAAAAGGTTTTCACCCCGCTCTTTTCCACCAAGCAGGGCGGTGCGGGGTTGGGTCTTGCCCTGACCCGGCGGATTATTGAAGATCATGGCGGCAAGGTCGGTTTCGCCAGTACCCGCGGGCTGGGGAGCGAGGTCAGCCTGTACCTGCCGGTGGCGGAGGGGAGAGGATGAAGCCGGTGATTCTGGTCGTCGATGACGAACCGTTGCAACGCGGGATTCTACAGACGATCCTTGACGGCGAAGGATACGAAACGCTGACCGCCGCCTCCGGCAGCGAGGCCCTGGCGACGATCCGCAAGGTCCCGCCGGACGTGGTGGTCTCCGATCTGAAGATGGCCGGGATGGACGGGATTGAGCTGCTCAATGCCCTGTTGCAGACGCCGCTGCCGCCGCCGATGATCATCGTCACCGCCCATGGCACCATCGATTCGGCGGTCGAAGCCGTCAAGCAGGGGGCCTTCGACTATCTGACCAAGCCGCTCGACAAGCAGAAGATCCTGATGGCGGTGCGCAAGGCCTGCGAGCGTGCGGAGATCCTCAAGGAGAATGCCCGCCTTAAGAAGGAGCTTTTCGACCGCTTTCGCATGGAGGGGATCATCGCCCGTTCATCACGGATGCGCGAAACCGTCGAGCTGCTCAAGCGGGTGGCGGATTCCCCGGCTACGGTCATGGTCCTCGGCGAAAGCGGCACCGGCAAGGAACTGGTGGCGCGGGCGATCCACTACAACAGCCCGCGCCGCACCAAGCCGTTCACCGCCATCAACTGCGCGGCCATCCCGGAAACCCTGTTCGAGAGCGAGCTGTTCGGCCATGAGCCGGGAGCCTTCACCGGGGCCACCAGCCGGCGGGCCGGGTTGTTCGAGATCAGCAATGGCGGCACTCTGTTCCTCGACGAAATCGGCGAACTGCCGCTGCCGATGCAGTCCAAACTGCTGCGCGTCCTGCAGGACCGCGAAGTGCGCCGGGTCGGCGGCAAGGAGACGATCCGTGTCGATGTGCGCATCATCTCGGCCACCAACAAGGATCTCGAAACCGAGATGGAAAGGGGGGGGTTCCGCGAGGATCTCTTCTACCGGCTGAGCGTGGTCAATATCGAACTTCCGCCGCTGCGTGAGCGCACCGAGGACATTCCGGCGCTGGTCGAGCATTTCGTGCAGAAATTCAATGCCGAGTTCCACCGCGACGTTCGCGAGGTCGATGACGAAGCGATGGCGGCGTTGCAGGCCCATCCCTGGCCGGGGAACGTCCGCCAGCTCTCCTCGGTCATCGAACGCGCCGTTCTGCTCGGCGACGGCAATGTACTGACCGGGGCCGCCATCCACCGCCAGCTCCATGCCCGCAAGTCCGCGAACCGGTCGCCGTTCGATCTTCCCGAAGAAGGGCTCGATTTTGAGCAACTGGAGCGCGACCTGATCCAGAAGGCGCTTAACCGCACCGGCGGGGTGGCCACCAAGGCCGCCAAGCTGCTGCGCATGAACTACAAGGCGTTTCTCTACCGGATGGAGAAGTTCGGCTTGCGGGAGACGCCGGAAAACGGCGGAGAGGCGGGATAATTGCCCGGAAGCTGCCAGCTCCAAGCAAAAGGGGTTGCGTCGTCAGACGCAACCCCTAGTTTTACTGGTGCCCAGGGACGGAGTTGAACCGCCGACACGTGGATTTTCAGTCCACTGCTCTACCGACTGAGCTACCTGGGCAGGAAGACACTTTTGATAGCGGAAAGCGGCGGGTGTTGTCAAGTGAAAAGGGAGTCGTGCCGTTTCCCCCTTGCGTTGCCGGCGGTTTTTTGTTATCGATAGCGGACTTAACAGTGGAGTGAGAGCGGCAATGCACTACGGCAACTGGTTTTACGCGGGCTTCTTCTTTGGGTTTACCGGCTATTTTGGCTGGCCTGCCCGGGGACTGGTCTGCTGACGGTTGCGTTAGCGGCATCACCAGACAAACCACGGGCAGGCTTGAGGCCACCCGTGGTTTTTTTCGTTTCAGGAGTGAACGAGAGGGCCGTCGGGTGTACCGGGCGGCCCTCCATCGTTCCCGGGTCGTAGCGACGGCGCCGGCATTCCGAAAGGGGTAAGGCAAATGATCATCGTCATGAAGCAGGGGGCCGGCAAGGAAGCGCTGGCCGAGGTCAAGAAGCGGATCCGCGAACTTGGCTACAAACCGCACGTGATCCACGGAGAGACCCGCAACGTTATCGGCGCGGTCGGCGACGAGCGCGGCAAGACCGTGCTGCAGTCCCTCGAATCGCTCCCCGGCGTGGAGAGCGTGGTACCGATCCTCAAGCCGTACAAGTTGGCCAGTCGCGAGATCAAGCCCGAGCCGAGCTCCTTCGAGATCGCCCCGGGGCTGGCCATCGGCGGCGAGCGGATCATCGTCATGGCGGGGCCGTGCTCGGTGGAGAGCGAATCCCAGATCGTCGAGACCGCCCTCGCGGTCAAGACCGCCGGCGCCACGGTGCTGCGCGGCGGGGCGTTCAAGCCGCGCACCAGCCCTTATTCGTTCCAGGGGATGGAAGAGGATGGCCTCAAGCTGCTCGCCAAAGCGCGGGAGGCCAGCGGCCTGCCGATCGTCACCGAAGTGGTCAACCCCGGCGACGTCGACCTGGTGGCAGACTATGCCGATATTCTGCAGATCGGCGCGCGCAACGTGCAGAACTTCGCCCTGCTCAAAACCGTCGGCCGCATCGACAAGCCGATCCTGCTCAAACGCGGCATGGCCACCACCATCCAGGAATACCTGATGAGCGCCGAATACATCCTCGCCGAGGGGAACCGCCGGGTGATCCTGTGCGAGCGCGGCATCCGCACCTTCGAGACCGCCACCCGCAACACCCTCGACATCAGCGCGGTGCCGGTGCTCAAGAGCCTTACCCACCTGCCGGTGACGATCGACCCCTCCCATGCGACCGGCCATGCCCATCTGGTGCCGTCGATGTGCTACGCTTCGGTCGCGGCCGGGGCCGACGGCCTGATCGTCGAGGTCCACCCCTGCCCGGAAAAGGCCGCCAGCGACGGCCCCCAGTCGCTGCGCCCCGCCGAATTCGCGACGATGATGGCCAAGCTGCGTGAGTTCGTGGCGGTAGCCGGCAAGAGGTTGTGAGGCTTGGCAGGACCGGCGAAAAATTGTATATTGCGCGCTTGCTTTTCGAACCCCGACGAGGTTGCCATGGATCTTGCCAAGCTTGCCCTGCACGTGCCGACCATCCTGTTTCCCCGCGATGGTATCGACCTGACCCGCTGGACGGTGATCGCCTGCGACCAGTATACCGCCGAGCCCGAATACTGGGCGGCGGTTGATCAACTGGTCGGGGATGCGCCGTCGACCCTGCGCCTGACCTTCCCCGAAGTGTTTCTCGGCAAAGGTGACGAGGCGCCCCGGATTGCGGCGATCAACGCGGCGATGGACCGTTATCTCGCCGATGGCACCCTGCGGGAACTTCCCCCCGGCTTTGTCCTGCTCGACCGGCAGACCATCCACGTGCCGTCGCGCAAGGGGCTGATGGTCGCCCTCGATCTGGAGCACTATGACTACCGTCCCGGAGCGCAGACGCTGATCCGTGCCACCGAGGGGACGATCCTCGATCGCTTGCCGCCGCGCATCCGCGTGCGCGAACAGGCGCCGATCGAACTGCCGCACATCATGGTGCTGATCGACGATCCCGAGCGCACCGTCATCGAACCGCTCTTCGAGCACGAACTGCCGGTGCTTTACGACTTCGAACTGATGAAGCACGGCGGGCGCCTGCGCGGCTGGCACGTCGACGAGCCGGCGGTCATCGAGCAGATCGGCAAGGCCCTGGAGCGACTGGCCGGTCCGCAGCGCTTCCAGGAGCGCTACGGCAGCGAGCACGTCATGCTTTATGCCATGGGTGACGGCAACCACAGCTTCGCCACCGCCAAGGTGATCTGGGAGCAGCTCAAGGCGGCTGCCCCCGATCCGGCGGCGATCATGGATCATCCGGCGCGCTACGCGCTGGTCGAACTGGTCAACGTCCACGATCCCGGTCTCGAATTCGAAGCGATCCATCGCGTCCTCTTCCAGGTCGACGCTGCCGATCTGTTGGCCAGTGCCCAACACTACTTTGCCGCCGCCGGCACGCCGTGTCGGGTCGACTGGCTGGCCGATGCCACGACAGCGGCTGTCGCCCGGGACGCCGCCCCGGCGGGGAGCCACGCCATTCCGTTTATCGCCGGTGGCCGGCATGGCCTGTTGACCGTGCTTCGCCCGCACCTGACGCTGGCGGTGGCCACCCTGCAGGAATTCCTCGACGACTACCTGGCGGACGGGACGCGCGGGCACATCGACTATATCCACGGCGCCGATGCGGTCGAGCGGCTCAGTGCTCCGACCGACGCCGTCGGCTTCCTGCTACCGGCCATCTCCAAGCACGACCTGTTCCGCACCGTGGTGCACGACGGCGCCCTGGCCCGCAAGACCTTCTCCATGGGGGAGGCCGACGAGAAGCGCTTTTATCTGGAGTGCAGAAGGATCTCTGCGTAGGGGCGTGATTTATCACGCCCTGGGCGCAATGAATTGCGCCTCTACAAGGGAATTTCACAGATTCAGGAGCAGATGATGTCCCATCGGGTTTACAATTTCGGCGCCGGGCCGGCGATGCTGCCGCTGCCGGTCATGGAGCGGATTCGCGACGAGTTTCTCGACTACCACGGCATGGGTGCCTCGGTCATCGAGATCAGCCACCGCAGCAAGGAGTTCCAGGCGATCCAGGACGAGGCCAAGGCCCTGCTGCGCGAGTTGGCCGGCATCCCCGACGATTACCGGATCCTCTTTGTCCACGGTGGCGCGCGCATGCAGTTCGCCGCCCTGCCGCTCAATCTGGCCGGGCGCTCGACCACGAAGCGCTGCCTTTACGCCGAGACCGGCAACTTCTCGCAGCTGGCCATCAAGGACGCGCAGCCGTTTGCCGACGTCAAGGTGATTGTCTCCGGCGCCGACAGCGGTTTTCGCCGCGTCCCGGTCCTTGATCCGGCGACCATCGATCCGTCCGCGGCCTACCTGCACCTCACCAGCAACAACACGGTGTGCGGCACCCGTTGGCAGAGCTTCCCGGAAACCGGCGGCGTGCCGCTGATTGCCGACCAGACCTCGGAGATCCTTTCGCGGGTCATCGACTACCGCAAGTTCGGCGTGGTCTACGCCGGCCTGCAGAAGAACCTCGGCCCGTCGGGGATGGCAGTGGTGATCATCCGACAGGATCTGCTCGGGCAGGCCGCGCCGCACACCCCGCTGCTCCTCAACTATACCCAGCTCGACAAGGACGATTCGCTGACCAACACCACCAACACCTTCGCGGTCTACGTGGTCAAGTGTATGCTCGAGTGGCTCAAGGAACAGGGCGGAGTCGCCGCCATGGAGCGGCGCAACGAAGAGAAGGCCGCCGTCCTCTACCGGGCGCTCGACGGCTCCGGCTTCTACCGCGGCTTCGCCGACCCGTCCTGCCGCTCGATTATGAATGTCACATTCCATCTCCCCACGCCGGAGTTGGAAAAACAGTTCGTCAAGGAAGCGTTGGCCGCCGGGCTCTACGCTCTGGAAGGGCACCGTGCCGTTGGCGGGCTGCGTGCCTCGATCTACAACCCGATGCCACTGGCGGGAGTCGAAGCCCTCGCCCGATTCATGGACGAATTCGAGCAAACCCATGGTTGATAAAGCAAAAAAGCTCCCCTGCCTGAAAGAGATTCCCGAACTGGCCGGTGAACCGGGGTGGACCCCCTTCGACGCCCCGGCCCTGGTCGGCGATTCGCTGCGCTTCGTCTCCGGCGACCCGACCGGCAAGCGTTTTCGCGTCCGTTATTACCGCGACCTTGAATCGCACCTGGTGGCGCGGATCTGGTTCGGCCCGGAAACCGAGGGACCGCCGGGCAATGCCCATGGCGGGGCCATCGCCGCAGTGCTTGACGAGGTGCTTGGCCTGGCTGCCTGGGCGGCCGGCTACGCCATTGTCGTCGGCAAGCTCAACATCCATTTCCAGAAACTGCTGCCGCTGCAGACCGTGGTCGAGGTGCGCAGCCGGGTCGTCTCCGCCGAAGGGCGCAAGGTTATGGTTCACGGCGGCATCCATGGCCCCGGCGGGATCGTCTACGCCGAGGCCGACTGCCTCTGCATCACCCTTCCCGGGCGTTGACAGCCAGCGGCGTTGGGCCTACAATCCCCGACGGTGCGGGGCCGACAATCGCCCCGCTCACCTTTTCCGGAGGAATCACATCATGAAAGTTATCGTCACCGACGAAGTCTCGGAAAGCGGCCTGCAGCTGCTCCAGAACGACCCGCGCTTTGAAGTCGACGTCCGGCTCGGCCTTCCCGTTGAAGAACTGCGCAAAACGATCGCCGACTACGATGCCATCATTACCCGCAGCGGTACCCAGGTCGACAAGGCCCTGCTGGAAAATGCCGGTCGCCTGCGGATGATCGCCCGTGCCGGGGTCGGCATCGATAACGTCGATGTCGATGCCGCCAGCCAGCGTGGCATCATCGTGGTCAACGCCCCCTTCGGCAACACCAATTCGGCGGCCGAACACACCATGGCACTGCTGCTGGCGCTCTGCCGCAACGTCACGGCCGCCAACAGCAGCCTCAAGGGGGGTGACTGGAAGCGCGCGCCCTTTACCGGCTTAGAGCTGAAAGGGAAGACCCTCGGAGTCATCGGTCTTGGCAAGGTCGGCGGCCGGGTAGCCCTGCGCGCCCGTGCCTTCGAGATGGACGTCCTGACCTACGACCCGTACATTGCCGAGAAACGCGCCGACGACTACGGCGTGCGGCTGGTGTCGCTGGACGACCTGCTACGGCTCTCCGACGTGATCACAGTGCATACCCCGCTCAATGAAGAAACCGAGGGGATGATCGGTGCCGCCCAGTTCGAGCGGATGAAGGACGGGGTGCTGATCGTCAACTGCGCGCGCGGCGGCATCTTCGACGAGGCCGCGACCCTGGCCGCGTTGGAAAGCGGGCAGGTGGCCGGCGCCGCCTTCGACGTCTGGAGCGAGGAACCGCCCAGAACCGAGACGCTCAAGCGCCTGATCGCCCACCCGCGCATGGTGGTCACCCCGCACCTGGGCGCCAACACTTTCGAGGCGCAGAAGAACGTGGCGGTCGACGTCTGCCAGGAACTGATCGATTATCTCGACGGCAAGCCGCTCAGCAATGCGGTCAACATCCCGCGCTTCGACCCCGACCTGATGGAGCACATGAAGCCGTTCATCGGCCTGGTCGGCACCCTCGGCGAATTCATCTCCAAGCTGGCGCCGCCCAACCCGCGCAAGGTGACCTTCACCTACAATGGCAAGCTGGCGCGTTTCGACTGCACCCCGCTGACCGTCTGCGGACTGGCCGCCCTGCTGCAGAACTGCACCGAACATGATGTCAACATGGTCAACGCCATGCTGGTCGCCGAGGAGATGGGAATCGCCGTCGAGGGGATGAGCAGCACCGAGACCGAGTCGTTTTCCAACCTGATCACCCTGACCCTGGAAACGCCGACCGGCACGCGCATGGTGGCAGGCACGCTCTTCGACAAGACGCCGAAGATCGTCAAGATGCGCAACTTCACCACCGATTTCCAGCCCGAGGAGCACATGCTGGTGATCACCTACACCGATCGTCCGGGACTGATCGGCAAGATCGGCACCATCCTCGGCGAGGAAGGGATCAACATCGGCAATATGAACCTCGGTCGCCAGGAGAAGGCCGGCGAGGCGATGGTGGTGCTTTCCACCGATTCGCCCGTGGGTCAGAAGGTCATCGAGCGGCTGACCAAGGCGGTCGAGCCGCTCTTCATCAAGGCGGTGCATTTGAGTCAGTAGCGTGGTTGAATAAAAACGTAGAATTGGAACGGGGGATACTTTCGAAAGTATCCCCCGTGTTGTTTTTGTAGGGGCGACGCATGCGTCGCCTAGGGCACGGTGACCTTGCCCCTACATC
The DNA here is from genome assembly GCA_012026975.1 of Desulfuromonas sp. Classification (GTDB taxonomy): domain Bacteria; phylum Desulfobacterota; class Desulfuromonadia; order Desulfuromonadales; family BM103; genus VAUL01. The sequence continues at coordinate 24,831 of VEPG01000093.1, read as the reverse complement.
AAGGTGAAAACAACGGCAAATCGCATTCCGGGATCAGGCCGCGCGCCTGGGCGCGACCGAGCAGGGTGTTGACGGCGTGCACCCCTTCGTTGCCGAGGTCGAGGGAGAAATCGTTGACGTACAGGTTGATATGCGCCGAGGTCACCGCGTCGTCGAGTTCCTGGGCATGGGCGCGGATGTAGGCACGTGCCGCGTCGGGATGGGTGCGCGCGTGCTCCAGGCTGGCGCGGATGGCGAGGTCGACGGCGCGGATCGTCTCGGTGCCGAGATCGCGACGGGCGAGGATGCCACCCAGGGGGATCGGCAGCCCGGTTTCAGCCTCCCACCAGGCACCGAGATCCTGTACCGCATGGAAGCCCGCGGCCTGGTAGGTGAAGCGCGATTCGTGGATGATTACCCCGGCATCGGCTTCCCCGGCACGCAGTGCCGGCATGATCCGGTCGAAAGGCATCGGCACGACATGATCGAAACCTTCGCCAAAGAGCTGCAGGAGCAGGTTGGCGGTGGTCAACGTCCCGGGGATGGCGATTCGTTTGCCGCGCAGGACCGCCATGGTCGTCGGCGCCGTGGCGACCACCAGCGGCCCGCAGCCGCGCCCCAGCGCCCCGCCGCTGCGCAGCAGGACATAGCGGTCGCGCAGATGGCCGAGGGCGTGGTACGAAACCTTGGTCAGGTCGAGGCTGCCGTCGAGTGCCAGCCGGTTGAGGGTCTCCACATCCTCCAGCTGCTCATGAACGGTAAAGCCGGGGGTTGGTACCAGGCCATGGACCAGCGCATGAAAAATGAAGGTGTCGTTGGGGCAGGGGGAATAACCGAGGGTGAGGGCGCGGGTCATGCCGGCTCCTGCCGCTCCCGCCAGCCGGCCAGCACCGCGCGCACGGCCTGCTGCGCCGCCAGCGCGGCGGCCGCAAGATCCCAGCGGGAGAGGTCGCGATCCTCGACCAGGTTGGAGATGCCGCGCACCTCGAAAAACGGTACGCCGTAGCGGGCGCACAACTGGGCGACCGCCGCTCCCTCCATATTCTCCCCAAGGCCACCGGTACGTTCGGCGAGTTGCCGGCCACCGGCGGTCGTCCCCGAACAGGTGGACACGGTTACCAGCGGGCCGACCGCCACGCGCTGCTTCGTATCCATGGCCCGGGCGATCAGGCGATGACCGAGGGCCAGCAGCTCAGGGTCTGTCGGGAAGCGGTTGTACCACTTCTCCCCGCCGGATTCGACCAATGCCAGCCCGAGTTCCCGCATGTCCAGGAAACCGCCCGGGACGGCCGAGCCTTCATCTCCGTAGACCTCTTCCGTCGCCAGCACCAGATCACCCACCCGCAGGCCGCTTTCCGGATAGGCCCCGGCACAGCCGAAGCAGACGACGGCCTCCGGACACAGGCTTTCCAACAGCAGTGCCGTGGTCGCCGCCGCATTCGCCTTGCCGACTCCGCTGTGCTGGAGCGCCACATTCTCCCCTCCCAATTTGCCGAGATAGAGTGACCGGTTGCCATGGCGGCGCACCTCGCAGGGCGCGAGTTCCCTGCGCAGCAGATCGGTTTCCAGGGGGACGGCAGCGATGAGGAGGATCATGGGTTCAGGGTTTATACCAGCCGTGCCGGATAAGGTCGCGACGCAAGTCGACTCCGGCATGGCGGATCACGCCATTGTACCAGAAGTGATCTTCCGAGGAGGGGGGGAGTTGCGGGTCATCGAGCCGTTTGCGGCGGTCGGTCAGGCTCTGGCGGAAGCGCTCGTCAGGTTCCTGGAGCGACTCGCGAATCCGGCTGCACAGAGGCTCCGGAGCATTGGCAATCACATACTGAATCATGTCGCGCAGGCGCAGCCCCTGGCGATATTCCCATAAATCACCCTCAAATCTGGTGTTGCATTCGGTGACGAAATCGTTCCAGTCGAGCAGCAGTGCGCCAAAATCCTCCTCGGCAAAGTCGGCAAACTCGGGATGGATCAGGAGCAGGTCCTCGATCAGCTGCTGCTCGCGGCGGGAGAAGAAGAACGACAGGCTTTCTTCGACCGGGTACATGCCGAGGGTTTCCAGCAGTTCCCGGCAGAAGGTGGCATAGTCGAGGTCACGGTCGCTGTATCGCTGCAGGCTTAAGGGAAGGTTGGGTCGGTCGAGGCAAAGCAGTGACAGATGGTCGTGGCCCAGGTCGGTGTGCAGCAGCAGTTCCTGACGGTGCGGCACGCCGGCGCGCGAGAGCTGGTCCATGAAGCGGATATGGTGGTCGGTGAAGCAGGTGAGCAGCTTCTCCTCGGAGTAGAACAGCTCCTGGCTGGCCCGGTTGCTGGCCAGACCGAAGCCGACGAAGCCGTCATTCAGCAGCCGCTCCCAATAGGGCTCCAGGGTGTCGAGAATTTCGGCAACCGGCAGGTAGGGAGAATAGTGAACAACCGGGGCCGGCGGTTCCTCTTCGTTCCCGGTCGGCTCGCTGGTATAGAATTCGAGGATGAAGAAGGCTTCGTCGGGGAGTGCCCGGGCGAACTCGGTGAAGACCCGGCGAATCCGCTGCATCCCGGCCAGCACCGAAAAGTGGTAGGTATCGGTCGATTTTTCCAGCAGGGAGAAGGTGTAGCCTTCGCGCAAGACGCGTGGACGTCGTCGCGCCTGGGGCCAAAGCTGTACGCCGACTGGAAAATCCGGAAACAACTGGGGCAAGATTAAACCTCGCTGGCCGCCGCGAAAACCGACGGAAAGTAATAAATCATCATGCGGCAAAGCCCGGCTGGAAGTCAACTGCGCCGACTCAATTGCGCGTCGTCAAAAGCCGCCAAAAAAGGGCGGAAAGAAAAGAGGTTTGGCCGTAAAATTCACGCTTTAATTTCAGTAAAGCACGTTTAGCGCAAATGAATTTCCCGTTGACAACTTCCGCCTTCCTAAGCTATATCGTGCAGGGATAAAACCCCATTTTATCAGGCATCACGACACCGCAGAACAATCTGTCCAGCAACTGGGAATGCCGGCTCGCTTGACCGGGCGCGGCACCCGGCATTTTATTCCATTCACCGAAAAGGATGGCGCAGATGTCCAAGACCGCAATCAAGCCTTCGCTGAAAAACCCGTTTGACCCGCCGGAGAAAGTCGACTTCACCATCCCCGGCGAAATCCTTGGCAAGACCGGCGCTTATGAAGAGGTGATGAGAGAGGGCTACGACCTGATCCAGCGCCCCATCAAATCGGTCAAGATCGACCAGATCGAGAAGCAGCACTTCAAAAAGCGCATGACGGTCTGGGAGCGCCTCAACGTCCTCTCCAGCAAAGCGCCGAACGTTCTCTATCAGAACTGGGGGAAGAACCTTGACGGCGCCTCGTTGGTCACCGCCATCCTCAATATCAACGGCCGCGATGTCGGCGTCTATGGCCACGACTTCACCGTGCGGGCCGGTTCCATCGATGCCACCAACGGCAACAAGCTGGCCCGGCTCTTCTACATGTGCGGCGAGAAGGGGATCCCCCTGATCGGCATGAACGACTCGGCCGGCGCCTTCGTTCCGGCCGGGGTCGGCGGCCTTGACGGCTACGCCGAGGCGTTTACCGCCCTGCGCCGGATCAGCGGCGTGGTGCCGAGCATCATGTGCATGTTCGGCTTCAACGCCGGCGGCGGTTCCTACCTGCCGCGCCAGGGGAGCTTCGTCATCCAGCCGAACGATACCTTCTTCGGCCTGACCGGCCCCGGCGTGGTCAAGTCGGTGCTTGGCGAGGACATCACCCCCGAGGAACTCGGCGGGCCGAAGGTCCACGGCAAGTCCGGCGTCGCCGACCTGACCGTGGCCGACGAGGTTGCCGCGCTGCGCACCGCAACGCGCCTGCTCTCCTACCTCCCCGGCAACAACTTCACCCTCTCCCCCTTCCAGGAGACCAGCGATCCGCTCGATCGCAAAACCTGGGAGATCAACACCCTGCTGAAGAAGGCGTTCAACTCGCCGACCGGTTTCAACACTCCGTTTGACGTGTCGATCGTCATCCAGCAGATTTGCGACCACGGCGACTACTTCGAGCTGCAGCCGGAGCGTGCCCGCGAGGTGATCACCGCCTTCGGCCGTCTGGGCGGCCACGTGGTCGGCTTCGTCGCCAACAACTCGGCGGTGGCCTCCGGCCAGATCGACTGCGACTCGGCGGTGAAGATCGCGCGCTTTGTGCGTTTCTGCAACATCTACAACATTCCGATCATCTTCATGGAGGATACCACCGGCTTCCTCCCCGGGCGCGAGCAGGAAGCGCGCGGCATCGTCCAGGCCGGCCGCTCGATGCTCGACTCGATCGTCGACGTGCGCACCCCGCGCATCCTGCTGATCCTGCGCAACGCCTTCGGCGGCGCCTACGCCTCCTACAACAACTACCCGACCGGCGCCGACCTGGTGCTGGCGCTGCCGACCACCCGCCTCGCGGTCATGGGGCCGGCCGGCAAGGAGTTTGTCTACAAGGACGAATTGCGCAAGCTCCGCAGTACCGTCCCCGGCATGATCAGGCAGGGGACCGATGAACGCATCGCGGCCGGGATGAGCGGCGAAGAAGCCAAGCGCGACGCCGAGAAAGAGGCGGCCGAGTGGCTCAAGCTCCAGGAAACCGCGCTCAACCAGCGCTATGAAAAAGAGTTGATGAACCCGAAGGAAGGTCTGGCCCTGGGGTCGATTTCCTCGATTGTCATGCCCACCGACCTGCGTCAGGTCCTGGGCGAGAATCTGAACTTCCTGATGCGGCACTACCAGGCTTCGCCGATGGGTGGCCCGCAGCGCGAATTCCATTAATCGATCCCGGATGAAACGGAGATAACGACCCATGACCGACCTTTATATGCACAATCCGCTGATCCACCGGGATCGCCGCCTCGGCCAGTCGCCGTCCGCCTGGGTGCGCTCCTTTGCCTGCGAGGATCTCAAGCCGCTGATCGTCTGCCGCGGCCCGATCCGTAAGGAGGCAATGGACGTCTACACCGAGATGGGGATGACCCATTACGGCATTCTGCTCTCCGAGAAGGACTCCATCGTTTACGCCAACGCCCTGGCGCCGGAATTGCGCCAGCTCACCGACTCGACCCGCGTCCACCGGGTTCCCGACTACAGCGGGGCGAGCAAGGAAGAGCGTGTCGAACGCATCGGCCAGATCATCCAGATCGCCCGGGACAACGGCTACGATTCGATCTTCGCCGGCTATGGCTTCATGGCCGAGGACGAGGAGTTCGTCGCCGCCATCGAGAACGCCGGGCTGAAATTCATCGGGCCCTGTGCCATGACCCAGGGGAAAGCCGGCAAGAAGGACGAAGCCAAGCGCACCGCCCTGGCCGTCGATGTCAGCGTCACCCCCGGTATCAACAACGTCACGGCGAAGACCCTGGTCAGGAAGCACCCGACCCGGGAAAAGCTGCTGGCACTGGTCAAGGCCGAGACGCTCAAGGTCGACGACAAGGTGCTCAAGGACAAGAACCTTTCGCTCGAAGAGCTGGCCGACCAGGTCCTTAATGCCTCCTACGCCAAGGGGATCGATCTTTACTCGATCGAGGAACTCTGTGCCCAGGTGCAACTGGAAGTCGCCGAACTGTTCCGCAAGTACCCGCGCAGCCGCTTCCGGCTCAAGGCGATCGGCGGCGGCGGCGGCAAGGGGCAGCGCATCCTCGGGGCTTCCCTGCTGACCGCCAAGAATGCCGACGAGAAGATGATCCAGAAGGCAGCCGCCGAGGCTCCGGCGATGGTCCGCGAGGTGCTCAACGAGGTCAAGGCCAACGGCGTCGGCGACAACAAGAACGTCCTGATCGAACTGAATATCGAGCAGACCCGCCACAACGAAATCCAGATGCTCGGCAACGGCCAGTGGTGCATCACCATGGGTGGCCGCGACTGCTCCCTGCAGATGCACGAACAGAAGCTCCTTGAAGTCTCGGTGACTCAGGAAGGGCTGGCGGATTCCATCGCCGTAGCCAAAAAGGCCGGCAAGAAGGCGGAAGCCAAGGCCCTGGAAAACGATCTGAAAATCCTCAAGCGCATGGAAGAGGAAGCGGCGCGTTTCGGTATGGCGGTCGGCCTCGATTCGGCCTCGACCTTCGAGTGCATTGTCGATCGTGAGCGTCACTACTTCATGGAAGTCAATACCCGCATCCAGGTCGAGCACCGGGTGTCGGAGCTCTGCTACAGCCTCAAGTTCACCAACCCGAAGGACAAGAAGGATTTCTTCGTCGTCGAGTCGCTGGTCGAGGCAATGGCGCTGATCGCCCGCCACAAGGAGCGTCTCCCCAAGCCGGAGCGCATGCCACGCTTCAATGCCGCCGTCGAGGCGCGCCTGAACGCCACCGACGCGTCCCTGTCGCCACATGCCGGCGGGATGATCCGCTACTGGTCGAAACCGATCGAAGGGGAGATCCGCGATGACCAGGGGATCTGCATGGTCAACCCCGACTCCGGGATGTTCATGCGCTACAAGGTGGCCGGCGCCTACGACTCCAACATCGCCCTGCTGCTGACCAAGGGGGAAGATCGCCTGGCCAGCTACCGGCACATGGCGAAAGTCCTCGGGAACACCATCCTGCGCGGCAGCGACATGGCGACCAACCTCGAGTTTCATTACGGCCTGGTCAACTGGTTCCTCGGCTACAACGTGCTGGCCAAGCCGACCACCCGCTTCGTGGTGCCGTACCTGACCCTGGTCGGCCAGCTCAAGGAGGAAGCCAACAAGATCGATCCGGTCTACGCCTTCCTGCAGATGAAAAAAGCCTATGCCAAGAAGATGGCCGAGCAGTTCCCCGATGATGCCAAAGTCGGCAAGACGATGTCCGAAATCCTCGACCGCAAGGGAACGCTGGTGTACCGGCCGCTGGAAAGGCTGCTTGGCGACCCGCACCTGCTCTCCGGCTGGCTGAGCATCAATCGCAAGGATTTTCGTCTTGAGGACGGCAAGGTGGTCTGGCTGCGCAATCCGCTGGTCATTCTTGAAGAAACCTATGCCTACCTGAACATGCTGCCGCAACCCGGCGCCACTCCGGCCGAGATCATCTGGAGCCACGATTACGACGTGCTGCAGAAGGGGCTGCGCTTCTATGCGACGCTGCGCGAGGTCTTCAAGCTCGGCAAGGACGACTATTTCAAGCTCAACCAGCTTCTGCAGAAGGACAAGCCGCAGGGGCCGTACGATGCCGCGGCCTGGGCCGAGATCCAGTCCGCCCACTTCGGTTTCGAGGCCGGGCTGGAACTGCTCGGCATGGCCTTCCTGGTCGCCGAGCACACCCGGTTCTGGGATTTCCGGGTCGAGGAGGATCTGGAAGTGACAATCCCCGCCTACCTCAACGACCCCGACCTGCAGGTGCGGCTGAAAAAGGTGCTGGTGCCGCCGCCGTCAACCAAGGCCGACGAAATCGTCGCGGTCTGTGGCGGCATGTACTACGGGCAGGAAGCGCCGGGAATGCCGGCATTCGTCACCGAAGGGATGCACTTCGAGAAAGGGCAGCCGCTCTACATCATCGAAGTCATGAAGATGTTCAATACGATCCGGGCGCCCTTCTCCGGGACGATCGACAAGATCATCATGCAGGGCGCCGACGGCACCATCGTCCAGAAAGGCCAGCCGCTCTTCAAGATCACCCCGGACGAGATGTTCGTGGAAGTCGATCCGGCGGCGGTCGAGAAGGAACGCCGCGAACGCACCGCCCTGTACCTGAAGGCGATTCTGTAGACAAGACAGGGGCGGGTTTGCAGCCCGCCCCTACGATTTCGCCCAGAAACAGCAAAGGCTCCACCGGCAATGGCGGGGCCTTTGCTGTTTCTGGGCGCCCTTCAGTCAGGCTAAACGACTTTTACCCTAAATAAACAATTTTGTTGACTTTTCAAGGGGTTTCTTGTAGATCTAGCAATTTGTAGAACTATTTTTTATTCTGCGCGGGACGTGAGCGATGAACTTTAATATCGGCAGCAAGATCAAACGGTTGCGTAAAGCGCGCAAGCTTACGTTGCAGGATGTGGCGCGCGAAACCGGTTTTTCCCCGGCGCTCATCTCGCAGATCGAAAACAATAACGTTTCCCCCCCGATTGCCACCCTTTCCAAGCTGGCCCGCTTCTTCGATGTCAAGATCGGTATTTTTTTCGAGGACGAGGAGGTCGAGCGCAAATACGAGGTGGTTCGCAAAGGCGAGCGACGGGTGGTCAGTCGGGTGATCTCCAAGGCCGGCACCGGCCATGGCTACACCTACGAAGCGCTCTCCTTCCGCAAGCGCAACAAGAAGATGGAACCGTTTGTGCTGACCGTCACCGAACGGGCCAAAGAGGAAGAGCTCTACAATCATGACGGCGAAGAGTTCCTGCTGATCCTGCAAGGCCGTGCCGAAGTGCTTCTCGAAGACGAACGGATTGTTCTCGAGGCCGGTGATGCCGTCTACTTCGATGCGTCTCTCAAACACCGCCTGCTTGCCTGTGAAGGTGAAGTTGTCCAGGTTCTGGCGGTGGTGACGCGGTAGAGGTACGGCGTCCGCCCGGGGTGCATCTACGCCCTTACGCCAAATTGTATTTGTGGTTTATGTAGGGGCGTGATTGATCACGCCCAGGGCGCAATCAATTGCGCCCCTACGTTTGCAATCAATACATCCGAAAGGATTCTCATTTCATGTCCACCTTCAAAAAACCCACCATGGCAGAGTGGGAAGCAGCGGCCAAGAAGGAGTGCAAGAGCGACAGCCTGGCGCGCTTCAACTGGGAGACCCCCGAGGGGATCACGGTCAAACCGCTCTACACCGCCACCGACCTGGAGCAACTCGAAACCCTCGGCACCCTCCCCGGGCTGCCGCCCTTCACCCGCGGGCCGATGGCGACCATGTATGCCGGGCGGCCCTGGACCGTGCGCCAGTACGCCGGCTTCTCCACCGCCGAGGAGTCCAACGCCTTCTACCGCCGCAACCTGGCCGCCGGCCAGCAGGGACTGTCGGTGGCCTTCGACCTGGCCACCCACCGCGGCTATGATTCCGACCACCCGCGCGTGGTCGGCGACGTCGGCAAGGCTGGCGTCGCGATCGACTCGGTCGAGGACATGAAGATCCTCTTCGGCGGCATCCCGCTGCAGGACGTCTCGGTGTCGATGACCATGAACGGGGCGGTGCTGCCGATCCTGGCGATGTACATCGTCGCCGCCGAGGAGCAGGGGGTGACCCAGGAGCAGCTGGCCGGAACGATCCAGAACGACATCCTCAAGGAGTTCATGGTTCGCAACACCTATATCTACCCGCCGGCGCCGTCGATGCGGATCATCGCCGACATCATCGAGTACACCAGCAAGCACATGCCGCGCTTCAACTCGATCTCGATCTCCGGCTACCATATCCAGGAGGCCGGGGCCAACAACGCCCTGGAGCTGGCCTTCACTCTGGCCGACGGTCTCGAGTACGTCAAGACCGCCACCGCCCGCGGGCTGGACGTCGATGCCTTTGCCCCGCGCCTGTCGTTCTTCTTCGGCATCGGCATGAACTTCTTCATGGAAGCCGCCAAGCTGCGCGCCGCGCGCCTGCTGTGGGCGGAGCTGATGCAGCGCTTCGAGCCGAAGAGTGCCAAGTCGCTGGCGCTGCGCACCCACTGCCAGACCTCGGGGTGGTCGCTGACCGAGCAGGATCCCTACAACAACGTGATCCGCACCACCATCGAGGCGCTGGCCGCCGTCCTTGGCGGCACCCAGTCGCTGCACACCAATGCGCTGGATGAGGCGATTGCGCTCCCCACCGACCATTCGGCGCGCATCGCCCGCAATACCCAATTGGTGATCCAGGAAGAAACCGGCATCACCAAAGTGGTCGATCCGCTGGCCGGCTCCTACTACGTCGAGTCGCTGACCGCCGCCCTGGTCGCCGAGGCGCGCACGATCATCAGTGAAGTCGAAGCGCTCGGCGGCATGACCAAGGCGATCGAGTCGGGGATGCCCAAACTGCGCATCGAGGAATCGGCGGCGCGCAAGCAGGCGGCCATCGACTCCGGGCGCGACGTCATCGTCGGCGTCAACAAGTATCGCCTCAAGGAAGAGGCTTCCATCGAGGTGCTGGAAGTCGACAACACCGCGGTGCGCGAGTCGCAGATCGCCCGCCTGAAAAAGATGCGCGCCACCCGCGATGAGGCCGCCTGCCGACAGGCGCTTGCCGCCATCACCGCGGCATGCCAGAATGAGCAGGAGAACCTGCTGGGGCTGTGTGTCGCGGCGGCGCGCCAGCGTGCCAGCCTGGGTGAGATCTCCGACGCCATGGAAGCGGTCTTCGGCCGCCACAAGGCGGACATCAAGCTGGTCTCGGGAGCTTACGGAGCCGTGGTCGAGAGCGACAGCAATTTCTCGGAACTGAAGCAGCGCATCGCCGCCTTTGCCGCCCGCGAGGGGCGCCGGCCGCGCATCCTCGTCGCCAAGATGGGGCAGGACGGCCACGATCGCGGCGCCAAGGTGGTGGCCACCGCCTATGCCGATGCCGGCTTCGACGTCGATGTCGGCCCGCTCTTCCAGACCCCGGAAGAGGCCGCCAGGATGGCGGTGGAGAACGACGTCCACGTGGTCGGCGTCTCCAGCCTCGCCGCCGGCCACAAGACGCTGGTGCCGCAGCTGGTCGCGGAGTTGAAGCGCCTTGGTGCCGAGGAGATCGTCGTGGTCTGCGGTGGCGTCATCCCCCGGCAGGATTACGAAGCCCTGTCGGCCGCCGGGGCCGCCCGCATCTTTGGTCCCGGCACGCCGATCGTCACCTCCGCCACCCAGACGCTGGATGCGATCGAGGAAAAGCGGAAATAATCGTGCTGATCGCGAATGATCCTGTTGGGGCTCGGCGCGCCGTGCCCCTACACTGGTTTTGATACCTAAATGACCATCCTCCACGAACTCGCCGCCGGCGTGCGTGCCGGCAACATCCGGGCCCTGGCCAAGGCGATTACCCTGGTCGAGAGCCGCAACCTTGATCACTCCCTCGCCGCCACCACCCTGCTCGACGACCTCCTCCCTGACACCGGCAAGGCCATCCGCATCGGCATCTCCGGGGTGCCGGGGGCGGGGAAGAGCACCTTCATCGAGTCCTTCGGCCTGCACCTGACCGGCTGTGGCCACAAGGTGGCGGTGCTGGCCGTCGACCCCTCTTCGCAACGCTCCGGCGGGAGCATCCTCGGCGACAAGACCCGCATGGAGGAGCTGTCTCGCGACGACCGGGCCTTCATTCGCCCGTCGCCGGCCGGCGACACCCTCGGCGGGGTGGCGCGCAAGACCCGCGAGACCATGCTGATCTGCGAAGCGGCCGGCTATGATGTGATCATCGTCGAAACGGTCGGCGTCGGCCAGTCGGAGATCACCGTCGCCTCGATGGTCGATTTCTTCCTCCTGCTGCAGCTCCCCAACGCCGGCGATGAGCTGCAGGGGATCAAACGCGGCGTCATGGAGATCGCCGACGCGATCCTGGTCAACAAGGCCGAAGGGGAGAACCGCCAGCGCGCCGACCTGGCCCGCCAGCAGTGCGCCAACGCCCTGCACATGACCGCCCCGAAGAGTCCCAACTGGCAGGTGCCGGTGCTGCTGTGCAGCGCCCTGCAGCGCGAAGGGATCAGCGAGGTGTGGGAGACGATCACGTGCTTCCGACAGGCCATGCAGCAAAGCGGCGAGTTTGCCGAGAAGCGTGCCCTGCAGAACAGCGACTGGATGTGGACGCTGCTGATGGACGACCTCAAAGAGACGTTCCTGCGCCATCCCAAGGTCGAAGCCCTTCTTCCACAGCTGCAGGAGAGCGTGGCATCCGGCGTCACCACGCCGGGGGCCGCGGCCAGGCGGTTGCTGGAGATGTTTCGCAGAGGAATGTAGGGGCGCTGCTTGCCGCGCCCAGAGCCGAGCAAGCGCCGCCCCTACGAAAAAATTTAACATGAACGTCATATAACCTTAACGAAAGATGCCTACCATCATGCCCAAGAAGATCAGTCATATCGGTATCGCCGTGACCAGCATCGACGAAGCCCTCCCTTTTTACCGCGATGTGCTCGGGCTGGAGTTCGAGGGAGCCGAAGTGGTCGAGGAGCAGAAGGTCAAGGTGGCGTTTCTGGTGATCGGCGAGAGCCGGATCGAACTGCTCGAGCCGACCGCCCCGGACTCGCCGGTGGCGAAATTCCTGGAAAAGAACGGTCCCGGCATCCATCACCTCGCCTACCAGGTCGACGGGTTGGAGGGACGCCTCGCCAGCCTCAAGGGGCAGGGGGTACGGCTGATCGACGAGACCCCGCGCCTCGGCGCCCACCATACCCGCATCGCCTTCCTCCATCCGAAGGCGAGCGGGGGGGTCTTGACGGAGCTGTGCGAACCGGGTGAACATAAGTAGATAAAAGTTTTGACCGCAGAGAGAGCAGAGGAAGTTCTTTCAATATCATAGGGGACAAAGCAGATATTGCTTTCCCCTCGGGTTTTCCTACGCGTCCTCTGCGGTAAACGATGTTGGTAAAATATAAAATCGTTTGAAAAATTAATTTTACCAAAGAAAGCTTTTGGCGGTGTGCATTTGCACAGTTTTTCGTTGACATTTGAAGTGTCGCCAAATAAATTTAGCACGGTGTTTTAAATTTATGCGCAAACAATTCCTGCTCTTTTGCATCCTGTTGGGCTTCGTGCTGCTCCCGGTTCTGGCCGGGGCGATCGAGGTCGGCAAGCCGGCCCCCGGCTTCACCCTGAAGACCCTTGACGGCAAGAGCGTCAGCCTCGCCGATTTCAAGGGGAAGGTAGTCATTCTCAAACTGGCCACCACCTGGTGCCCAAGCTGTGGCCAGCTGTCGCGGGAACTCGCCGCCATCGGCGACTTTCTCAAAGAGAAGAACGTTGTCCTGGTCGAGGTCTTCCTGCAGGACAGCCCGGAGATGATCACCCGCTATTTCGAGGGGAAGAGCTTCCCGATGGCGCATCACATCCTGGTCGACGACGACATGGATGTCTACCGGGGTTACGGCATCTACCTGATCCCGCGCCTGCTGGTGGTCGATCGGGAGCAGAAGGTCCGCTACGACAATGGCGCTGCCGCCACCATCCTCCCGGCGGCGGAGATCAAAAAGATCGTCGAGGGGGCGTTGTAGCCCCTGCGCTGTGCTTTCGCACAGTCGACCGTTGCCGATAAGCCACACTTGTTGTGGCGCATCCGCAACAAAAGATTAAGAATTCCGGGTCGCGTCGCATGCGGGATTAACCGGGTCGGGCCGAAAAAGGTTGGAATTTTCAAGTAGTTTCGCTAAGATTGGCAAGGCACCGGGTGTTGGCACCAATATTGCGTTAATTCAGAACGGTATTTTGATATTTTTCCGCACGGCCCGGTGGCCGCGGATTGCTGGACGGCAACACAAATACCGGGAAAGGAGGTGACGTAATGAAGAAGCTGGTTTCCTTGCTGATGGTGGGTCTTTTGGCCCTCTCCCTGGCGGCCTGCGCGGCGACCGGGGGCAAGGATAAGGTACGGACCAAGTGCCCGGCCTGTGGCTACGAGTTCGACGCTCCGAGCCAACCCTAATTTGCGAGCTGTAGAGTTGATCGGGTGCCCGGCAAAGGGGCCGGCGCATCGCAACCCACAACCCATGATATTCAGGAGGTAAACGTGAGTAAAACAACCCGTATTCTCTTGGCGATCGGTCTGATCCTGGCCGTCGCCACCCCGGCTCTGGCCGAGTTCAAGCTGAATGGCTACTATCGTTTGATGGGCTATTCGGGCGAAGTGCGTAGTGGCGGCAATTTGACCGGTGATGGCCGCGCTGATGCCTTCACCAAGGGTGAGGACGAAGACGGCGACACCCGCTCGCTGATCGACCAGCGCCTGCGTCTGAAGGCCACCTACAGCCTTAACGACAACGTTGCCGTCGTATGGTTCGGCGAGATCGACACCGTGTGGGGCAACGGCACCAGCACCGGCACTGGCGGCCAGCTCGGCGCCGACAGCGTCAACGTCGAGACCAAGAACGCCTACCTCGACCTGAAATCCGGCGACACCACCGCCCAGATCGGTGTCATTGGTCTGGCCGACAATTACGAAGGCATGGTGTTCAACCATGATATGGCTGGTATCAACTTGAACCACAAGATGGGCGCCACCGGCCTGAACGTCATCTACTCGAAATTTTATGAGGGCGATTCCAGGGATTATGATGATACCGACCTGTACGGCGTAGCCGTGAGCCAGAAGGTCAGCGATGACGTCAAAGTCGGCGCCAGCATTTATTTCCTCGACGTCAATGCCGTGGATCAACTTGCCGGCACCGCGAACGTGGAAAACTATCGCAGCCAACTTTGGGATCCCTCCTTTGCCGCCCTTGGCGTCGACGACTGGAGTGCGGAAGTGTTCTACTACGGCCTGAACGCCGACGCGAAATTCGGCTCCTTCGGCCTGAGCGGCTTCGCGGTCTATCAGGACCTCGAAGTTAAGTACGACAACGGCACCGTGAGCGACAGCGCCGACGGTAAGGCTTATATGGCCAGCGTCAAGGGCGCCATGAAACTGGACAACGGCGATGTCGGCCTGCGCGCCATCTATGTGAGCGCCGACAAGGACGAAAACGATGTCGACCAGTGGTACGGCAACTTCGGCCAGTACGAGTTCGCGAACGAGAACCTGATGCAGTTCCTGGTTGACAAGTTTGTCTGCAACTACGGTAAAGAGCGCTATGCGTTCAATGATGCCGTGTACAATGGTTTCGGCCTCATGGCCCTGGTGGCCAGCGGTAACCACAAGCTGCCGAGCGACATGTACCTGAACTGGGGCGCCGGCTACTTCCGCGCCGTGACCGACGACGTGAATGACGACAATGTTGATGACGCCGAAGGCAAGACCCTCGGCTGGGAAGCCGCTGCCCGCATCGGCAAGAAGTACTTCGAAAAGGTCGACGTCAGCCTGAACCTCTCCTATGCTGACTACGGCAACTTCTATGACAACACCGCGCCGAAAAATGGTGTGGCGGACGCCGGCGATCCGGACGCCACCTACAAGGCGTACCTGATGGTCAACGTGCCGTTCTAAGGAACGCGCGTCTCAGGCAACACCGGAAAGGCCGGGCCGCAAGGTCCGGCCTTTCCCTTTATTACCGTCTCGAGAAAATCCTCTCGGCTTCTCCGCTTTTTTGCGCTAATATGTAACGGTTTTTGAATTCCCTATCTTTGCGAGGTTCCTGCATGATGTGTCGTCGATCTGAATGGATTAAAACCGCGGTATTGACCTTGGCCGTGACCCTGCTTTTCGTCCTCCCCGCCTTCGCCGGTTTCAAGGAAGACGTGGCCCGCGATCTCGGTGTGAAGACCGCGACGCTGGTGGCTCCTGCCGGCAGCGAATGGCTGATCGATCTCGATGCGGCGAGCGGCGTGCAGGCCGGCGATCTCTTTGTCGTTGTCACCAAGGGATCCCCGGTGGTCCATCCGGTAACCAAGAAGGTGATCGGCTCCATCGACGAGACCCGCGCCCTGCTGCGTGTTACCAAGGTCAAGGCCGGCTACTCCTATGCGACGGTGGTCGGCGCCGCCGGCGATCTCAAGGCCGGGGACGAGGCGCGGCGCTTTGCCGGGCTGCCGGCGCTCTTCTGGGATTACTCCGGCGACGGCGAAGGGGTCTTCACCCAACTGCAGGGGGCGCTGCCGGAACTGCACTGGCAGAGCTATGCCGCCGCTCAGGCGGGGAAGCCCGACCAGCCGCGCCCGGTGCCGAACATGGAACCTGGGCTGATCTTCGTTTTCAACGACAAGGGGCTCGGCGTCAAGGATCAGGCTTTCCAGCCCCTGCGTTTCTACCGTCCCGATCAGGTATCGGGGAAGGTCGCGGTAGTGACTGCCGCCGCCATGGCAGCCCCGGCCGGGGCCAGCATCGTGACCCCCGGCAGTCCTGCGGCGGCGCCGACCCCGGGTACTCTCCCCGGCGGCAGCGGTTCGACCTGGATGCCGAAAATCTTCGGTGGCGCCAGTAGTTCACCGCCAGGCCCAGGCGGGGTTCTGGCGGGGAGTGGCAGCAGCAGTCGCGGCGGGCTGATCGTCAGCCAGATGGACAGCCGTGAAGGGGTCTGGTACGGCCCGCGCATGGAAGGAAAGCCGGTCGGCGTCGAGGTCGGCGATCTCGACGGCGACGGCAAAAACGAGGTCGCTCTCGGCTTCAGGGACCGCGTTGTGGTGTCCCGCATCGTCGCTGGCAAATTCGAGCCGATGGCCGATTACTCCTTCGGGTCTGCCGGTGCCGCCCTGAATCTTGAAGGGGTTGATCTTGATGGCAACGGCCGCATGGAACTGTACATAACGCTGGCCCTGGTCAATGATCTCCGTTCAATAGCCATTGAACTGCAGGGCGGACAGCTTGCCGCCGTAGTCAAGCCGGCGCCGTACTTCCTGCGAAAAATGAAACTGGGGGATCAAGACCATGTGCTGCTTGGTCAGGATCTCAACCAGGATCTGAAGAATTACAACCAGGACCTGGCTGGGCCGATTTTTAGGGTAACGCGTAGCGGCGACCATCTGGAACGCGGTGCGCCCGTGGATTTTCCCAAGGGGATGAGCCTTCCCGGTTTGCAGCCGTTCGAAACGACCGGCCGGCCGTTGATTGCCAGGCTCAACATTAATGACAAGCTGCAGGTTTTGGAGCCGGCCGGCGGAGTTCTCTGGGAGAGCAGCGACTATTTCGGTGGTTCCGAAACCTCCTTCGAACGTCCCGATGGTCTTCCCGGTGGTGCTACCCGTTATGCTTTCATTTCTCCCCGCCTTGAGCCGGGACCTGAAGGGACGGTGCTGGTGCCGGTCAACGAAGGAAACCGTAACTTCAGCGCCTTCCGCTCCTTCAACAGCAGCCATCTCAAGGCGGTGGCCTATGATGGCTACTCGCTGGTCGAGCGCTGGCGCACCAAGCCGCAGGGTGGCTATATGGGCGACTTCCGCATGGCTGATGCCGACAACGACGGCGCCCCGGAAATCGTCATGCTGGTCATGTTTTCCCATGGTGGACTTGGATACGGCGATGGCAGTAGCGCCCTGCTGATCTACGAGATGCAGTAGGGACGACCCGGTGGGTCGTCCGTGATCCGTAGGGGCGCGGTCACCGCGTCCGGGCGGGGAGACCCCGCCCCTACAGAAAATCAAATGCAAACGACAACGGGGCCCTCCTGGGGGGCGCCCCGTTGGCGTTGCATCGTTTAACCGATTGCTGGGGCTACCCGCGGGGTCGCCCGCGGGCGCAGGCCATGCGCTCCTACAAGAACGTTCCGACAATGATCCCTAGCATCAGGAGACAGCTCACCATCGTCCCCACCACCCATGCCGGCACGACGCGCTTACCGGGAGTGGCGAGATCCAGGGCGCCGGGGGCAGGGCAGCCGTCGACGCAGCGGTAGCAGGCGAAACATTCCGGGGAGCGGAGAGTGGTACGCAGCATCACCGGGAGATTGGCGGGGCAGCGGTTGCTGCACTTGTGGCAGCGCACGCAATGCTGCGGGGAGCGGCGAATCTTGAGCAGGGAGGCCATTGCGACCAGGCCGAGCAGGGCGCCGGCCGGGCAAAGGTAGCGGCACCACGGCATCTGGAAGAAGAGACTGAGGACAAGCAGACCGGCGATAAACAGCACCATGGGGACAGAAATCAATGCTGTCCCCGTTGGTTTTCCAGCCAATGCCAGAATCACCCACCCCAGCACCAGGTACTTTGCCGAGCGCAGGGCCAGATCGAACCAGAACGGCGCCACGAAATTGCGGCCGAACAGTTTTGCGCCGGCACGCCAGAGCAGTTCGCCAACCGGAAAGAGCGGGCAGGCGAAGGAGCAGGCGGCCCGTTTGACCAACAAGGTAGAGAAGAGGGCGGCCAACAGGAATACGGCCCAAAGCTGCGGCGATGCGCCGGCAAGGGCCATGCCGACGATGACCAACAGCCAGAAGGTCTGGAAGAGGTAGCGTGATTGCTGGTGACGAAGGGGTAACATCGAATACAGAATACAGAAGTCAGAATTCAGAAGAAAACAAATTTGATCCTCCATCAGCGTTCCCGATGGATTCTGATGGGTGACTCCTGACTCCCGGAGGCTATTACCTCCGTGGCGGCGGCAGCGGTTCGTCGGGGAAGTAGCGGCGGTGCAGTTCCTCCCGGCGACGCTCGCGTTCGGGATCGGGCAGTTCACGCAGCCGCTCATACTCCTGTTTCAACTGTTGGCGCCGATCATCCGGGAGCTTGCGGTAGTCGCGGTAGGTGTCGCGCAGCCGGTCGCGCTCTGCCGGGTCCATCTCCTGCCAGTGCTGGAACTTCTTCTGCATCTTCCGGCGTTCCTCCGGCGGCAGGTCACGGTAGCGCTCCCAACGTTTGCGCAGGTGCTCCTGCCGCTCGGGGGGGAGGCTCTGGAAAATTTCGTAGCGGTCGCGCAGCATCTGGCGCTCGCTTTGCGGCAGGGTCTGCCACCACTGCTGCAGGTCGCCATTGCCGGGCTGCGGCTTATTCCCGCCTTTGCCGGCAAACGCGGGGGTGGCGGCCAGGCAGGCCAGGAGCACTGCGGTGCAGACCAGCGAAAAATTCTTTGCGAACATATCAGACTCCTTCGATCTGCCGTAACAACTCGAGCGCTTCGATCACATCAAGATCTTCGAGAAAATCGATGTCGGGCAGGTCCTCTTCCAGGTTCATGGCGGTGCTATTCGCTGTTGTCGGCGGCTGAATCTGTACCAGCTCCGGCTGCGGCGACCGGACGGCGAAGGTGATGATCAGTGCCGCGGCCGCAACGGCCGCCCCTCCCAGGACCGGCAGCCAGCGCAAGGCGGAGCGCCGGCCGAGGCGTTCGTTGACCCGGGCGGCAATGCGGGTGGCGACCGCCGGCTCGGGGTCAACGGCCGCCGGAATGCGGGCCAGCTCAAGGGCGAGCTGCTCTTGGCGCGCCCGGCAGGCGGCGCAGGCAGCCAGGTGGTCGGCGGCTGCCGCCGGGGTGGCTCCGTCGGGGCATTCACCGTAGTGCAGCAGAATCAGGTCGCGTTCGTTCAGGCAGTCGGGTTTCATGGCGCTTCCTCGTAGACATCGGCAAGTTCCAGGCGCAGGGTGGTGACGGCGCGGTGCAGGTGCGCTTTGACGGTGCCGGTTTCCAGGCCGAGCAGGGCCGCAATTTCCTGTAGCGGCAGCCCTTCATGATGGCGCAGGACGAAGACCGCCCGCTGGCGCGCGCTGAGTTTCCGCAGCGCCTGACTCAGGCGGCGCATCGCCTGGCGGGTATGCAGATCGCGCGCGGGGTTGCTGCGCGGGTCGCTGACTGTCTCAATGGGGTCGGGATCGTCCTCGTTCTGGCGGAAGAAGAACAGCTTGCGCTTGAGCTTCTCGCGGCGCAGATGATCGATCGCCAGGCGCGTCGTCGTCCGGTAGAGCCAGGTGCCGATGCTGCTGTCGCCGCGGAAGCCGGGGAGGGCGCGGTGCAAACGCAGAAATGCCTCCTGCGCCAGATCCTCGGCTTCGCTGCGGTCGCCGATCAGGCGGGTGGCCAGGCCGACGACCTTCGGGGCATGCTGACGCATCAGCGTTGCGAAGCCCGCCTGGTCGCCGGCACGGATCTGCTCGAGCAGCAGCAATTCCTGCGCGTTATCCATCCTTCGAGGGTAGCTCCCGGCGGGTAGAGTGTCAATCAGTACAGCGTCGGCTGGGGTCACGGCAGCATTCCGTCTCCGATGAATTTATTGTATGGACGAATGGACTGCCTAATGGTTTACCTGTGTGTCGAATCACAATCTGTTATTTACCGAAGAGGTCACAGAGAGAATCTTCGGGGCAACAAGTTTGGGATCGTAACAGCAATTTTCTCTGCGTTCTCTGCGGTGAAAGGATTATTGTGCTTCTGGGTTTGTTGCCTATCGCTGTGGTACCATTGACTGTCTTGCTGCATTTGAAAGGGTATTGTCATGACCAACCCTGAACCGCTGCGCTGGGATCTCACCCCCCTCTACGCCGCTGTCGACGATCCGGCGTTGCGGCGTGATCTGGCGGCGGCGAAGACCGAAGCTGAAGGGTTTCGCGCAACTTGGCGCGGGCGGATCGCCGATCCGGCAATCACGGCGGCGGAGCTGGTCGTGGCGCTGGAACGCTACGCGGCCCTGCAGTTGCTTGCCCTGCGTCCCTACCTTTATGCCCAGCTGCTCTTTTCCGCCGACGGCAACGATGCGGCGCATATGCGGCTCTTTGCCGAAGTGCGCGAGACGTGGCAGGAGATCGCGGAAACCACCCTCTTCTTCGAACTGGAACTGCTGCGTCTGCCGCGGGAGATTTTCGAGCGCCTGCGTGCCGCCCCGGAACTGGCCGCTTACGGGCACCATCTCGACACGTTGCGCGCGCATGCCCCCTACACGTTGAGCGAGGAGGTCGAACAGGCGCTCAAGCGCAAGGATCTGACCGGCAAGGAGGCTTTTGTCCAGCTGTTCGACGAACTGAGCGCCAGCCTGCGCTACCGCTTCCGCATGCCGGGGGAAGACGTCGAGCGCGATGTGGCCGGCGAGGAACTGCTGGCGCTGCTCTATCATCCGGACCAAACGGTGCGCGAGCGTTCGTTTGCGACCTATCTCGACACCCATGGCGCGCAGGCGCTGGTGCTGACCGCCTGCTTCAACAACCTGCTGCTCGACCACGGCAAGGAGGTGGAACTGCGCGGCTACCCCGATCGCATGACGCCGACCTGCCTGACCAGCGAAACCTCGCCGGAGATGGTCGAGCAGATGCTGGTGGTGAGCGAGGCCCACTACCCCCTGGCGCGTGAATATTTTGCCATCAAGCGGCAACTGCTCGGCTACGAGGTGCTGAAGAATACCGACCTGTATGCGCCGCTGACCGGGGTGGAGCGGCAGTTCCCTTTTGCCGAAGGCTGGGCGTTGGTGCGGGAGGCCTATGCCGGCTTCCATCCCGAGCTGGCAGCATCGGTCGGCCGGCTGCCGGAGGCCGGGCGAATCGACGTGAAGCCACGCGACGGCAAGAGCGGGGGGGCGTTCTGCATGGGGCTCTACCCGGGGGTCGACCCGTACGTTCTGCTCAATTACACCGGAACCTTGCGCGATGTCACCACCCTCGCCCATGAACTGGGGCATGCCGCGCATTATGTATGTGCCGGAGGGCAGAATTTCTATCATTACCACCCGCCGCTGCCGCTGGCAGAAACGGCCAGTGTCTTCGGCGAGATGCTGGTCACCCGCCATCTGCTCGACCGGGAACAGGACCGACGGGTGCGCATCGCCCTGCTCTGTGCCAAGCTCGAAGAGATCATCGCCACGACCTTTCGCCAGGCGATGCTGACCCGTTTCGAGCAGGCGGCCCACGCCCGGCGCGCCGAGGGACTGCTGACGGCCGATGAGCTGTGCGAACTGTGGCTGGAGCAGAACGCCCGGCTGTTCGGCGACGCGGTGACGATGATCCCGGCCTACCGCTGGGGGTGGAGTTACATCAGCCATTTCATCCATGCCCGTTTCTACTGCTTCTCCTACGTGTTCGGCGAGTTGCTGGTGCTGGCGCTCTACCGTCGCTACCGGGAAGAGGGGGCAGCCTTCGCGTCGCGCTACCTCGACCTGCTGCGTGCCGGTGGCTCGGCCCCGCCCGTGGAGTTGCTGCGCCCGCTGGGGATCGATCTCGCCGATCCGGGGTTCTGGGCGGGGGGGTACACGGTGGTTGGCGAGATGCTGGCGGAGTTGAAGGGTCTGGTGGGAAGCGAGGGGCAAGACGGCGGCGCGCCCCAATAGTTAGTGGATATTTAACTAGTTAGGTCCACAGGTTGTGGCAGGTTAGAAAAAGGGGTTGGCTGAAGAAATGTTTTATGAGAAAATGCGTTTCATGTCACGGCTCGTTTTTCTGCTCCTGACCGCAGTCCTGCTGCTGGCCGCTCCTGTCGCTTACGCTTCGGATCCTTTTCCCAATTCGGCCCGTGCCTACCTGGCACAGATCGGTGGAACCACCGTCTGGTCGCATCAGGCCGAGGAGAAACTTCCTCCCGCCAGCCTGACCAAGATCATGACCGGCCTGCTGGTGCTGGAGCGGGCCAACCTGAATGCCACCGTCACCATCACTCCGACCGTTGCCGCCGAGACCGGCCATCGCCTGCGCCTGCGGGTCGGCGAGAAATACCGGGTCAGGGACCTGCTGGCGGCCATGCTGATCGAGTCGGCCAACGACGCGGCGCGTGCGCTGGCCGAGCACATCGGCGGGAGCGAGGAACGCTTTGCCGAAATCATGAATGCGCGGGCCGCCCAACTGGGGCTGAAGAACACCCACTTTACCAATCCTGCCGGCCACCACGACCCCGATCACTACACGACGGCCAACGACCTGGTGGTCATGACCGAGGCCGCGCTGGCCCGGCCGATGTTCCGCGAACTGGTCTCGAAGGTCCGTTACGAGATCCGCACCGTCAACGGCAAGCGCCGTTTCAAGCTGGAAAACAGCAACAAGCTGCTGCCGAAATACGACGGGATGGTCGGCGTCAAGACCGGCTATACGCCGGAAGCCGGACGCTGCCTGGTCGCCCTGGCGGAGCGTGACGGCGTGGAAGTGCTGATCGTCCTGCTGCGCGCCAAGAACCGCTGGAAGCTGGCGGAGCGAATGCTCGACACGGCTTTCCAACTCTACGCGGCAACCGGCAAGGACAAGGCGGCGCTCGAGGTGGCGAAGCGGTAACGCATACGGCGGGCGAACAACCATCAACAAGAAAAGGCGACCCAAATCGGGTCGCCTTTGGTTTTTGTAGGGGCGCGCTTGCTCCGCCCCGGGCGCGGCAAGCAGCGCCCCTACGGTTTCAACAATTCCTTTACCTGTTTCACAACATTCCCGGTGGTGAAGCCGAAGTGCTCGAACAGCTTGCCGGCGGGGCCGCTGGCGCCGAAGCCGGTCATGCCGACGATTTTGCCGCAGCGGCCGACGTAGCGCTCCCAGCCGAAGGTCGAGGCGGCTTCCACCGCGACCCGTTTGGTACAGGCCGGCGGCAGCACTTCGTCACGGTAGCTTTGCGGCTGCTGTTCGAACAGCTCCCAGCACGGCAGGGAGACGACGCGCACGCCGACCCCTTGCGCCTGCAGCTGCTCCCGCGCGGCCAGGGCGAGGGGCACTTCCGAGCCGCTGGCGATAATCAGGGCCTGCAATTCCCCTTCCTCTTTTGCCAGCACGTAACCGCCCTTGTGGACCCCTTCCGCGGCGCCGTAGACGGTGCGGTCGAGGGTCGGCAGCGCCTGCCGGGAGAGGATCAGGGCTGTCGGCCCGCGGCGGTTGGCGATCGCCGCCTTCCAGGCCTCGGCGGTCTCGATGGCGTCGCACGGACGGATCACATTCAGGTTCGGTACGGCGCGCAGGTTGGGGAGTTGCTCGATCGGCTGGTGGGTCGGACCGTCCTCGCCGAGGCCGATGGAGTCGTGGGTCAGCACGTAGATGGTGCCGAGCCCCATCATGGCCGCCAGGCGAATCGGCGGGCGCATGTAGTCGGCGAAGATCATGAAGGTGCCGCCGAAGGGGATCAGGCCGGGGGTGTGCGCCAGGCCGTTCATGAAGGCGCCCATGGCATGTTCACGCACCCCGAAGTGAATGTTGCGGCCGACGGTGCATGCAGTGAACGACTGCTCGTCCTTCAGAGTGGTGTTGTTCGACGGACCGAGGTCGGCGGACCCGCCGAGGAGCAGTGGCAGCTTGTCGGCGAGGGCGTTGAGCACCTTGCCGCTGGCCTGGCGGGTCGCCAGTTTTTCACCGGGTTTGAACTCCGGCAGACTGTCCCAACCGGCCGGCAACTGGCCGGCGGCAATCAGCTGCCATTCGGCCAGGGACTGATTCCGGGCGGCCTCGCGCTTGTACGCGTCCTGCCAACCTGTCTCCAACACTGCCCCGCGGGTCTTGGCGGCGCCCATGTGGGCGGCGACTTCGGCGGGGATCGCGAAGCTGGCTTCCGGGTCACGGCCGAACGTGCGCTTGGTGGCCTTCAGTTCGTCGCTCCCCAGCGGGGCGCCGTGGGCGTCATGGCTGTCCTGCTTGGTCGGGGCGCCGAAGCCGATGTGCGAGCGGGCGATGATCAGCGACGGACGCGGCGAGTGCTTGGCCTTGGCGATGGCGCGGTCAAGCTCGGCGACGTTTTCCCCCTCGACGCGCAGCACCTGCCAGCCGTAGCTGAGGAAGCGGGTGCCGACGTCCTCGGTGAAGGCCAGGTCGGTGTCCCCTTCGATGGTGATCTTGTTGTCGAGGTAGAGGCAGACCAGGTTCCCCAGGCGCAGGTGGCCGGCCAGGGAAGCGGCCTCGGCGGCGACCCCTTCCATCAGGTCGCCGTCGGAGCAGAGGGCATAGACGTTGTAGTCGAACAGCTCCTTGCTGATGCGCTGCTGCAGGAAGCGGGCGCCCATGGCCATGCCGGCGGCCACGGCGATCCCCTGTCCGAGGGGGCCGGTGGTGGTCTCGATGCCGGGGGCGTGGCCGAATTCGGGGTGGCCGGCGGTGGGGCTGCCGAGCTGGCGGAAGTTCTTGAGGTCGTCCAGCGAGAGGCCGTAACCGGTCAGGTGAAGCATGCTGTAGAGCAGCGCCGAGGCGTGGCCGCAGGAGAGGACGAAGCGGTCGCGGCCGGGCCAGGCCGGGTTGGCCGGATTGTGGCGCAGGTGCCGGGTGTAGAGCAGGTAGGCGATCGGCGCCGCCTCCATCGGGGTGCCGGGATGGCCGGACTGGGCCGTTTCCACCATGGCGGCGGCGAGCAGGCGAATGGTGTCGATGCTGGCGCGGGCCAGTTCGCGATCGAAGTCGGGTTGCTGCATGGGTTTTTCTCCTGCGGGTAGGGTGGGCATACTATACGAAGGGGGAGGATGCGAGGCAAGGGTAAAAGCGGGAAAAATCTTTTGCGTGTCCGGCTTTTGGCTGGGGCTGCCGTGGGGGGGGGGGGGGGGGGGGGGGGGGGGGGGGGGGGGGGGGGGCGG
>VEPG01000017.1 GCA_012026975.1 Desulfuromonas sp. | reverse complement strand
AGGAGCGCCTGCGCAGCCGCTTCCCCAAGGCGCAGCTGCAGCGCCTGGAGGGCATGAGAAAGCCGAGGCGGTGCAAACCCTTAGGGTCGATGTTGACAAGATCGACAAGGTCATGGACCTGACTGGCGAAGTCGTGCTGGTGCGCAACCGGTTGCTGAACATTGCTCATCGATTGGACCAGCATTATCCCGACGACGAGAACGTCCAGAGCCTCAGCGAGGCGGTGGCCTTCCTGGACCTGATCACGTCCGACATGCAACTGGGCGTGATGAAGATGCGAATGCAGCCGATCCAGAAGGTCTTCAGCAAGTTTCCGCGGTTGGTCCGGGACTTGTCAGGGCAACTGGGCAAGCTGGTGGATCTCAAACTGTCCGGTGAAGACACCGAGGTGGACCGCTCGGTCATTGAAGAAATCGGCGACCCGATGGTCCACATCATCCGCAATGCCATGGATCACGGTTTGGAGATGCCCCAGGACCGGCGCGCCTCGGGCAAATCGGAGCGGGGTACGATTTTCATCGGCGCTTCCCAGAAGGGTAACCAGATCGTCATCGAAGTTTCGGACGACGGTCGCGGCATCAATCTCGAGCGGGTGAAGCGCAAGGCCATCGAGCGCAAACTCATCAGCGAGGACGAGGCCGCTCGCCTGAGCGAGGAAGCGGCGATCAACCTGCTGTTCCTGCCGGGCTTTTCGACCAATGACGTGGCCACCGAGATTTCCGGCCGCGGGGTCGGGATGGATGTGGTCAAGACCAATATCTCCAAGCTCAACGGCACGGTGGAGGTAACCACGAACCAGGGCAAGGGGTCGACCTTCACGATCCGAATCCCGCTGACCCTGGCCATCATCCAGACCCTCATGGTGCGTGCCGGCGGCGAGCAGTATGCCATTCCGCTGGCCCCCGTCGAGGAGACCTTGATGATCACCAAGGAGCATTTGTCGGAGATCTCGGGTTCCGAGGCGCTGGTCATCCGCGGCAGGGTCTATCCCCTGTTCCGCCTGGCCGACGTGCTGGGACACCACGAGGAGGGCGAGCCGGAGTTCCGCTATGCCGTGGTGGTATCCATCGGCGACAAGCGCTTCTGTGTCTGCGTCGACGAATTGCTCGGCCAGGAGGAAGTCGTCATCAAGTCGGTGGCTGGTATCAACGTCAAGGCGTCCTACCTGCTGGGCGCCACGATTACCGGCGACGGCCGGGTGGTGTTCATCCTCGATCTGGCCGCCCTCGCGGTGGCGGGATTGGAAACAATGGCCGCTTGAGGCTGATTTGCAACGAATTGAGGTCCGGTCCTTCTTGTTTGAGAACGGCGCCGCACTGAACTGAGGACGGAGGTCACTGTGCTGCAATACATCGGTTTCCATCTCCATGGAAGCGAATATGCAATCCCGATCACCAAGGTCCGGGAGATCATCAACCTTCCGGAAATTACCACGTTACCGGACTCGCCGGCCTATCTGCAGGGAGTTACCAATCTGCGTGGCAGCGTGATTCCCATCGTAAACATCAAGCGGCTCATGCAGCTGCCGGAAATCGAGCAGTCAGCCCCCAAGGTTATCGTCATTGCCAGCGGCAAGATGACGTTCGGGGTGCTGGTGGACGACATCACCGGGGTGGAAAACATCGACGACGCCAGCATCGAGTCGCCCGAGTCCATGCGGCACGGCCGGGTCGAACAGGTCGAAGGGGTGGCCAAGCTGGGCAACCGGCTGGTGGTTCTGCTGGACCCTAAAAAACTGATTCCGTTGCAGGATCAGTCCATGCTGGAAGATGTCAACGAGGATTTCACGGTGTCCTCGTCCGGGGATATCGTCGAAGTGCGGCGTACCGTGCAGACCATGGGAGGGACCGTACAGGTCAAGGAGTTCCACGACGCCAAGCAGTTCTTCGAGAAGAAGGTTTCCTCCGATTCCAACGATCCGCGCCTGCTCCTGTTCAACGAGATGATGGCCTTCATGGATGCCATCTCGGGATCCGACTACGAGCGGGCCGACAGCATCATGCAGGGCATCATCAAGGACAGCCAGGGCGACTTGTACAAGGAAGTCGGCAAGGTGACCCGCAAGCTGCACGATGCCCTCAAGTCATTCCACGATTCCATCGATCCCAAGCTTCGGGACTTGGCGACCACCGACATGCCCAATGCCAAGGATAAGCTGGAATTCGTGATCAAGAGTACCGAGGAAGCGGCCAACAAGACCATGGGCATCGTCGAAAAGTACATCGCTTCGATGGATACCTTGAGTGGCCATATCAGCAAACTGCAGAAACCGGCCGACTCGGTCCAGTACTTGAAGGCGTTTCAGGCGGAACTGGAAGAGGACATGAACGCGGTGCTGATGACCCAGTCGTTTCAGGATCTCACCGGCCAGACCATTAAGAAGGTCATCGCCTTGGTTTCCAACCTGGAGCGCGAACTGGTCGAACTGATCGCCACCTTCGGGGTGAAGCTCGAATCCATTACCGAAACCGAACAACAGGCCGTGGTGTCCGAGAAGGTCTCCCAGTCCGATGTGGACGATCTGCTCAAAGAATTCGGATTTTGATGAACGCGCGGGCGGCCAGCGTCCTGTCTATGAGCGCCGCTCTGGGGCCTGCAACGATTGAGCGGATGCGATGACCATTCGGGCCTTGGTGGTCGATGACTCGGCCTTTATCCGCAATGCGGTCATCATGATGCTGGAGTCCGATCCGGAGATCAAAGTGGTCGGCAATGCCAGGAACGGCGCCGAGGCGATTGAGAAGGTCGCTCAGCTCAAGCCTGACGTGGTGACCCTGGATATCGAGATGCCCGGTATGGACGGCATGACCGCGCTGCGGACCATCATGGAGAAGACCCCGGTGCCGGTCATCATGCTGAGCTCGCTGACGACAGAGGGCGCGAGGACGACGCTGGATGCGCTGGATATTGGCGCCGTGGATTTCATACCTAAGAATTTGTCGGAATTGTCCGTCAATATCGTGACGATCAAGAAGATCCTGATCGACAAGGTGAAGGCGGTAGCGAACAAAGAAGGCGCAACCATGCAAGCTTATCGCCCGCCGCTCCCGGCGAGCTCGAAAGTCGCGATTCCGCCCCGGGTTTCCGGTGCCCGCAAGGTTTCCATCGTTGCAATCGGAACCTCGACCGGAGGACCCAAGGCGTTACAGGATATTCTGCCGCGCCTCCCGGCCAATTTCCCGGTGCCCATCGTGATTGCCCAGCATATGCCGGCCAACTTCACCAAACCCTTCGCCGATCGCCTGGATCAGCTGAGTCAGTTGAGCGTGAAGGAAGCAGAAGAAGGCGAACCGTTGAAGCCGGGGGTCGCGTACATCGCGCCTGGCCGCGGCCATACTCAGCTGGTGCGGGCGCGGAGCGGAGAAATCATGATACGCGTGTCGGTGAACGAGGACTTCATTTACCGGCCTTCGGTGGATTTTCTCATGCTTTCGGTCGCCGAACTCTATTTCGGAAAAGCGCTGGGTGTAATCTTGACGGGCATGGGGAACGACGGACTGAAAGGCTTAAGCGCCATGAAAAAGGTGGGTTGCCGCATTCTTGCCCAAGATGAAGCCAGCTGTGTGGTGTACGGCATGCCGAAGGCGGTGGTCGAAGCCGGCATCGCCGACAAGGTTCTCGGTATCGATGCCATGGCCGACGAAATCATCAACTCCCTCTGATCTGCTGCCCGGTGCGCGGCGGCAGAAAGTTTTCAGGCCCCCTGCAACAACCCTCGGATTTCTTGAAACCTGGCGGACAACAGCGCAGCGTCGGCGCGGGTTTCCACATTGAGCCGCAACAGGGGCTCGGTGTTGGAACCGCGCAGGTTGAAGCGCCAGTCGTCAAAATCCAGGCTGACCCCGTCGGTGCGGTCGAGCTGCCCACCTTGGTCTTGGTAATGTGCCAGAACTTTGGCGATTGCCGCCGGCAGGTCGTGGACCTCGAAATTGATCTCGCCGCTGCAGGGGTAAGCCGCGATGCGCCGGTCCACCAGGTCCGCCATGGACGAACCGGTGCGGCAGATCAAGTCGGCGATCAGCAGCCAGGGAATCATGCCGCTGTCGCAGTAGGCAAAATCCCTGAAATAGTGGTGGGCGCTCATCTCGCCGCCGTAGACCGCGTTTTCCGACCGCATCCGCTCCTTGATGAAGGCGTGACCGGTTTTGGACTGTACCGGGATGCCGCCGGCCTGGCCCACCTGTTCGACAGTGTTCCAGGTCAGGCGCGGGTCGTGAATGATCTTGGCTCCGGGATGGCGTTGCAGCAATTGTTCCGCCAACAGCCCGACCAGGTAATAGCCCTCGATGAAGCGGCCACTTTGGTCGAAGAAGAAGCAGCGGTCGAAGTCTCCGTCCCAGGCCAGTCCCAGATCGGCCCCGTGTCTGCGCACGGCGTCGGCGGTCGCGGCGCGATTTTCCGGCAGCAAGGGATTGGGAATGCCGTTGGGAAAGCGGCTGTCGGGTTCGTGATGGACCTTGACGAACTGGAAGGGCAGATGGGGTTCCAATGCGTCGATGACCGGCCCGGCGCAGCCATTGCCGGCATTGACCACGATCTTCAGGGGTTTCAGCGTGGCTCGGTCGATATAGCCCATCAGGTGCTCGATGTAGGCCGATTTGTCGATGTCCCGGCGGGTGGTGCCCGCCGCGTCGGTGTCGGCGAACATGCCGGATTCCGCCAAGGCCTTGATCTCCAGCAGGCCGGAGTCGCCGCTGATGGGCCGGCTGCCTTCCCGCACCATTTTCAGTCCGTTGTAATCCATGGGGTTGTGGCTGGCGGTGACCATGATGCCGCCGTCGCTGCCACGGTGAAAGGTGTGGAAATAGATCTCCTCGGTCCCGCATAGGCCGATGTCGATCACATCGGTTCCGGCATCGTTGAGCGCCCGGCTCAGGGCCGCGGCGAAATTGGCGCTGTCGGGACGGATGTCGTAGCCGACCACCACCTGGCGCGGCTTGAGGAATTGGGCATAGGCCCGGCCGATGCGATAGAGGATGTTTTCGTTGAGCTGATCCGGCACGCGGCCGCGGATGTCGTAGGCCTTGAAGCAGGTCAGGGGGGCGGTCATTCGGGTGGTCTCGCGGTAGCGTGGCGGTTGAGGAAATGATTTGGGGCGAACTGGCGGCGCATTTTACCGCCATGGCGCGCGAGCGTGCTCGTCGAGTGGCAAGCCGGTTTCGCGTTGGCTGCGGGAAGGGCACGACCGGATGTTAAGTCTTTGGCCTCGAAGCGTTGATTCGTCCCCAGTCCAGTCCGAACCGGGCCAGGTACTTGCGTAGGCGGTCAGCGTCGTTATTACTGGACCGGTTGGCCAATGACGCGGCGAACAGCCGGCGTCCGGCCTCCGACAAGGTCCTCGATTCACGGCAGATGCGAACCACCGATTCCAATTGCAACCGGTCGAACAAATCCAGTCCGCTCAACTCCGCCTCCGTCAGCAGTCCATCCAAGGTGCATTCGGTCGTCGTGGGTTCCGGCTGCCACAGGGTGCCTAATCGGCTGATTTCGGCGTTTACCAAATCGTCATCGATGCGGCCGCCGTCCGCCAGAGTGGCCATGCGCAGCAGCGAAGCACTGAGATCGCGGAAGTTGCCGCTCCAGCGCGCCGCTGGGGATGTCGCGAAGCCGAGGTAGCGGCGACGGGCTTCCTTGTTGAAACGCACCATTCGCCCCAATTCGGTGGAGTGCTGCGCCAGCAGATAGTCGAGATTGGGCTCGATGTCTTCGGGGCGTCGGGTCAGGCTCGGCAGCTCGTAGGTCCACAGGTTGATGCGGGCGAACAGGTCTTCCCGAAAGCGTCCCGCCGCCACGTCGCGCCGAAGATCCCGGTGCGTGCCGGCGATGAGCTGGAAATGGCTTTCCACCTCCCGGTCACCGCCCACCGGAAAAAATTTCTTTTCCTCGATGGCCTTGAGCAGCATGGCCTGCTCGTCAGCCCCCAGTTCACCGATTTCGTCCAGGAACAGCAGCCCCCGGTCGGCGCTCCGCAACAGCCCGCCACGCTCCGCGACCGCCCCGGTGAAGGCGCCCTTGGTGTGGCCAAACAGTGCCGATGCGGCGCCGTCACCCCGCAGGGTTGCACAGTTCACTTCCACAAAGGGGCCTTCCAATTGGCGGCGTGCCTTCTTTAATTCGTAAACGCGCTTTGCCAGGAAGGATTTGCCGGCTCCGGTGGGGCCCATCAGCAGTATGGGCGCACGGGAACGCACAGCCACCGTTTCGATCTCGGTGATGACTCGGTTGAAGTGATCGTTGCGGGTGGCGATGCCGGATTTCAGCAGCGCGATGGCGTCGGCCTGTTCGCGGGCGAAGCGGCGGGCGATGGGGTCGTATTTCGAAAGATCCAGGTCGATGAGCACGTAGTCGCCGACTTCTCCGGTCTTTTGCCGTCTGGGCGGTGAGGTTTGTAGCAGCAGCCCGGGCAGATAGCGGGCCTCCGCCATGAGGAACCAGCAGATCTGTACGACATGGGTGCCGGTGGTGATATGGATCCAGTAATCCTCCTTCTCGGTGTCGAAGGGGTAGCCGGTGGCGAAGTCATAGAGCGCCCCGTACACCTCGCCAAAATCCCAGGGGTCGGCCAAATCGATGGAAACCGGGTTGACCCGGGTTTCCGGCGAAACCTGGCCGATGTCGGCGACCAGTTGGTCGACGAGGGGACGGTGGCGCGGCGCATGCAGCAGTTCCAGGCGATGGATCACCAGGTCTTCGCGTTGCGTCAGGCCCACCGTCGGCCGCCATTTTTCCCAGCGTCCCATTCCCTTGCCGGAATCCAGCTGACTGCCGACGAAGCCGATGACGACGATCTTCTTGATGGAGGTCACGGGCAAGCTCCTGATGGAGGCATGGCGGTCACGGTCTGTCGTCCGTGATCACACGATAGGCGTTGATCTCGCCCCGATTGCAGTAGCGGCAACCGCAGAACGGACGCTTGCCCTTGGCCTCGGGGTAGAAGCGCCAGCCGACTACCTGAGGAGGCATATAAGTCCGGACGATGGCCGACCGCGGGATGCGCTCCGGTACCACCACTTCGAGGCCGAGACCGTCGACGTGCAGCGCAAAAATGTGGGCGGCTTCGGCTGCCGTAACCGGTACGTGGTCGCCGTTGTATCGTCCGATCCAGACCCGGTGATCCGGCTTGAGCCGGAACTGCACCGCATGCATGGATTTCATGCCGCGCCGCTTCAATTCGCGGAGCCACTGATGGGTCCGGTAGTGGTCCCGGCAGACCGGCGTGCAATAGCAGCCTCGGACGCCGGCGATTTGGGTATCGGCAGACGCGATTCCGGAGCGGAGGATATGGCCGATGTTGCGGGAGTCGGCGAGATGGATGAAGTGGGGCACGGGATTTTGAGATAAAGGTTTATCCCAGAAGATAAATGATCTGGGTGTGGAGGCCAAGGTTGGTCGAGTCGGGTAATTCTGGTTGAGGAATTAAAGTTCATAAAAACAGAAGGCTGATGCTGTTTGTTGGTCGTTGGCCGGGTCTTGGCGTAGCCATTGCTAATACTCCTGTGTAGGCAACGACAGAACAGGAGAACATCATGGCCAACCAGCAATTGTTTCAGAGCGTCCGCGGCATCCTGCTGCCGGCGGCCGATACGCGCAATCACGAGGGTGCCCCGGCCTATGGCTTCAGCCCCAAGCATCGGCTGGCCCAGTATGCCGCGACCGGATGCCTGAACGGCACCTACTACGCCAGCGCCGGAGTTCAGTTGGATACCTTGCTGGAACTGTGCCGCGAGGTGGATCCCCGCTTCATCGCCCAGACCGCCATTTACTGTCGGGAGCAGGGTTATATGAAGGATACCCCGGCGCTGTTGGCGACGGTGTTGACTACCCGCGGCCAGGAGTATCTGCCGGCGGTGTTCGAGCGGGTCGTGCGAAACGGCAAGATGCTGCGCAACTTCGTGCAGATCCTGCGCAGCGGGGCGGTGGGGCGCAAGTCGCTGGGAAGCCGGCCGAAGCGGTGGGTTCAGGGCTGGCTCAATCAGGCTAGCGAGAAGGATTTGTTGAACGCTGCGGTGGGCAACATGCCTTCCCTGGCCGACGTGGTGAAGATGGTTCACCCCAAGCCGGCCGAATCCTGGCGGGAAGCCTTCTTCGCCTGGCTGATGGGCAAGCCCTACGACGAGGCGGCGTTGCCGTCCATCACCCGCGCCTTCGAGGCCTGGAAGCGCGATCCGACAGGGACGGTGCCGGAGGTGCCGTTCCAGATGCTGACGGCGCTGAACCTGGACTCGGCGCAGTGGGCCGCCATCGCCCGCCAAGGCGGTTGGCAGATGGTGCGGATGAATTTGAACACTTTCCAGCGTCACGGCGTGTTCGAAATCGATGGGATGGCGGAGGCGGTGGCGGCCAAGCTGCGGGATGCCCAGGCCATCGCCAAGGCCAAGGTGTTTCCTTACCAGTTGCTCGCGGCTTCTCAGGCAGCCGGCAAGGCGGTGCCGCAGGAGATCAGGGAGGCTCTGCAGGATGCCCTGGAAATCGCCTTGGCCAATGTGCCGGCGATCGATGGCCGGGTGGTGGTGTGTCCCGACGTGTCCGGCTCCATGCGTTCCCCGGTGACGGGGCAGCGTGGATCGGCGACCACGGCGGTGCGCTGCATCGATGTGGCAGCCTTGGTGTCGGCGGCGTTGCTGCGTAAGAACCGGGATACCCGGGTGCTGCCCTTCGAGAACGGCGTGGTCAATGTCGAGTTGAATCCGCGCGATTCGGTGGTGACCAACGCGCAGAAGCTGGCGGCCATCGGCGGCGGCGGAACCAACTGCAGCGCGCCCCTGGCCCGGCTGAACAAGGATAAGGCCAAGGCCGACCTGGTGGTGTTCGTGTCGGACAACGAGTCGTGGGTGGATGCCACCCGCCGTGGCACCACCACGACCCTGAAGGAGTGGGAGGTGTTCCGGAAGCGGAACCCGAAGGCCAAGCTGGTGTGCGTGGATGTGCAGCCCTATGGGACCACCCAGGCGGCGGAACGTGAGGATATCTTGAACGTCGGTGGGTTTTCCGACGACGTGTTCAGGATCATCGCCGCCTTCGCGGCCGGACAACTGGGTCCGGACCATTGGGTAGGCGCCATCGAGGCGATCGAGTTGTAGAGGTTTGTGAAGCGCCGCGAATGCAGGTGGGATTACATCGCTGAAGACGATATTCGGATCTCACCGATACTCGTCGCGACGCTTCACTCTAGTTTTTGTGCGAATGCCGGCTGGATTACATCAGGTAGGCGGGAAACCGCTCGGGTTCGAGTCCCGGAATCCTGGGCAACCAGGATTTGATCCAGCCAACCCTTGTCGCACTCCTTTTTTGTTATAGCGCGAATGCAGGTAGGACTACATCGGGTCGCGGGTTCGACTCCCGCCGGCCGCGTAGCCATCCGAATCCATCGGTCAGGAAGGAGCAGGAGCTTATTCAGACAGGTGGAGGTTGGGTCGGAAGTTTTCCGGCCCCCGGAAGGCGAGGGCTTGTAGCTCAGCAGGTAGAGCAGACGTCTTGCCGAGGACTTGTCGCGCGTCTATTGGAATTGAGGAGTCAGGCCATGTGCCATTTCATCACAGCGGTATTGCCTTCGTCGGCAAATATTAATGAACTTTCCGTCATTGCCGGCAGGAATCATCGGAAGCTGGAGCCGTTGGAAAACGCGAGCGTGATGGCTCAGCTCAAGCGAGGAGAAGCCTACTTTTTGACGACCCGGGGAATGTGCGATTGCGGTACCACGCTCGGTTATGCACTGCGGGCCGCAGATACGAAGAGCTTGGAACCGATACATCAGGTTAGAAAACTGCGGGCAAAGGGTTGGAGCGAAGCGAAAATCGCCCGGTGGCTGCAAGCGAAAGAAAAGGCCGTGGAAGACAAATCGCGTCGCGGCCAATTCTTTGATAAGGAATGCAATGCCGATTGGTATCGGTTTCTTATGGAGATATTGGAATCGGGGTTGGCAGATTATGTCGGGTTACTGCTGCGCTGGTACTCCAGGCCTTTGAGCGGAAAATTCGCCCTGCGGAGTCGAGTTACGGTCAACCTTGAAACGGCGGGCGTTGAGGTTCTCAGCTATTTGGAGGACGGGATTCTTTATGAATTTAGCCGCGGACGATTCAGGAGTCGGGTCAATTCCGCAGGGCCATAGGATGTGCCGAGGAACGAGGCGCATCGATCGCGAACGATGCGCTTCCCTTCGTTCAGCACACCCTACGACCGAGATTATTGTTTTTCGGGCGAATGCCGGTGGAACTACATGGCTACGAACCCGGAGGTCGCGGGTGCAATTCCCGCCGGTCCCACATCATGGGACCGTAGCTCAGCAGATAGAGCGCCGAATGTTTCACCAAAACCTT
This sequence comes from Desulfuromonas sp., assembly GCA_012026975.1. Classification (GTDB taxonomy): domain Bacteria; phylum Desulfobacterota; class Desulfuromonadia; order Desulfuromonadales; family BM103; genus VAUL01. The sequence continues at coordinate 144 of VEPG01000017.1, read as the reverse complement.
GTCGCCCCTTTATTCGGCGATGAATGCCGATGGAGCTACAGGAAAAGCGGCGGAGCGATCCGCAGATTCCGGGTTCGAGTCCCGGTCGGCCCTTGGGTCGGTAGCGAAGAGCAAAGCTCATCATCCCTTGTCATCGCCTCCTTT
>VEPG01000036.1 GCA_012026975.1 Desulfuromonas sp. | reverse complement strand
CCGCAGAGGACGCCGAGAGCGCAGAGAAAACCCGAGCAAAACCATGAATCGTGGTTAAAACTTAATCTTTATTATTTTAAAATCTGTATTTTGTTTTAAGCCAAAAATGATTTGGGTTTTCTCTGCGCTCTCGGCGTCCTCTGCGGTAGATAACTGGGTTTGAAAGGGTTTGGCATGCTCCAAAGTTCACCATTGAAGGTGTTCGTCACCGGCGGGGCAGGGTACATCGGTTCGCACGTGGTGCTGGCGCTGGGCGAGGCCGGTCATGAGGTGCTGGTCTACGACAACCTCTCGACCGGGAGCCGCGCGGCGGTGCTGCACGGCGAGCTGGTGGTCGGGGACCTGGCGGACAACATCCTGCTGCGGGAGACCCTGGAGCGCTTCCGCCCCGATGCGGTGATGCACTTCGCCGCCTCCATCGAGGTCGGCGAGAGCGTGCGCGCCCCCCTCAAGTACTACCGCAACAACAGCGCCAACGCCCTGAACCTGCTGGAGGCGGTGCGCGCGGCGGGGATCGATCGCTTCATCTTCTCGTCGACGGCGGCGGTTTACGGCAACCCGCCGGTGGTGCCGGTCACCGAGGAAGCGCCGCTGAACCCGATCAACCCCTACGGCGCGTCGAAGCTGGTCACGGAGACGATGCTGCGCGATCTGGCCGCCGCCGATCCGGCGTTTAGCTACGTGTCGCTGCGCTACTTCAACGTGGCCGGCGCCGATCCCTTTACACGGCTGGGGCAGGATTACGCCAACCCGACCCACCTGATCACCCGGGCCCTGAAGACGGCGCTGGGGATCTTCCCGAAGCTGCAGCTGTTCGGCACCGACTACCCGACCCCGGACGGCACCTGCATCCGCGACTATATCCACGTTGCCGACCTGGCGCAGGCGCACCTCGATGCGCTGGCGTACCTGTGCAGCGACATGGGGACATGCACGGGGACTGGCTCCGCGGGTGCCTGTCCCCCTTCCTTAATCTGCAACTGCGGCTACGGGCGCGGCTTCTCGGTGAACGAGGTGGTGGCGATGGCCAGGGAAGTGACCGGCATCGACTTCCCCATCGAGACGGCCGGCCGCCGCGAGGGGGACCCGGCCGAACTCGTCGCCGCCAGCGACCGGATCCGCCGCACCCTCGGCTGGCAGCCGCGGCATGACGACCTGGAATTCATCCTGAAAACAGCGTGGGCGTGGGAGAAAAAGCTGGCCGATAAGCAATCGGGACGCTGATGAACGCTGATTTACGCTGAAACGGCAGAATTTAACGACAAAGACATATTTTTTACCGCAGAAAAGGCGGAAAAAACGGATAAGGGCGGATAAAATCAAAGTCTTTTGGTTTTAAACCAGAAGCCGGGGATTTTGTTTTTGATTGATCCGAATTGATCCGCCTTGATCTGCGGCTCATTGATTTTACAGGTTTTGCCTGATCAGCGTTCATCATGAAAATCAGCGTCCCTGAATATTTTTTCGAAGGAGTTTTTACATGAATCTCACCGTCATCGGTACGGGCTATGTCGGTTTGGTCACCGGGGCGTGTTTCGCCGAGATGGGCAATGTCGTGACCTGCGTCGATATCGACGCGGAAAAGGTCGCCCGCCTGCGCGCCGGGGATATCCCGATCTACGAGCCGGGGCTCAAGCCGATCGTGCTGCGCAACGGTGAAGAGGGGCGCCTGAAGTTCACCACCAGTCTGGCCCAGGCGATGGCCACGGCGCAGGTGATCTTCATTGCCGTCGGCACGCCGCCCGGCGAGGACGGCTCGGCCGACCTCTCCCACGTGCTCGCCGTGGCCCGGGCGATCGGCACTCACCTCGACGACTACAAGGTGGTCGTCACCAAGTCGACGGTCCCGGTCGGCACGGCCGACCAGGTGCGCGCCGCGATCGAAGGGGAACTGCGCAAGCGCGGCGTGCAGCGCGAGTTCGACGTGGCCAGCAACCCCGAATTCCTCAAGGAGGGGGCGGCGGTCGAGGACTTCATGAAGCCGGACCGGATCGTGGTCGGCACCGACTCGGTGCGGGCCAGGGAGCTGATGCGCGAACTGTACAAGGACTTCTCCCGCAACCACGACCGCATCCTCTTCATGGGGGTGCGCGACGCCGAGATGACCAAGTACGTGAGCAATGCCATGCTGGCGACCAAGATCTCCTTCATGAACGAAATCGCCAACCTCTGCGACCGGCTCGGGGTCGACGTGGAGAACGTGCGCCTGGGGATCGGCTCGGACAGCCGCATCGGCTACTCGTTCATCTACCCGGGATGCGGCTACGGCGGTTCGTGCTTCCCCAAGGACGTGCGCGCGCTGATCCACGCGGCCAACCAGAACGACTACCCGCCGATGATCCTGCAGGCGGTGCACGAGCGCAACGAGGCGCAGAAGCATGTGCTGTTCGCCAAGATCGTGGACCACTTCGGCCCCGACCTCTCCGGGCTGACCTTCGGCGTGTGGGGGCTGTCGTTCAAGCCGGGGACCGACGACATGCGCGAGGCCCCGGCGGTGGTGCTGCTGCACGCGCTGATCGGCGCCGGGGCGAAGGTCCGTGCCTACGATCCCGAGGCAATGGAGGCCGCCCGGCAGGAGCTGCCGGCGGCATGGTACGAGCGCGGCCTGTTCACCCTGGCCCGTCACCAGTACGAGGCGCTCGACGGGGTCGATGCCCTGGCGCTGGTCACCGAGTGGAAGCCGTTCCGCCACCCGGACTTCCGCGCCATGAAGGAGTTGATGAAGCAGCCGGTGAGCTTCGACGGCCGCAACCAGTACGATCCGAAGGCTCTCGGCCGGGAAGGGTTCGTGTATGTGGGGATCGGTAGAAGGGCTTGAGGGGTGAAGGCAGGTTAAAGGTCAAGGGTCAAGGGTTCTTTAACCTTTAACCATTAACCTTTGATCTCGAAAAAATAAACGATTCCACTTGATTATAGCATTTCACCGGTAGTAACCTTTAATCTTTGCGTCTGCTGATTTTTATCGTTTCGGGAGGTAGATCATGAAAAAGTTTTGTAAAACCATCGTTCTTGCCGGCTGTCTCCTGGCCGCCACGTCCGCCGTGGCCTTGGCCAGCGTGCGCGAAGGCGCCTTCACCGTGACGCCGATGATCGGCGTCCACGCCTTCGACGGGGCTTTGGAGCTGGAGAACAGCGAGGCGTACGGCCTGGCGATCGGCTACAGCCTGACCAGGAACTGGGCCATCGAACTCGACGCCCGGTTTGCGCCGACCGAGCCCAAGGGGATGAGCGACATGGATGTCGACGCCCTGGTCGGCACCGTCAACGCCCTCTATCATTTCAAGCCCGGCAGGGATTTCGTTCCGTACCTGGCAGTCGGCGCCGGTGTGCTGCAGTACGACGTCGACGGCTCCGGCCGGGACGAAGACCCGGTGGTCAACTGGGGGGCCGGCTTCAAATATGCCCTTGCCGACCATGTCGATCTGCGCCTCGATCTGCGTCATCTGCTCGATTTTCGCCTGGACAAGGACGGGGAAACCCAGGATGACGATACGCTGCGCCACCAGTTCTCGGCGATGGTCGGCCTGAACGTCCAGTTCGGCGGCGTCGCGGCCGCGCCGGTGGTCAAGGCGGCCCCTCCCGCCCCCGTGGTGCAGCAGGCTGTCGCGGCGCCCGTGGCCGCATCCCCGGCGGTGATTCCGGCGCCGGGGGACGGCGACCATGACGGTGTTTCCGATGCCGTGGACCATTGTCTCGACACGGCTCCCGGCGTGCGCGTCAATGAAGACGGCTGCCCGGCCGACAGCGACGGCGACGGCGTTCCCGACTTCAAGGATGCCTGCCTGGATACCCCCAGAGGGGCCAGGGTGGACGGGCAGGGGTGTCCGTTCGTCGTCACGCCGGTCGAGACGCTGAACCTGCACCTGCTTTTTGCCACCAACAAGGACCAGGTGACTCCGTTCCATTATCGCGAACTCGACCGGGCCGCCGCGTTCATCCAGAAATACCCGGATCATGACGTCGTCGTCGAAGGGCATACCGACAACCGGGGTGGCGACGAGTTCAACCGGACACTCTCGCAGCGCCGCGCTGAGAACGTCGTCAAGGTCCTGGTCGAGAAATACGGCATTCCGGCCGGCCGGATCGCGGCCAAGGGTTTCGGCGCAAGCCAGCCGACCGCGTCGAACGACACGGCCGAAGGGCGCGAACAGAACCGGCGGGTGGTCATCAGCATCATGCCGTAACCGGCTCCTGCCGGACGCATGGCGACATACCAGAGGCGGGGCCGGATGCGGCCCCGCTTTTGTCTTGACCTGCCGGGGCTACGGTTTAAAATCAGCAGATGTCCGGCAGCTGCCAGGGGGATGCGTGTCACAGAAGAATCTGAAACTCGGCGAAATTCTCAAGCGGGCCGGGATCATCGACGATTTCCAGCTCAATTCGGGACTTTCCTACCAGCGCCACTGGGGTGGCCGCTTCGGCGAAGCGCTGATCCGGCTCGGCTACATCACCGAGGAAAAGCTGCAGAGTTTTCTTGCCCGGCAGTTCGAACTCCCCCGTATCGAGCTGGCCGGCCGCCGCATCCCGGACGATGTCCTGCACTACATCCCCGCGGCCAAGGCCCGCGAATTCAACGTCATCCCGGTGGAGCGCCGCGAAATGAGCGGGACCATGCACCTGGTGGTGGCGATGACCGATCCGACCAACCTGACGGTCATCGATGCGCTGCAGTTCCTGACCGGCTGCCGGATCACCCCGGCGCTGGCGGCGAGCGAGTCGATCAGCCAGGCGGTCGAGCGCAACTATGGCGCGCCGGTGATTGTCCAGGAGACGCTCGACATCTCCATCGAGGAGATGCTGGCACCGACCCGGCCTGCCGCTCCCGCGCCGGCTCCGGCCAGGGGGGAGCCGACCGTGCCGCTCCAGGCCTTCCGGAAGCTCGAGGAGCGCCACGAGAACCTGGTGCGCATCCTCTACGAACGCGGGCTGCTGCAGGCGAAGGATCTGGATGAATTAGTATAAGAAGCGAAATGGTGAGATAGCGAGGTAGCGAGATAGATTTTCTTACTTGCAATCTCGCTTGAGAGACTTATGTTCCCTTTTTTCCGTGAAATTCTCTGGCGGCGGCTGCGTCACAACCGGATGGCCATGACCGGGGCGGGGATCGTCCTGGTCATGTTCGTTCTGGCCATGGCGGTGCCGCTGCTCGGTCGCGACCCCGGCGCCATCGACATCGCGCAGCGCCTGCAGGCGCCCGGCTGGGCCCATCCGCTGGGGACCGACGACCTCGGCCGCGACGTGCTGACGCGCATCCTCTACGGCGCGCGCATCTCGCTGCTGGTGGGGTTCGTCGCCGTCGGCATCGCGACAGTGATCGGCATCGTCCTCGGGGCGGTGGCCGGCTACTACGGCCGCTGGGTCGATACGCTGCTGATGCGCTTCGTCGACATCATGCTCTGCTTCCCGACCTTCTTCCTGATCCTGGCGGTCATCGCCTTTCTCGACCCGTCGATCTGGAACATCATGATCATCATCGGCCTGACCGGCTGGATGGGGGTGGCGAGGCTGGTGCGCGCCGAGTTCCTGAGCCTGCGCGAGCGCGACTTCGTCCTCGCCGCCCGGGCGATCGGCGCCAATGATCTCCGCATCATCTTCCGCCACATCCTCCCCAATGCCCTGTCGCCGGTGCTGGTGTCGGCGACCCTCGGCATTGCCGGGGCGATCCTCACCGAAAGCGCCCTGTCGTTCCTCGGTATCGGCGTGCAGCCGCCGACCCCGTCGTGGGGGAACATGCTGATCACCGGCAAACAGACCCTCGGCACGGCCTGGTGGATGTCGGTCTTCCCGGGGTTGGCCATCCTGATCACGGTGCTCGGCTACAACCTGCTCGGCGAGGGGATCAGGGATGCGCTCGATCCGCGCCTGAGGGATTGAATTTTAATAACCGGGAGTTCTTTCACCGCAGAGGACGCAGAGGACGCAGAGAAACTCTGAAGACTTTCGGGTTTTCTCTGCGCTCTCTGCGGTAAAATAGATGCAATGACCGACCACTCTACGCCTGCTCAACTCATCCTCGCCCGTGTCGAGGCCTTTCGGCGCTGCGATTTCGGGTTCATCTTCGATTCGTATCATTCCGATTCGAACTTCCGCCGCCAGTTCGCCGATCGCGAGGAGTACATCCGCTACGGTTGGGCGAATCTCGGCAGGGAGTTCCGCATCCATGCCTGCACCATCCTCAGGGAAGAGGTCGTGGAGCACTCCGCCCGGGTGATCTTCTCCCTGGAGTTCGAACTGCACGGTGCGCGCCAGGGCTATGCCGAGCTGGCCTGGCTGGAGGATGCCGGCGAGGGGTGGCGCTACCGTTGCGGGCAGAAGCTCACGACCGAAGAACAACCCGTCCCCGCCGACCGGCTTGATTTCCGCCATTTCGACGAAGCCTCCAACAAGGTTCTCTATTAGCCATGTCCGTGCGCAGCATTGCCCCGAGCGATCTCGACGACCTCAGCCGTGCCGCCCAGGCCGGCGCGCGCCGCCGTCTCAACCTCAACATGCATGCCGACTATGCCGACCCGTGCCAGCGGCTGTTCAACGCCGTGGAGCCCGGCAGCTACCTGCGTCCCCACCGGCATACCGATCCGCCCAAACCGGAATGCTTCGTCGCCATCCGCGGGCGCTTTCTGCTGCTGATCTTCGACGATGCCGGCCGGATCGTCGAGCGGATCGAGCTTGCTCCAGACGGTCCCGTGGTCGCCGCCGAAGTCCCGCCCGGCACCTGGCATGGCATCGTGGCGCTGGAGCCGGGGAGCATCTTTTTCGAGACCAAGCCGGGACCGTACACGCCGCTGTCCGACAAGGATTTCGCCCCTTTCGCGCCGGCTGAAGGGAGTGAGCAAGCGGGGGAGTATTTGAAATCGGCCATGAGGGATATGTGAAAGGTTCCCTTCTCCTCTGGGGAGAAGGTGCCCCGACAGGGGCGGATGAGGGGGAACCGGCTTGGCCTGACTCTTAACCCCTCACCTGGCCTGCGGCCACCCTCTCCCCGGGGGAGAGGGAAACCTTTTAATTATCAATGGTTTTCCATGCCCGAACTTCCTGAAGTCGAAACCACCCGCCGCGGACTGGAGCCGCTGATTGTCGGCCGGACGATCGCGGCGGTGAAGGTCCACAACCGCTCGCTGCGCTGGCCGGTGCCGCACGGACTGGGGAGGATTCTGGCCGGTCGGACCTTCCTGGCGGTCGGCCGCCGCTCCAAGTACCTGCTGATCGACTGCGGCGACGGCACGCTGATCGTTCACCTCGGCATGACCGGCCACCTGCGCGTGGTGCCGGCGGCCGAGCCGCGCAAAAAGCATGATCACCTCGAAATCCTGCTCGATGACGGCCGCGCCCTGCGTTTCAACGATTCCCGCCGGTTCGGGGCGATCCTCTGGACCAAGGACGATCCCCTCGCCCATCCGCTCCTTAAAGACCTTGGCCCGGAGCCGTTCGACACGGCCTTCACCGCGGATGACCTGGCATCGCGCGCGCGGGGTCGGATCGTGGCGGTCAAGCCGTTCCTGATGGATGCGAAGACCGTGGTCGGCGTCGGCAACATCTACGCCAGCGAAGCGCTCTTCCGTGCCGGCATCGCTCCGCGCCGCGCGGCCGGCAAGGTCAGCCGTGCCGCATTCGCGCGCCTGGTCAAGGCCGTTCGCGAGGTGCTGGCGGAAGCGATCGCGGCCGGCGGCACCACCATCCGCGACTTCGCCAACAGCGACGGCGAACCGGGCTACTTCCGCATCAGCCTGCGGGTCTACGGGCGGGGCGGGGAGGCGTGCGTCACTTGTTCTACCCCTGTCAAACTGGTGCGCCTGGGGCAGAGGTCTACTTATTTCTGTCCGAGGTGCCAGAAGTAGACTCAAGACTCAAGCGCCAAGAAAAAGCCTATTCTTGAGTCTTGCATCTTGTGTCTTGGCGCTAAGTATTCGAGAGGTTCTCACCATGACCGACTTCCCCTTCACCATCCCCTACACCGTGCGCGTGGCCGATGTGAACTATGGCGGGCACGTGGCCAATTCGGCGGTGCTCAACTTCTTCCAGGATGCGCGCCTGGCCTATCTGAAGCATCTCGGCGGCTACTCGGAGATGAACGTCGGCGGCGGCTGCGGGCTGATCCTGCCGGAGGCGCACGTCAGGTACCTGGCCGAAATGTTCATGGGCGACGAGCTGGTCATCAGGGTGAAAATCAATGAGATCGGCCGTTCATCGTTCCGCATGGCCTATCGCATCGAGCGGGATGGCAAGGCCACGGCGGAAGGGGAGACCACCCTGGTCTGCTTCGACTACGCGGCGCGCAAGCCGAGAAGGCTGGACGGGGAGTTTGTGGAGAGGGTTCAGGCGGTTGAGAATCTTAGCGAGATAGCGAGATAGCGAGATAGTCAGATAGCGAGATAGATTTTACTACCTCGCTACTTCGCTACTTGCTATCTCGCTGCTTTTCCCCCGCCGCAGGCGCGCTCTGACCCACGCCTGCCCCCGGTCCATGTAGTAGTAGATCACCGGGGTGATGTAGAGGGTCAGCAGCTGCGAGGTGACCAGGCCGCCGACGATGGCCAGGCCGAGGGTGCGTCGCGCTTCGCCGCTGGCGCCGACGCCCAGGGCGATCGGCAGGCACCCCATGAATGCCGCCATGGTGGTCATCATGATCGGCCTGAAGCGCACCAGGGCCCCCTGGTGGATCGCCTCCAGCGGCGTTTTCCCTTCCTTGCGCTGGGCCTCCAGGGCGAAGTCGATCATCATGATGGCGTTCTTCTTGACGATCCCGATCAGCAGCACCAGGCCGACGAAGCCGTAGAGGTTGAGTTCCTTGCCGAAGATCAGCAGGGTGATCAGGGCGCCGAAGCCGGCCGACGGCAGGCCGGAGAGGATCGTCAGCGGGTGGATGTAGCTCTCGTAGAGAATCCCCAGCACCAGGTAGATGACCACGATCGCCATGATGATCAGCACCACCAGGCCGGTGGTCGACTGCTTGTAGGCCTGGGCCACCCCCTGGAAGCTGGTGGTGAAGCCGGCCGGGAGCGTTTCGGCGGCACTCTGCTCGATCTCGGCGACGGCGGTGCTCAGGGGCGTCTCCGGCTTGAGGTTGAAGGAGAGGGTGACCGCCGGGAGCTGACCGAGATGGTTGACCGACAGCGGCCCGATGGTGCGGCGCAGCGAGGCGACCGTGGCGAGCGGCACCAGGGCGCCGCTCTTCGCCGAGCGGACGTAGAGCAGGTTCAGGGCCTGGGCGTCCTGCTGGTACTGCGGCAGTACTTCGAGGACCACGTTGTACTGGTTGTTGGGGGCGTAGATGGTCGAGATCTGCCTTGAGCCGTAGGCGTAGTAGAGGGCGTCCTCGATCTGCTCGACGGTCAGTCCCAGCGCGGCGGCCTTGTCGCGGTTGATATCGACCTGGATCTGCGGATTCTTCAGCTGCAGGTCGCTGGTGACGTCGAGCAGCAGCGGCTGCTGCCGGAGCTTCCCTTCCAGCTGCTCGGCGTAGCGGTAAAGATCGACGGTGTCCGGGCTCTGCAGGGTGTACTGGTACTGGGCCTTGGAGATCTGGGCTTCGAGCCGGATCGGCGGCGGATTCTGCAGATACATGGCGATCCCCGGCACCTGGGCGACCTTGGGGCGCAGCTGCTGGATCACCTGGTCGGCGTTGAGCTTGCGCTCCTTGCGCGGCTTCAGCTTGAGAAACATGGAGCCGGCGTTGCTGCCGCCGCGGCTGCCGCCCCCGCCGACCGAGGACATGAAGACCTCGACGTTCGGATCCTTGGCGACGATCTCGGCGAGCTGCTGCTGGTGACGCTTCATCTCTTCGAAGGAGATCCCCTGGGCGGCCTCGGTGGAGACGGAGATGGCGCCGATATCGTCGTTGGGAAGCAGGCCGCTCGGCACCTTGGTGAAGAGCCAGACGGTAACCAGAGTCAGGATCACCGTGCCGGCCAGGATGGTGCGGCGCAGGCGCAGCACCCGGGTCAGCGACGCTTCGTAGAAACTGTACATCCCCTGGAAGACCGCTTCCATGGCCCGATGGAAGCGGCCGTGGGCTTCGCCCCGGTGCGGGCGCAGGAAGCGGCTGCAGAGCATCGGCGTCAGCGTCAGCGAGACGAAGCCGGAGATCAGGATCGCCACCGAGATGGTGATGGCGAATTCGTTGAGCAGGCGCCCGAGCATCCCCTTCATGAAGACCACCGGGATGAACACGGCCACCAGGGAGATGGTCATCGACACGATGGTGAAGCCGATCTCCTTCGACCCCTTGAGGGTGGCTTCCATGACCCCTTCGCCGCGTTCGATGTGGCGCACGATGTTCTCGAGCATGACGATGGCGTCGTCGACCACGAAGCCGACGGCCAAAGTCAGGGCCAGCAGGGAGATGTTGTTGACCGAGAAGCCGAGCAGGTACATGGCGGCGAAGGTGCCGACGATGGAGAGCGGCAGGGCCAGCGAGGGGATGATGGTCGCCGCGGCGTTGCGCAGGAAGAGGAGGCCGAGGGCCA
>VEPG01000064.1:9552-10570 GCA_012026975.1 Desulfuromonas sp. | reverse complement strand
TCTTCAGCAAGGACATGGGTCGCTTTCGCATGGTCTTGCTGAGCGAGTACCCGCGCCTCGGCATCTTGTCCCTTGGCTTAATCTCCTGTGTCAGCGAATGGGAGCTGCAGCAGGTCACGCCGCACCGGCTGGTCAATGTCTTCATTCCTACCGCGCCGCTGCCGACCTCCGGCTTCTATGTGCTGGTCCCGGAGGAGGATATACTGGAACTGCGGATGACGGTCGACGAGGCGTTCAAGTTGATTGTCTCCGGGGGCATGGTTGCCCCGGCGGAGACTGGTGCGCCACCTCCTCTGGGTTGTTCTGGTCACTAGTCACGTTTTTGCTGTTCACTTTTTACTTTTCACTGTTCACGGTTTTTATGGGCATCAAGCTGATTGCCAGCAACAAGAAGGCCTACCACGACTACTTCATCGACGAGGTTTTCGAGGCCGGCCTGGTCCTGCAGGGGACCGAGGTCAAATCGCTGCGCCTGGGGCACGTCAGCCTCAAGGAGGCCTATTGCCGTATCCGCAACGGCGAGGTCTTTGTCGAGAACATGCACATCCTCCCCTACGAGCAGGGGAACCGCGAAAATCACGACCCGCTGCGGGTGCGCAAGCTGCTGCTGCACGCCAGCGAGATCGCCAAGCTGATCCGCAAGGCCGAGGAGAAGGGTTTGTCGCTGGTGCCGACGAAGATCTACTTCAAGGAGAGCCGCGCCAAGATGGAGATCGGCGTGGCCCGCGGCAAGAAGCTCTACGACAAGCGAGAGACTCTCAAGCGCCAGCAGTTCGAGCGCGAGGCCGACCGCGCCATCCGGGACCGTTCGCGGTAGGCGGTTGCAACAAGTTGAAAAATCGCCGGATTTATGCGATAGTATAAATAAGCCTAGGGACCGGCAAGCTGAAGATCGTCACAGAGGAAACACGAAATCTGTTGAATGATCACCGCAAACCGATCCCTATCGCTATTTTTGCGATTCACCGGATGTTGTTTCAAGCTCTGCACAGGTTTCGAAGGGGGTGCCCAGGTTTCG
>VEPG01000064.1:0-9542 GCA_012026975.1 Desulfuromonas sp. | reverse complement strand
CTCTATGACAAGCGCGAGACCCTCAAGCGCCAGCAGTTCGAGCGCGAGGCCGACCGCGCCATCAGGGACAGGTCGAAGTAGGCCAGACCAACGCATTGAAGTTTCGTTGAATTTATGCGATATTTGAAAAAAGCAAATGGCGTTAAGTGGTTGAGTCGTTAACAACTCAACGATTCAACAGTTCCACCGATTTTCAAAGGGGGTGCCCAGGTTTCGACGGGGATTGGAAGCGCAGGTTGCATGCCGGAGTGGGCTGGCTCCGTAACAAGCCCAACTTAATAAACGCCGACAACGACGTTCATTACGCACTGGCCGCCTAATTAGGCGACCACATCCCGGAACTTCTCGCCCATGGGGGATTCGGGATGTCATTAAATGGGCTAGTTTTGGCGAGTGCCTGTGGCGCCGGAGCGAAATTTAGCAGGCTCGCCCGAAAGGGATCCCGTCCGTGGGAGACCCTAGGGTTAACTTAAAACGCGGACTAAGCATGTAGACGCCTGACGTGGATGATTTTCGGACGCGGGTTCGATTCCCGCCACCTCCACCAACTTTCGCTCAAGGCTCCGACTGACAAGCCGCTTGTCAGTCGGAGCCTTGTTTTTTTGCGAAGTTGGAAGCATGATGGATAAGACACGGAACCTGCTTCAGGCATGGCCGATAGCGACCAGTCATCACCCTTTAAGGGAGCCAGTTCATGACGACACACGAAGGAACCGGCCAGGACCATGGGGGCATGACGCCCCATGACACCCGGTATCTGTTCGTCCTGCCATTTTCGACCGACCCGACCCTGGCCAGGCGTTTTCTGGCGCGTGACGGTGAAATGGTTGGCAACATCCGTTTCGGCAAGCTGCTGGAGACGCTCGACAAGGTGGCGGAAAACACCGCGCTTGCCTATGTGCATCGTTTTTATCCGGAAGCCCGCGTGGTCACGGCTGCCGTGAACAGCATCGTCCTGAGAAATCCGGCCGATACCAAACATGACCTGGTATTCTCCGCGCAGATCAATCATGTGGGCAAATCCTCGATGGAGGTTGGCATCCGCGTGGAGTGCCTGGGGGCGGGTTCAAGCCACCTGGCGAGCTGTTATTTCACCATGGTGGCGCGCTCGACCGACAGCGGCGAGGCCAGGAGTCTGGTCCTGCCGCCCCTGTCGTATCAGACCGAGGTGGACGAGAAGCGCTACCGGAAGGCCGAACAGCGGCGACAGGCTTATCATGAAAGTCTGGTCAAGGCGGAGGAGATGCCCTCGCTGGACGAATACCTCTTTCTGAAGAAACTGCACAAGGAGCAGGAAGAGCCGAGTTTCTGCGGATTGCGGGCCGGGTCGCTGGTGCTGGAATCGACCTGCCGGGCCTATCCCGAACAGGAGAACGTGCCCAAGACCATATTCGGCGGGTATCTGATCAGGAAGGCCTATGAACTGGCCGCGCTGGCGGCCGAGATGGCGGCTCCGAACCGAGCGGTGCCGTGCCGGGTGAACCGCATCAACTTCAATCAGCCGGTACTGCTCGGCGACCAGTTGAAGTTCACCGCCCGGGTGGTTTACACGGGCAGGACGACCATCTCCGTGCAGTCGGATATCGAACGCTTCAGCCGCACCGCCGGCGACAAGGCGCTTTCTAACTCCTGCCTGTTCACCTTCTGGAATGTTGACGCCAACATGCAGCCGCAGCCGGTACCGTTCATCTATCCGGTCACTTACGCCGAGGATGCGCGTTTTCTGAACGCCTATCGGCAGCGGGTGGATTGAGTGCACCGTTGCCTGGCCGGGTCCGGGCGGAGAGCGCCCCTGGCAATGGGGCCACTTTCTATCCCTCAATCTGACGGAGACCAGCAATGATCAGCGATGCCGAACTCGACAAGGGGCTGACCACGATGAAGTTCATCTGGGGCGCCATGCTCTTCTCCCTGGCCATCTACCTGCTCGTCGCGACGCAGATCGGCGAGACCGTCAAGGTCGCAATGGCGCCGGAGGTGCTCGATATCCTGCGGGCGGTCTTTTACGCCCTCGCGTTTATCATCCTCTTTGCCACCAGGCACATCCGCCGGCTGGTTCTGGCCGGGAAGGGTAACGCCGCCAGCAAGCCGGCCCCCGCGTTCAGCCAGCCATTGTTGCAGAAGTACGTCAGTGCCATGATGGTCGCCCTGGCGCTCTCCGAGAGCATCGGCATCTTCGGCTTCGTGCTCTTCCTCCTGGGGAAGAACGCCGTGGATCTCTATGTGCTGATCGCGCTCTCCGCCGCCGCCATGTTGATCTATCGCCCGCAAAAGGAAGAACTGCTCGCCATGGTTCAGGAAGAGCAGATGCGGGCGGCGACCGGCGGCCCTGTCGGCTGACCGATGCCACCGACCGGGGGGCACCCGAAAGCATGGCCATGACCCTCGCCTTTGCCATCTCACCGGAGAAGAACGCGGAACTGCGTCGGCGGATGGAGCCCATGGATGTCCGCAAGGAAGATCTGGAGGAACGGTTCGTCCGCCCCTCCGGCAAGGGGGGACAGCACGTCAACAAGAGTTCCACCTGCGTGCAATTCCTGGGGTGGCTCAGCAAGAAAACGCCGCAGCGATGATTAATCGATTGCCCTGAACCGGGCTTCGGTGGTACAAGCGCCTGGCATGTGAACCACAGGGGTCACCCCTGTGGTTTTTTATTTCGCGAAAACAAGGATATTGTCAGCCATGATCAGCGCGCACAACGTGGCCCTCGCCTATGGCAAGCGGGTCATTTTCAAAGACGTCAACATCAAATTCATCCCCGGCAACTGCTACGGCCTGATCGGCGCCAACGGCGCCGGCAAATCGACCTTCCTGAAGATCCTTGCCGGGGAGCTCGAAGGGGACAGGGGGGAGATCTCGGTCGGCCCCGGCGAACGGATCGCCATGCTGCGCCAGAACCACTTCGCCTTCGACGAGGAGACCGTATTCAACACCGTGATGATGGGGCACGAACAGCTCTACAAGGTTCTGGCCGAACGCGAGGCGATCTATGCCAAGGGGGAGTTCACCGAAGCGGACGGCATCCGCTCGGGGGAACTGGAGGCCGAGTTTGCCGAGATGAACGGCTACGAGGCCGAGTCGGAGGCGGCGGTGCTCCTCAACGGTCTCGGCATCCCCGAGGCGCTGCGTCACAAGAAGGTCAAGGAGCTTGAAGGGGGTGAAAAGGTCCGCGTGCTGCTGGCCCAGGCGCTGTTCGGCAACCCCGACGTGCTGCTGCTCGACGAGCCGACCAATCACCTCGACCTCAAGTCGATCGCCTGGCTGGAGGAGTTCCTCGCCCAGTTTCAGAACACGGTGATCGTCGTCTCTCACGACCGCCACTTCCTCAACCAGGTCTGCACCCATGTCGCCGACATCGACTTTGGCAAGATCACCGTCTATGTGGGCAACTACGACTTCTGGTACGAGGCCAGTCAGCTGACCCTCAAACAGAAGCAGGAAGAGAACCGCAAGGTCACCGAAAAGGCCAGCGAACTCAAGGAGTTCATCCAGCGCTTCAGTTCCAACGCCTCCAAGGCCCGCCAGGCGACCTCGCGCAAGAAGTTGCTGGAAAAGCTCACCATCGAGGAGATGCCGGTCTCCTCGCGCAAATATCCCTTCGTGGTCTTCAAGCCGGAACGTGCCTGCGGCGACGTCATCCTCGAAATCAAGGATCTGTGCAAGACGGTCGACGGCGTCAAGGTGCTGGACAACTTCACCCTGACGATCAACAAGGGGGACAAAATCGCCTTTGTCGGCGGCGACAGCCAGACCAAGACGACCCTCTTCCAGATTCTGGCCGGGGAACTCGAGGCCGACAGCGGCAGCTTCCGCTGGGGCGTCACCGTCACCACGGCCTACTTTCCCAAGGACAACAGCCGCTATTTCGGCGAAGAGCTCACCCTGATCGACTGGCTGCGCCAGTTCGCCCCCGGCGAGGGGGAGAGCTTCGCCCGCGGCTTTCTCGGCCGCATGCTCTTTTCCGGCGACGAGGCGACCAAGAAGGCCACCGTCCTCTCCGGCGGCGAGAAGGTCCGCTGCATGCTGGCCAGGATGATGCTCACCGGGGCCAACGCGCTGATCTTCGACGAACCGACCAACCACCTCGACCTGGAGTCGATCACTGCCCTCAACAACGGGCTGATCGCCTACCCGGAAGTGATCCTCTTCGCCTCCCACGATCACAAGTTCCTGTCGACGGTCGCCAGCCGGATCGTTGAATTCCTCCCCGGCGGCTTCATCGACCGGACCATGACCTTCGACGAATACCTGGAAAGCACCGAGGTCGCCGCCATGCGCGAGAAACTCTGCCCGGGACATGCCGGGCTGGTCCTGTAGCGTAGCGACGGCACTCACACTCAACCATTTTCCCGGGAAAATATTATGAAAAAAACCTTTCAAATGTCCCATCCGAAGATCAAGGCGCCGAGGCTGGTCGAAGCCATCAAACACGAAGTGAAGAAGTACCTGCAGAGAGAACGCCGCAAGCCGCTCCCCCCCGATGTCGACTTCTGGGATTTCGCCTGCCGGTTCGGTGCGGATGAAGCCAGTGCCGACGTGATCCACGTCGCCGACATCAACAAGGCCATCTCCCGGGCCGAGGAAGAGCAGCTTCCCTCGTTTTACCTGGAAATTCTGGCCAAACCCGGGCATCGAACCAAAAAAGGATAGTCGCGGAGCCGGTCGGCCGCACGCTCTTGCATCGCCGGATCAGAAGTGATATCAGGGGGATAATCGATGCAGGCAAAGGACGATAAAGCCTATGCGACTGGTAACGCGCGGTGATCTCGACGGCTTGACGGCAGCAGTCCTCATCTCCGAAATGGAGCCGGTGGAAGAGATCCTGGTGGTTCACCCGCAGGACATCACCGATCGCAAGATCGCCATCACCCGCAACGATATTCTCGCCAACGTCCCCTACCATCCCGAAGCCGGGATGTGGTTCGACCACCATGCCCATACGCTCATGCCCGAAGGGGCGTTCAAGGGCGCCTACGACGCGGCGGCCCCGAGCGTGGCCAGGGTCGTCTACGGCCACTATGCCTCGCCCAGACTCCATCCCTATGCCCGCCTGGTCGACGAGACCGACCGCTTCGATTCCGCCAACCTGACGATCGAGGACATCACCCGTCCCAAAGAAACCATCCTCCTGGGGTTCCTGGTCGATCCGCGCACCGGGCTGAAGGGCGATTTCCGCAACCTTTTCGTCAGCCTCGTCGAGCGGATCAGGAGCAAGGGGGTGACGGCGCTGCTCGGCGACCCGGATGTCCGGGAGCGGATTGCCACTCTGGAGCACGAAGACCGGCAGTTCCACGAGTTCCTGCTGCAGCACTCGCAGGTGCATGGCCATGTCGTGGTGACGGATTATCGCGGGGTGGAGCAGGTGCCGGCCGGCAATCGCTTCCTGGTCTATGCCGCTTTTCCGGAATGCAACGTCTCGTTGCGGATTCAGTGGGGGCCGGAGCGCAAATTCGTGGCCCTGAATATCGGCCACAGCATCTTTAACCGAACCTGCACCGTCAACGTCGGCGAACTCTGCCGCAACTACGGCGGGGGCGGGCATCCCGGTGCCGGCGGCTGCGTTCTGCGCGCCGCCTCCGCCGACCTGGCGATCAAAGTGATCACCATGAAGCTCATGAAGGGAATGTGATTCACGCTGACCCGTTCCGTCCCCGCCTGAAGCGACCGCATCAACCCGACACTGCAGACATGATTTCCGGGCCAGCTTGAAAGCTGACGGTTGGTTGCTATCCTTATCATTGATATGTCGACCGTTCCAGGTCGCACCGAATGCTTCGGATCACATCGAGGGAGGAACAGCCATGAAAGGGAACGAGAAGCTCATTGGGGAACTCAACGCCAGACTGAGTGAAGAGCTGGGGGCCATCAGCCAGTATTTCGTGCACGCCGAAATGTGCGAAAACTGGGGCTATGATCGCCTTGCCGAAGCGGTCAAGAAACGCTCCATTCAGGAGATGAAGCACGCCGAAAAACTCATCGAGCGCATCCTGTTCCTCGAAGGCAAGCCGGTCCTGTCCAAGCTCGGGCCCATTACCATCGGCAAGAAGGTCGAGGAAATGCATAAGAAGGACTGGAACGCCGAGGCCGATGCCATCAAGAAATACAACGAGACCATCCGCCTGGCGGGCGAGGTCGGCGACAACAACACCAAAATCATGCTCGAAGCGATCCTCAAGGACGAGGAGGCGCATATCGACTGGCTGGAGGAGCAAAACGACCAGATCGAACAGGTCGGTATCCAGCTCTACCTGTCGCGTCAGGTCGGCTGATGGCAAGCCGTTGGCTAGGAGAATTCCCATGCATTTTCGAACCGTCCCGCTGATTGCGTTCATGTTTCTGTTTTTGTGCTGCGCGACCTTCGGTTTTGCCGCCGACGTGTCGAAAAAATCCGGGGCCGCCCTGCAAGGCCTGGCGTTAATTAAAGGTGAGGAAGTCTATATGCAGGTCTGTGCGGTCTGCCATGCCGCCGGGGTGGCCGGCGCTCCCAAAGTCGGCGACAAGGACGCCTGGAGCCCCCATATCAAACTCGGCTTCGATCACCTGGTCGACAGCGCCATCCACGGCAAGGGGGCCATGCCTCCCCGGGGCGGGCAGGCCGGCCTGAGTGACGACGATGTCCGCTCTGCGGTAAAATACATGGTAGAAAAGAGCAAGTAGCAGCGGAAGTTGACTCCACGATGCGGAGGCAATTTATGAAGCTCGAGATTACGGAACAGGAAAAGGCGCTGTTGCTGGAAATGCTGGAAGCGAAGAACACGGCGATGTTCCATGAACTGCACCATACCTTCGCGCGCGATTACAAGGATTACGTGCGGCAGCGGATGGAACTGCTGGAGGGGTTGAAGGCCAAGGTGGCGGAGACCTCGACTTCTTCCGGGGTGGCGGCTTAGCGGCGAACAGCGTCGGGATGACAGCGCCGGTCAATGGCATCTCTTCACGTTCATGCCAGGGAGAGCGGTGCGTGTGTTTGAGGCTATTGACAGAAGAGGAGATGAAGCGGGATAATCCAACCAAATGCAGCCGAGACCCGTTCATTTGCGAGCGGGTGCGGGGGACCCACGAAACGGGGGCGAATTCTCTGCCGGCGTCCGGACCGGACGCTCAGGGATAGGGCACTTTCAAGCCCGAGCCCGTCAGCTAACCTCGTAGGCATTTGGAAGGGCAACCGACAGCGCCAACCATGACGCCGGTCTCTTGCCGGCGTCATTTTTTTGTGACTCTTCCAGTGTGCATCCCGGCGGCATCAACCTTTGTTGTAGCCAGGAAGCTACCCATGCCAGAAAACGAATCCCCATCGTCGATCAAGTCCCATCCGCCAGCCACCCACCAGCTCTCCGGCAACGCCCATCATGGTGGCACGTCCTTCTGGGGCGGCATCATCAAGTCGATGGGGCTGGTCTTTGGTGACATCGGCACCAGCCCGATCTACACCCTCACGGTCATCGTCGCTTTCACCAGGCCGACGCCCGATAACGTCTATGGCATCCTCTCCCTGATCGTCTGGACCCTGCTCATTCTGGTCAGCGTGGAATATGCCTGGCTGGCAATGAGCCTTGGCCGCAAGGGGGAGGGGGGGACCATCGTCCTGCGCGAAATCCTGGTGCGCATGCTCAAGCCGGGACGGCAGCTGGCTTTCGTCACTTTTCTCTCCTATATCGGCGTGTCATTGCTGCTCGGCGATGGCGTCATCACCCCGGCCATCTCGATTCTCTCTGCCGTGGAAGGGATGCATCTGATCCCCGGCCTCGAAGAGCTTTCCCAAGCCGTGGTGGTTTCGATTGCCGTCGCCATCGCCATTGGGCTGTTCATCTTCCAGTACAAGGGGACCGATAAGGTAGCCCGCGCCTTCGGTCCACTGATGGTGCTCTGGTTCCTTGCTCTCACGGTTTCCGGTGGAATCTCCGTTGCCACCCATCCCGAAGTACTCAAGGCACTCAGTCCCTGGTATGGCCTTCATTTCCTGGCCAGCAACGGCCTGCCCGGTTTTTTCGTCCTCTCCGAGGTGATCCTCTGTGCCACCGGCGGCGAAGCCCTGTACGCAGATATGGGCCATCTCGGCCGCAAACCGATCATCCGCGCCTGGTACTTCGTCTTTGTCGCCCTGGTTATCAACTACCTGGGGCAGGGGGCCTACCTCATCATCCACCCGGACGCGGAGAACATCCTGTTCGGCATGGTGCAGTGGGAAGCGCCGCTGCTCTACGTGCCGTTTCTGATCCTCACCATCCTGGCCACGGTGATCGCGTCGCAGGCGCTGATCAGCGGCGTCTACTCCATCGTCTACCAGGCGATCACCACCCGCCTCCTGCCGCTGATGCGGGTCAGCTATACCTCGACCCATCTCAAGTCGCAGATTTACATCGGCACGGTCAACTGGCTGCTGCTGCTACTGGTCATCTTCATCATGCTGCTCTTCAAGCGCTCCGAGAACCTGGCGGCGGCCTACGGGTTGGCAGTGACCGGCACCATGGCCATCACCGGGGTGATGATGACCATGATTTTCGCCCGCACCACCAAGAAGTGGAAGGTGCCGATCGCCCTGTTCGTGACCTTGGTGGATTTTGCCTTTCTCACGGCCAATCTCAACAAACTCCCTCATGGTGGCTACTGGTCGCTGGTGATCGGGGCCATTCCGCTGGTGACCATCCTGCTGTGGACCAAGGGGCAGCGTGCGCTCTATCTGGCGCTCAGACCCCTTGATCTGGAAACGTTCCTGACCAGCTATCGGCAGATCTACGAGCGCGGGCGCATCCCTGGCACCGGGCTGTTCTTCACCCGCGAGGCCCCGGTCGTCCCCCCCTACGTGATTCACTGCATGCTGCGCAGCAACATCGTCTATGAGCGCAACGTATTTATCTCCATCGTGCGCACCGACGAACCGTTTGGGGTGTTTTTCTGCCAGGAGGAGATCGATCCCGGTCTGGAGTCGTTTCAGATTCGTGCCGGTTACATGGAACGGCTCGACATCGAGCAGATCCTCCGTGACAACGGTATCCGTGAAAAGGTGATCTTCTACGGCATCGAGGATATCACCACCGGCAACCCGGCCTGGCGTCTTTTTGCCATCCTCAAAAGGAATACTCCCAACTTCGTGCAGTTCAACCAACTGCCGGCGAGCAAACTGCAGGGCGTTGTCACCCGGGTCGAGATGTGATCCGGGTTTGTCCCGTGACTGGTGCACGTCCCTGATCCGCTGGCAGTCTGCAGCCAGAGGTGAGCGCAACCCCTGGTCGTGGCGGTCGGGTTTGTCTTCATCGCTGCGGGCGCATTGGCCTCGGGTGCCGGGGAGAGGCGCCTATCGGTACTTCGAGCGATCTTCGGTCCGTGTTTTTCTTGACAAATCTCCCCCGCCTCATTAACCATGCTTTTCAGTAACCGCCGTCGTTTCCGAAAGACCCTCTATTTTCGGCCGATTGAATCGTCATGTCGATAAGCGAACAGCACATTTCCCGTTTTGACGTCGCCTCCTGGGTTATTGCCGGGCTGCTGCTGATCCTCATTGTCAAAATTCGCCAGCTCTCCGCCGTCTATGCCGGCTTTGC
>VEPG01000068.1 GCA_012026975.1 Desulfuromonas sp. | reverse complement strand
CGGCAGCGGATTAGGCATGCGCACCATGATCCCCCGCTCGGAGAGCGTCACGGCATTGAGCTGCATAACCTCGCCGCGAACGACAAGTTCCACGCGCTTCGTATAGGGCGCGCGGAGGTAGCGGCGGCGCCCTTCCGGATAGAGATTGCAGCGCTGCAGCGCCTGGTGCAGGCGGTTCAGTTCGAGCGGCATGTCGAGCACCTCGATGCAGCCGAGACTCATCGCCTCCCAGACCCGCTGTTTTTCGCGGATGCCGGTAATCATGATGACCGGCATGTCGGCGAGTTCCTCGTCGGCGCGCAGGGCGCGCAAAAAGGCCAGGCTGTCCATGTCCGGCATCTGCATGTTCAGGGTGATGACCTGCGGTCGCGCCACCCGCGCCAGGTCGATGGCATCGCGGGACCCTGTCACCGGCAGCACTTCGAAATGCAGTCGTTCAAGCAGCACGGCCAGCGTACCGAGAAAAGCCTGATTATCATCAACGGTGAGAACGATGGGGCGATCACGCATAAAACATCTCCTGCGGGCCGGGTGCGGGCGCTTCCCGTCAGCAGCATCGCAGGCCCGAGGGGAATTATACCAGAAAAGGTCAGCGACGCTACAAAAGGGATTATTGCTTATTATTTGGAACGCTGAACGACGTAGTCGGCCAACTCGAACATGGCATCGCGCACCTCCCCCGGAGGGAAGACCGCCAGATGGAGCTTGGCGCTTTCGACCAGTTCACAAGCACGCTGCCGGGTATAGGCGATGCCGTCATAGGCTTCGATCAGGTTGATGATCGTATCGAGATCGTCCTGGGGGAGTTCGCTGCCGGCAACGATTTCCTCGGCCCGGCGGCGTTCCTCGGCGGTACAGCAGCGCAACGCGTGGATCAGCGGCAGGGTGACCTTGCCTTCGAGCAGGTCGTGGCCGCGCGCCTTGCCGAATTCGGCCTGGTCAGCCACATAGTCGAGCGCGTCATCCATGAACTGGAAGGCAATGCCGAGATCCATGCCGTAAGCGGCCAGCGCTTCTTCCCGGGGAGTCGGTGCCGCGCCGAGAATGGCTCCGCAGCGGCAGGCTGCGGCCAACAGCACGGCCGTCTTGTTCTGGACCACTTCGATATAGCGTTCTTCGGCGAGGTCAAGGTCGCAGGTGCTGACCAGCTGCAGCACCTCCCCTTCCGCCATCATTGTCGTGGCATCCGAGAGCGCCTGCAGAACCGCCAGACTGCCGCCGCGCACCATGATCGAAAACGACTTGGCGAAGAGGAAATCGCCAACCAGCACGCTGGCCTCGTTCCCCCACACGGAGTTGGCCGAATCCTGGCCACGGCGCAGCACGGCGCCGTCGACCACATCGTCGTGCAGCAGGGTGGCCGTATGAATGAATTCGACCACGCTGGCCAGACCGATGTGAGCTTCGCCCTGGTAGCCAGCCAAACGGGCGCTGAGCAGCACCAGCATCGGCCGGACCCGCTTGCCGCCGCTGGCCAGAACATACTCGCCGACCTTGCGAATCAGCGGCACCCTCGAAGCCAGATCCTCGCGGAACTGCAGCTCGACACGGCGCAGGTCATCATTAAGAAGAGTCAGAACGTGATTCATTCGGGCAGACGCAAAAGGGTTAAAGAAAATTTTTCCTATCCTAAAGAGTTCACAGGAATCTTGTCAAAGTTATTTTTCCCCGTTGCCGGCAGAGTGACCAGCAAGCGGGCTCCGCCCGACGGCGATGCTTCGGCGGCAATTGTTCCCCCATGCGCCTCGACCAACTTGCGGCACAGGGCCAGGCCAAGGCCGGTCCCTACCCCCGGCGCCTTGGTGGTGACAAACGGCTGAAAGATGTGCTCGCGCTCCGACGGAGGGATTCCCGGCCCATCATCATCGATGATCAGTTCGGCGCGACTGCCGACCACGGACAGGGCAATGGCCAGGCGCCCCTCCCCGGCAAGCGCCTGCGCGGCATTGAGCAGCAGATTGACCAGCACCTGGCGCAGCTGGTCGGCATCGCCGGCGACCGCCACGGTGTGCGCCGGGAGCGCCAGATCCATGCCGAGATCGCGGAACAGCTTCTGCGGACGCAGGCTTTCCACCGTGGCACTGATCAGACGACCGAGATCGACCAGGTCATGGTGAGGCTCCACCGGCCGGGCAAAACCGAGCAGGCCGCCGGTGATCCGTTTGCAGCGCCGGCACTCCTCGACGATCGCCAGCAGGTCGTCCCGCCGCGGGTCGCCCTCGGGAGTCTCTTCCAGCAGCAGTTCGGCCAGTCCGAGAATGATCCCGACCGGGTTGTCGATCTCGTGGGACACGCCGGCGGCCAGTTGGCCAATCGCCGCCAGGCGTTCGCTGCGCAGAAGCTGTTCCTGCATCTGGCGCAGTTCGTCGTTGGCCCGGCTCAACTCCTGATTCTTGCCGGTCAACTCCTCCTGGCTGCGGGACAGGCTGACGGCCATGTCGTTGAACGCCTGGGCCAGCGTCCCGATTTCATCGTGTCCGGCCGGAGGAATCCGGGTGGCCAGGTCGCCGCCGGCAATCGCCCTGGCTCCGCTGGTCAGCGAATGGATCGGCCCCATGACGCGGCGTGTTGCCAACCCGACCAGCAGGATGCAGAGCAGTACCGCGGCGCCGGCGGTTGCCAGAAACTGGCGGCGGAAAGCCGCGACCCGGGCATCAACCGAGTCGTAGGAAATCAGGTAGCGCACGGCAAGAACCTGCTGCCCGGATGGACCGAAGGCCGGCTCGAGCAGGTCAAGCAGCCGCCGTCCGTCCGGGAGCGAGCGCGTACGCACGCTGCCGCGGCCGCTGGCAACGCGACCGGCCAGGTCTTCGTCGGTAAAGAGCTGAAGGTCAAGGCTGGCAAACGAGGGGAACGGCGGTGACTGGTAAAGGCGGCGCCCGCTCGGCGATACCAGGGAGAACTGTACCAGGTCGCGGTTCAGGGCCAGGGACTCGGCCATGGCCGACACTTCAGCCGGCGTCTCCGGCGGGAAAACGCCGCGAAACCGTTTGAGCAGTTCAGGTGTGGCCAGCCGGGAAAAGGCCAGGCTCTGGGTATAGAGGTAATCGTTCCAGGCTTGTGCCTGGCTGCGCTCGAGGATCAGGAAGGCCGCCAGCAGGAGCACCACGACGATGCTGCCGGTGTAAAAAAGCAGTTTCCGGCTGAGGGTGGTGCGCACTGAGAGTCCTTGGGCATGAGGTTCGCGGTACGGCAGAAAGCTACCATATCCGGACATTCAATCCAACTCATTGTAACCTGTGGAACTTTTCGGTTGACAGAGGCATTCGTGCTCCGTATATTTATGACCGATTTAGTAATTATTAGATCTTCTTGACTTTACCGTTCTTAGTCTTAAACTATCTGGAATTACTTCATTCTTTCGCCGGGAGGCGCCATGGAGACACCACCCTACAACTATGCCATTGTGCGCAGCTTTATCGTCTGGAGCATCCTCTGGGGGGTGGTGGCCGTACTGGTCGGCGTGCTGATTTCCTTCCAGTTGGTGGAACCGGCCCTGAACCTGCCGCCCTATCTGACCTACGGACGGCTCCGCCCGCTGCACACCAACGCCGGCATCTACGGCTGGGGGATCGGCAGCTTCTTCGCCCTCTTCTACTACATGGTGCAGCGCCTCTGCCGGACGCCGCTATGGAGCGACGGCCTGGCCAGATTCCAGCTCTGGCTCTTCAACGCCACCATCATCACCGCCGCCGTCACCCTGCTGCTCGGCTACACCACCTCCAAGGAGTATCACGAACTGGAGTGGCCGGTGGACATCATGGTCGTGGTCCTGTGGGTGGTCTTTTCGGTGAATATCATCATGACCATCGTCAGGCGCCGCGAGGAGCAGATGTACATCTCGCTCTGGTACATGATGGCCGCGCTGGTCGGCGTGGCGGTGCTCTACCTGGTCAATGCCGCCGAGGTGCCGGTGTCGCTGTTCAAGTCTTACTCGGCCTACGCCGGCACCAATGACGCCAATGTGCAGTGGTGGTTCGGCCACAACGCCGTGGCCATGGTCCTGACCGCTCCGCCGCTGGCGGTCTTCTACTACTTTCTTCCCAAATCGACCGGGGTGCCGATCTTCAGCCACCGCATCTCGATCATCGCCTTCTGGTCGCTGGTCTTCATGTATCTGTGGACCGGTGCCCACCACCTGCTCTGGACCCCGGTTCCCGACTGGGTGCAGACGCTGGCGATGGCCTTCTCGATCATGCTGATCGCGCCCAGTTGGGGCTCGGTCTTCAACGGCTACCTGTCGATGAACGGGCAGTGGCACCAGATGCGCGAGAACTACCTGGTCAAGTTCCTGATCCTGGGGATCACCTTCTACGGCCTGCAGACGCTGCAGGGGCCGTCGCAGGCGATCCGGACCTTCTCGGCCTTCATCCACTACACCGAGTGGGTGCCGGGGCATGTGCACATGGGGGCCATGGGTTGGGTGTCGATGGTGCTGTTCGCCGCCATCTATTACCTGGTGCCGCGCCTCTACGACCGGGAGCTGTACAGCATCCCGCTGGCCAACCTGCACTTCTGGCTGGTGCTGATCGGCCAATTGGTCTACTCGGTCAGCATGTGGATCGCCGGACTGCAACAGGCCGGGATGTGGCACGCGCTCAACAGCGACGGCAGCCTGACCTACACCTTTATGGAGACGCTGGTCGAGATGTACCCGTACTGGTGGATCCGCGCCATCGGCGGGGTCATCTACCTGGCCGGCGTTCTGGTTTTCATCTACAACCTGGTACGGACGGCGCGCAGCGGCAAACCCGCGGCAGACGCCGTGGCCGCCTGAGAAAGGAGGAAGACCACCATGTGGGAAAAGAAACCGGTCCTGTTCCTCCTGCTGGCCACCCTGGCCATCCTGGTCGGCACCATCGTCACCATGGTGATTCCCTTCGCCTGGGTGAATACCGAGGCCGACCGCATCGCCACGGTCACCCCCTACACGCCGCTGCAGCAGGCCGGCCGCGACGTTTACATTCGCGAGGGGTGCAATAACTGCCATAGTCAGACGGTGCGGCCGCTGGTCGCGGACGTGCTGCGCTACGGCGAGTACTCGAAATCAGGCGAGTTCGTCTACGACCGTCCGTTCCTGTGGGGGTCGCGGCGCACCGGCCCGGACCTGGCACGGCTCGGCGGCAAGTATCCGGACGCCTGGCACACCCAGCACATGGAGGCGCCGACCAGCATGATCCCCAAATCGAATATGCCGGCCTATGCCTTCCTCAACCAGAATCCGCTTGATCCCGGTTACATCCGCAAGTGCATGAAGGTCCTCGGCTTCCCCTACACCGAGGCCGACATCGCCGCGCTGAACGGCAAGACCGAGATGGACGCGATGGTCGCCTATCTGCAGAAACTCGGCACCGGTATCCCGAAAGCGGCTGCCGCCGCAGTGGTCGGCGACCTGAAGAACCCGTTCCCGAAGGATCCGGGATCCATGCAGGCCGGACAGCAACTCTTTGCCCAGAACTGCGCGGCGTGTCACGGCAGCCACGGCGAGGGGGGGATCGGCCCCGAACTGGAGCCGGAGAGCTATCAGGACGCCGACCTGTTCAAGACCATTTACAATGGCATCACCGATAACGGCATGCCGTCCTTTGCCGCACTCGGCAGCACCAAGGTCTGGCAGCTGACGAACTTCGTCAACTACCGCAAGGAGCATTGATGGACTGGGCTTCGGTCCTTTATCTCGGCGTGACCGGCGGCCTGTTGGCGGTCTTCATCCTGATCGTCCTGCGCACCTGCGGCAAGCGCAACCGCAGCCGTTTGGAAGAACCCAAGCACCGCATGCTCGACGACGATTGATCCTTTGGAGGGTATCATGACGAATAGCGATCACCACGATTTCGACGGCATCACCGAAAACCGCGAGCAGCGCCCCCCGGCCTACTTTACTGTCCTTTTCTACGGGCTGATCGTCTGGGGGGTCGCTTTTTGTGCGTTCTATCTCCTTTCCGGGTGGAGTTCCGACGCCGAATTCCAGGTCAAGATGAAGGCGCACGAAACCGGCGGGCAAAGCGCGGCCGCCCCGCCGGCCGGCAAGATGGAAGCTGCCGTCAAGCCGACCGAACCGGCCCCGCCGCAGCCGCAGCAACCCGCTGCGGCGCCCGCGGCTGCCGCCGTCGCAGCCACGGCGGCAAAGCCGGACGCTAAGGCGCTGTTTGCCGGCAAATGCGCCATGTGCCACGGCAGCGATGCCAAGGGTGGCTTCGGGCCCGATCTGACCAAAGCCACCTACGAATACGGCAAGAATCGCGAGGCGATCGCCATGTCCATCGGTCAGGGTCGGGGCAACGGCAAGATGCCGGCCTTCGAGGGGCAGCTCAAACGCGAAGAGATCCATGCGCTGGCCGACTACCTGCTGACGCTCAAATAACCACTTTCCCGACATTCCTCCCCAACACGAGAAGGGGACAGAATTGAATTCTGTCCCCTTTCCCGTACGTTCAGGCAGAAGCTTTTGACTCATTACTCAGCACTCAGCACTGAGCACTTCAAGAAACTGAAGTTTTTGGGCCCGTGGCGCACCGCCTGCCAGTGGCTGAGCACGCTGCTCGTTATCATCGTCCCCTTTGTCCGGATTGGCGGCGACAGCCTGCTGCGTCTCGATTTCACGACCCTGACCCTGCATGTCGCCGGGACGGTTCTGCCGATCGAAGCATTATGGCTGTTCCTGCTGTTCTGCCTGGCCATGATCCTGCTGTTTCTGCTGGTCACACTCGCCTTCGGCCGGGCCTGGTGCGGCTGGGCCTGCCCGCAGACCACCCTGGTCGACCTGGTCGAATGGTGTGCCCGCAAAATCGGCGTCAAGGTCAGCGCCGGCAAGCTTCCGGCCAGCACCAGGCAACGTCTGTTGCTGCAGTTGCTCTACCTGTTTCTCGCCCTGTTGGTCGGCACCAATCTCGTCTGGTATTTCGTCTCCCCATATGTTTTTTTTGCGCAGCTGACGGGTGGCACCCTGCATTGGGCCGCCTGGGTGCTGCTCGGTTTCACGGCGGCCGTCGTGTACACCGACCTGGCCCTGCTCCGTCGCCTGTTCTGCAAGGAATTCTGCCCCTACGGCCGCTTTCAGACCGTCCTGGTCGATCCCGGCACCCTGACGCTGCGCTACCACCCCGACGAGGCGCCGCGCTGCATCCGCTGCGGCGCCTGCGTGCGCGCCTGCCCCACCGGCATCGACATCCGCAACGGCTACCAGATCGAGTGCATCAACTGCGGCCGCTGTCTCGACGCCTGTCGCGAGGTCATGGCGCGCCGCCGCCAGGGCGGGATCATCCGCTATACCTTCGGTCTGGAAGGGCGGGGAGTGCGGGCATTGCTCAACCCGCGCACGGCGCTGGTTGCCGCGGCACTCCTTGCCGTAGCCGGCATCCTGGCGGTTGCTGCCGGCGAGCGAGCGCCCCTTGCCCTCAAGGTGGCGCGCAACGCCACCCTGATGCCGCGTCCGGCCGATACCGGCCAGGCCATCAACTTCTTCACCCTGCATCTGGTCAATCGCGAAAGGCTCCCGCAACCGGTTTTGATCGTAGCCACGGCAGACGGCTTCCCCTTGGAATTGCGCGGCCCGGCACAACCGATTATTTTAGAGGGCAACGAAAAACGTCGCATCGACATCGGCCTGGTGGCGTCTCTCGGCAAGCTGCCGCTGCCGGCAACCCTTGAATTGCAGACCACCGATGGCCATTTGCTGGCCAGCGAGCAACTGCTGTTGCTTGCCCCGCCGGCAGCACCGACAGCCCCCGATTGAATAAACCATGCCGCGAACCCGCTCCATACCCTGGCTGATCATCCTGCTCGGCATCGGTTTTCTGGCCTTCACGGCCTGGTCGATTTACCTGGCCGCCCGTGGCACCAGCGCCGTGACCGACACCGATTATTACAGCCACGGCCTGCGCTACAATCAGACTCTGGTCGAGCAGCGCGCCGCCGACAGTCTGGGCTGGCGGATCTCCGTCGAGCGCAGCGGCGACCGGCTGCTGGCCACCCTCGGCGATATCGGGCAGCAGCCGATCAGTGGTGCCAGGGGTGTGCTCACCCTCTTTCGCGCCGACCTTCCGCAGCCACAGCAGTTGGCCCTGCGGGAAATCGCTGCGGGACGCTACCAGGCGACACTGCCGGCCGGCCTTGCCGGCGAATTGACGGCGGAGATTGTCTTCGAGAAGAGCGGTGCACGACTGCAGCGCCGTCTCCTGCTGGCTTTTCCTCCCCGATGAACGCCCCAACCGGCGCCCTCGCCTGCGACCACTGCGCCCTGCCGATCCCTCCGGCCGAATTGGTTTGCGACGAAATCGATGGGGTCACCCATAACTTCTGCTGCCATGGCTGCCGGGGCGCTTACCGGATCATTACCGGGGCCGGCTTGGAACGCTTCTACCGGCAACGCGACTGGCGCGAGGCCGGCCTCCCCGAGGGAGCATTTGCCACTGCCTACGACGACCCGTTCCTGGCCCGCTTTGTTGAGGCCGAGGGCGATCACGCCACGCTGAGTTTCGTCGTCGAAGGGCTGCGCTGCGCCAGCTGCGTGTGGCTCAACGAGAAGGTTCTCGCCGCTCTCGACGGGGTTGAATCCGCCCGGGTCAACTACGCCACCCACCGCGTGCGGGTGCGCTTCGACCCGGCGCGCATCGCCCCCGCCGGGATTTTTGCCGCCGTCGCGCAACTTGGCTATCTTCCCCGGCCCTTCACCCGCGATGCCGCCCACCAGGCCCGCGACCGCGAGCGCCGCGACCTGCTCACCCGTCTCGGCGCCGCACTGTTTCTGTCGATGCAACTGATGGGGTACTCGCTGGCCCTTTATGCCGGCTACTTCCAGGGGATGGAGTCTCTGACCAAATGGCTGTTGCAGCTGTTTGCGGCAGTGGTTGCGACCCCGGTGGTCTTCTACGGCGGCTGGCCGTTCCTGGCCGGCGCCTGGCGCAGCCTCCGTCATCGCAGCGCCGGCATGGACCTGTTGGTGGCCATCGGGATTCTCGCGGCCTGGGGGGGGAGCGTCCATGCCTTGTGGACCGGCGGCGAGGTCTACTTTGACACCGCGGCAATGATCGTTACCCTGCTGCTGACCGGACGGCTGTTCGAAAACGGTGCCCGGCGAAGGGCGGCGAGCGGCGTCGATCGACTGCTGCAGCTGGCCCCCGACACCGCCCAGCGGCTTGACGAGGCAGGACACTCGACCACGGTCGACAGCACTGTCCTGCGGCCGGGAGATTGCGTCCTGGTGCGTCCCGGCGAGCGCTTTCCGGCGGACGGCCGCATCCTTGCCGGCGAGACCGAAATCGACTGTGCCGCCGCCACCGGGGAGCCGCTGCCACAGGCTGCCGGACCCGGTGCCGCCGTGCTGGCCGGCACCCTCAACCTGGTTGTCGCGGTCAGTGTGACCATCGAGCGACCGGCGGCGGAGTCCTTCGTCGCCAGGGTCGCCGGCCTGGTCGAGGAAGCGCAGTCCCGACGAGCCCCGATCCAGCAGCTTGCCGACCGGGTCGCCGCCTGGTTCGTGCCGCTGGTCGCCCTGCTTGCCGCCACAACCTGGCTGTTCTGGACGCTGCGTCCCGACCCTGCCGTGGCGCCGTTGCTGGCGGCGGTCGCCGTGCTGGTGATCGCCTGCCCGTGCGCCCTCGGCCTCGCCACCCCCACCGCCATCCTGGTCGCCAGTGGTGCCGCCGCCGGCGGCGGCATCCTCTTTCGCGGCGGCGACATCCTCGAAGCAACCG
This sequence comes from Desulfuromonas sp., assembly GCA_012026975.1. Taxonomy (GTDB): domain Bacteria; phylum Desulfobacterota; class Desulfuromonadia; order Desulfuromonadales; family BM103; genus VAUL01. Next base: position 1,093 of record VEPG01000068.1, on the reverse strand, counting down.
CCGCTATCGAGGTGGCCGCTTTTGACAAGACCGGCACCCTGACCGAAGGAAAACCCCGGCTCACCGCCATCGAGCCAGCGGCAGGCACCACGGAAGAGCTGCTCGCCCTGGCGGCCGCCGCCGAAACGGGGAGCACCCATCCGTTGGCGCGCGGCGTCCTGGTCGAAGCTCGTCGACGCCGGCTACACATTGCCTCGTTGGCAGGCATACGCACCCTGCCTGGACGCGGCCTCGCCGTGGAAACTCCGGAAGGACTGCTGCTGGTCGGCAGCCGCCGGTTGCTGGAGGAACATGCGGTCGGCCTGCCCGAAGAGCCTGCCACCACGGCAACCGTGATCCATGTTGCCCACGCCGGCAGCTATCGGGGCAGACTGCTGTTCGAGGATCCGCCCCGCCCCGGCGCCGCCGAACTGCTTGCCGCCCTGCGGCGCACGGGGATCCGGACCATGCTGCTGAGTGGCGACCGGCAGGCCGCCGCCAGTCGACTGGGTGAGCGGCTTGGCATCGTCGAGGCGCGCGGCGAATTGACCCCCGAAGAGAAATGTGCCCGCCTCGAGGAACTCCGCGCTGCCGGGCAGCGCGTGCTGATGGTCGGCGACGGCATCAACGATGCCCCGGCGCTGGCCCTCGCCGATGTCGGCTGCGCCATGGCCGGCGGCACCGACATCGCGTTGGCCACCTCGGATCTGGTATTGACCATTACGCGCCTGGAAAAACTTCAGGAAGCACTGGAATTGTCGCGGCGCACCATGTCGATTATCCGTCAGAATCTCTTCTGGGCGTTCGCCTACAATCTGGCCGCCCTGCCGCTTGCCGCCATGGGGAAACTCGCCCCGATTCACGCCGCCGCCGCCATGGCGCTCAGTTCAGTGTGCGTGGTGGGGAATTCGTTGCGGCTGGGGCGATGCAAGGGCTCGGCAAAACTTGTGAATTCCGGCCCAGCAGGTACATTAACCTAGGGACATTTCTTGCCGGGGAGAGATCACATGGCGCTCGAAAACTTGCCCGTAACGGGACAACTGGATATGTTCAACCAGATCCAAGGCAAACTGATCGACCTGTGCTTCGAATTCGGGCCGAGACTGCTGGTTGC